>NZ_CP180537.1:3562500-3919628 GCF_047777955.1 Oleiharenicola sp. Vm1
CATCGAGAAATACATCCAGAACCCGCGCCACATCGAGTTTCAGATCCTCGCCGACAGCCACGGCAAGGTCCTGCACCTCGGCGAGCGCGACTGCTCGGTGCAGCGCCGCCACCAAAAGCTCATCGAGGAGGCCCCCTCCCCGTTTCTGAATGCCGATTTGCGCAAGAAAATGGGCAAGGCCGCCGTCCGTGCCGCCGAATCCGCCGAGTATCAGAACGCCGGCACCATCGAGTTCCTGGTCGATCCCAAGGGTAATTTCTACTTCATCGAGATGAACACGCGCATCCAGGTCGAACACCCGGTCACCGAGGAGGTCACCGGCATCGACCTGATCAAGCAGCAGATCCGCGTGGCCAACGGCGAGAAGCTCGACTTCGACCAAGGCGACATCAAGTGGACGAAGCACGCCATCGAGTGCCGCATCAATGCGGAGGATCCGGCCCGCAACTTTGCGCCCTCCCCCGGCACCATCTCGCTCTACTACGCCCCCGGCGGCAACGGCGTCCGCGTCGACTCCCACGTCTACAGCGGCTACGCGATCCCGCCCTACTACGACTCGATGATCGGCAAGCTCATCTGCTTCGGCGAGACCCGGAAGGTCGCCCTCCAGCGCTCCTACCGCGCCCTCTCCGAATACCTCGTCCGGGGCATCAAGACCACGATTCCGCTCCACAAGGCGATCATGAGCGACCCGACCTTCATCGAAGGCAAGGCCACCACCGCCTACATGGAGGACTTCATGGCGCGCACGCCGCCCGACCTGTTCTGAGGTCGCCAAGGCGCCCGATTCCCGCTTCAAACCGCGTCCACCCGACGCGGTTTTTTCATGCCTCGCTCCGTCGCATTCTGGCTCACAGTCCTTGCCTTCTCTCTGCTGGTGGCGGCAAAGGCCGACCGCGTGACCGGCTTCACCCGTCTGCTGCACTTCGGCGAACCCTGGGCAACCCGCCGCCTGCCCGCCGCCCAAGCGCTCCCGGTCGCGGTCACGGCCGGATCGACGGGCTACGACGGTCAATTCTACGCCCAGATCGCCCTTTCTCCCGCGCTCCGCGATCCCGCGCTGGACACCGCCCTCGACGCCCCCGCCTATCGTTCCAGGCGCATCCTAGGGCCCTTTCTGGCGCACTGCGCGGGTGTGGGGAGCCCTTGGCTGGTCCTGAACGCCTTTGCCCTGCTCAACGTCGCCTGCTGGTTCGCCCTGGCACGGTGGCTCTGGGATGAGATCGCCGACGCGTCCGCCGTCGGCATCGCCCGCTGGCTGGCCTGCGTGCTGTCGCTGGGCGTGCTCGACAGCGTCCGGCAGTCCCTGGTCGATCTCCCGGCCCTCCTCCTGCTGCTGCTCGCCGTGCGTCTGCACCGGGCCGGCCGCCCGGGCGCCTCGGCGACGGCTCTGGCGCTGGGCAATTTGACCAAGGAAACCAACCTCCTGGCTTCGCTCGCCCTGCTGGGCTGGCCGCGCCCCGGCCGGCGCCAGATCCTGGCCATCGCCGCCAGCGCCCTGCCCCTCGCCCTCTGGGCCGCTTACGTGGCAAATCGCTTTCCGAACGCCCCAGTCACCACCGGCAGCGGCAACTTCACCTGGCCTCTCCTTGCGGCCATCGCCCAGTTCACGGCTTCCGCTCGCGAGCTCATCGGCGGCCAGCTCGATTCCCGGCACCTTTTCACCCTGCTCGCCATCCCCGGACTTGCCCTGCAGACGGTCGTCCTCTGGCGCCACCGTGTCCCGACCGACCCCTGGTGGCGCATCGGCGCCGCTTACAGCGTGCTGCTGCTCTTCCTCGGTCCCTGGGTCTGGTCCGGCTATTGGGCCGCTTGCCGCGCCGCCCTGCCGCTGACGATCGCCTTCAACCTCCGGCTCCCCTCCGGACGCGGGTTCTGGCCGCTGCTGATTTTCGGCAACCTCACCGCCCTGCACGGTGTCTGGCGATTCCTCTAGGCCCCATGCGCAAACTCCTGCTCCTCGCCCTCGCCTTTCTCGCCAGCCGGTCGTTCGCGGCCGACACCGCGTCGACCCTCGCGCTCGAACGCCTCGCGTCGCTCCTGACCGGCACCTTTTCGTCCGCCGACCAGGCGCTGGCCGACAAGAACTACCGCCACGCCGTGCTCCATGCCGTCCGCATCTGGCCCGACCGCAGCGACGGCCCCTGGCTCTACGTCGAGCAAGCCCTCGCGGAAGCTCCCGACCTGCCCTACCGCCAGCGCGTGTGCCAACTGGCCGTTTCTCCCGACGGCGCCCTCGAGATGCGGCTCTTCACGCTCGACGACCCGATCAAAGCCACCGGCGCCTGGCGCAAGACCGTGCCGCTCTCGGACGTGACTCCGTCGCGCATCGCCTTCAACGAAGGCTGCACCGTCTTCTTCCGCGCCATGCCCGACGGCTCGCTGGTCGGCAGCACCCGGGGCGACGGCTGTCCGAGCGACCTGCGCGGCGCCACGCACGCCACCACCGACATCACCGTGACGTCCGACCAGTTGGTCTCCTGGGACCGCGGCTACAACGCCTCCGGCCGGCAGGTGTGGGGCCCCGCCAGCGGCGGCTACATCTTCAAGCGCGTGGCCGCGCCCTGATTGCTCAGGGGCGCACCAACAGCAGGTCGCTCCACTCGCCCATCACGCGCGCGTCCACGCGCCAGCCAGGCGCGGCCGCGGCAAACGCCGCCCGCACGTCCGCCAGTTCGCGCTCGAGGATCCCGCTGAGCACCAGCCAGCCGCCGGGCGCCACCGCGCCGATCAGCTCGCGGGTGAAACGCACCAGCACGTCCGCCTGGATGTTGGCCAGCACCAGCCCCGCCGGCGCGTGCTTCCAGCCGGACGTCAGGTCGCCGACGAAAAATTCCACCCGCCCGCCGAGCTGGTTCAGCGTCGCGTTCTCCTCGCTCACCCGGATCGCCTCCGGGTCGTTGTCGAAGCCGCTGATCTCGCGGAAACCCAGCCGCGCCGCCGACAGCGCCAGGATGCCCGAGCCGCAACCGGCATCGATCACGCGCGCCGCCGTGCCCTTTTCCGCCGCGAACGCCACCAGCCGCTCCGCCACGAGTCGCGTGGTCTCGTGATTGCCCGTGCCGAACGCCATCCCGGGATCGAGCCACAGCACCTGCTCGCCCGCCGGCGCCCGGAACGTCTCGCGCTCCCACACCGGCACCCAATGCAGCGGGCCGAAGGACGACGCCTTGAAGTGCGCCTTGTAGCTGTCCTTCCAGTCCGCGTCCGGCAATTCGCGCAGCTCCGGCGCGCCCACCATCCACGCCAGCGGGAAACTCGCCGCCAAATCCACCCAACTGGTCTCGGCCTCGGCGCGCGACTCGAAATAGCCCGTCAACCACGCGCGGCCGCTCGGCTTGTCCTCGAGCACCATCAGCCGCTGCTCCTCGCGCTCCGCCAGCAGGTCCTCGATCGCCGGCACGGCGCCAGGCGCGACCTCGACCTTGAACTCGTGCACGGCCGGCTTCGGCGCCGGCCGCTCGCTCAGCCGCGCGATCACGTCGGGCAGCAGCGCGTGCTCCGCCGCGTGGACCTTCGCCGCCAGCGACTCCAGCGTCTCGCCCGCCGCGACCGGCACGCGCGCCTGCGCGATGATCTCGCCGGCGTCGACCTCGAGCGTGACGCGGTGCACAGTGCAGCCCGTTTCCTTCACGCCGGCGCGGAGCGCCTGGCCGATGCCGTCGAGCCCCGGGAAGGCCGGCAGCAGGCTCGGGTGGAGATTGATGATCTTGCCGGCGAACGCGTTCAGGAAACCCGGCTTGAGCACGCGCATGAAGCCCGCGAGCACGACCAGGTCCGGCGCGCACGCGCGCACGGCGGCGATGAAGCGCTCCTCGCCCGCGCCCTCGAGCTTGGTCTTGAACGGCGCCGGATCGACGAACGTCGCCGGCACGCCGAACCGCGGGCCGAGCGCGAGGATGCCGGCCTGGGGCTGGTCCGAGAACAGGTGCACGACCCGCGCCCGGCCGAGCCGGCCCGCACGCTCCGCCTGCAGAATGGCTTCCGCGTTGCTTCCCCTTCCTGAGCCGAGTATCACGAGACGCATGGTCGACCATGGAGGCGGAAAGCGCCGCCCTTGCACAACGCTTTTTTCATGACGCCCCGTCCGCTCCTCCTCGGCGGCCTGCTCGTCGCTCTCGTTGTGGCCGCCGTGGCCGCCGAGACGCCTCCGGCCGAAGGTCCCGTCACCAAGCTCGCGCCCTTCCGGGTGAAGGACGAGGCGATCAACAGCTTCGGCTTCGACCTGAAGATCTACCACGACAAGCAGACGAAAAAGGTGCTGCGCATCTTCTTCGGCGAAATCAAATCCGGCTCCTCCGCGGCCGCCCTCGACATCGAGCCGGGCGACGAGATCGCGAAGATCAACGGCCGCCCGGTCACCGATTTTCCCGCCGCCATCGGCGTCGACTCCGACCTCGGCAAGCTTTTCCTCGCCCGTGCGCCCGGCGACACGCTCGACCTGGAGATCATCCGGCACCGCCGCGAGACGGTGACGGTCAAGGCGCTTCCCGTCACCCGCTTCGGATGCTAGATTTCGCCCGCGGCCTTGATCTTCGCGATCAGCGACGTGGTGCTGAAGCCCGCCAGGAACGGCAGGAACTCGATGCGCGCGCCGCACGCCTGCAGGGCGCCGCGCTCGTCGGGATCGAGCTTTTCCAGCGTGTAGTCGCCGGCCTTCACGTAGACGTCGGGCTGCAGCGCGCGGATCTCGCCGGTCAGGCGCTTCTCGCGGAAGATCACCACGGCGTCGACGCAGGCGAGCGCCGCCAGCGCGTAGGCGCGCTCGGACTCGGTCTGCACGGGGCGCAGCGGCCCCTTCAGCTGCTTCACGCTGGCGTCGGCGTTGAGCGCGATGCAGAGCGCGTCGCCGCGCGCGCGCGCCTGCTGGAGGTAGTAGAGGTGCCCGGTGTGCAGGAGGTCGAAGACGCCGTTGGTCAGCACGAGCCGCCGTCCGGCGGCGCGCAGCTGGCCGCGCCAGGCGACCGCATCGGGCAGCGAGAGCAGTTTCGGGTTCGGCAGCGGGTCGGCGGGCGAGCTCACGCCGCGAGCACACACGGCCCGGCGGCGGAAGTAAACTCAACTGTGGCCGCGGCGCCGCCTCAGCTGCCGGCGGGATACAGGCAGTCGATCTCGATCTTCTCGCCGCAGGAGCAGGTGACGACCAGGCGCACGATCTTGTCGCCCTCCTTCACCGCCTCGACGTGGGGGCCGGTGGGAGCGGGACGGACGAGGCCCTGCGGGCCGGACGCGTGGGCGTGCGCCTTCGGCGGCGTGCGGAGGGCCGGCGCGTCGTGCGCCTTCTTGCCGAGGAGGAAGGGTTTCATGGGTGAGAGCCGGTGGCGGCACCGGCCGCGGGTCCGCCGCGCAGGTCGGTGAGTTTCTTGTCCCGCATCTTGGAGGTGAGGGTGAGGCTGAGGGTGATGCGCTGGTTCGCATCGGCCGTGGGCGGCTGGCCCTCGAGCGGGCGCGTGTCGGCGTAGCCGGCGACGCGGTCGATCAGCTTCGGGTCGACGGCGTAGTAGACGAGCAGGCGGCGCGCGGTGTTGGCGCGGTCGGCGGAAAGCTCCCAGAGGCCGTAGTTCTCCTTCTTGAGCTCGAGGCCGGACTTGGTATGGCCGTCGATCGTCACGCGGAACTGGTGCCGGTCGATCGTCCAGGCGATGCTCTGCATGACGAACTTGCCCCACTCGGTCAGCTCGGCCGAGTCGTTGTCGAAGAGCGGGCGCTTGGCGCGGTCGAACAGGGTCAGGCGCAGGCCGTCGGAGGTCACCTGCACGTCGACGGGCTTCTGGTCGAGGTTCTCGTCGAGGTGGAGCAGGCGGTAGAAGTCGGCTGCGACCGAGTTCAGGAAGGTGAGCTTGATCTGCTTGTCCTTGTCGGGGGCCTGTTCCTTGCCCGCGCTCTCGTCCTCCTTCTTCGATTCGCTGCTGCTGTTCTGATTGTCCTTGTTGAAGGGCATGATGCCGGAGTGATCCTGCATCGGGGAGCTGAACGGATTCTGGAAATAGCGGGAGGTCGCGAGGAGGATTTTCTTATCCTGCGCGGAGATCCAGAGCACCATGAACAGGGCCATCATCGCGGTGACGAAGTCCGCGTAGGCCACCTTCCAGGCTCCACCGCCACCGCCGCCGGCTGCCATGGCCTACTTGCCCGTGCCGAGGTTCTTCACCGCGGCTTCGAGCTCGTCGGCGCCGGGTTGGACGTTGCTGTCGAGAGAGCGGCGCGCGATCTCGACGGCGGTCAGGGGCGCGAGGCCCTTGGCGAAGCCGGCCACGGCCTGCATGATGCATTTCAGCGCCAGCTGGTCGGCGGCGTCGTTGAACTTGATGCGGTTGGCCAGCGGGTTGACGAAGCCGTAGGCGACGAAGATGCCGAGCAGCGTGCCGGTGAGCGCGGCGGCGACGCGTTCGCCAACGACCTCCGGGCCGTCCGCGATGGCGGCCATGGTGTTGATGATGCCGAGCACGGCGGCGACGATGCCGATGCCGGGCAGCGAGTCGCCGACGAGCGTGAGGATGTGCACCGGGTGCTCGGCCTCCTCCTTCTTCGCGGCGAGTTCGGCGGACATCAGGCTCTCGAGCTGGTCGGGCTTGATCTTGCCGTCGATGACGGGCTTGAGGCCGTTGCAGAGGAACTGGAGACGCTCGTGGTGGTTGGCCAGCGAGGGGTATTTCTGGAAAATGGTGCTCTTGCTCGGGTCCATCACGTGCTCCTCGAGCGCGATGAGGCCGTTGCGGCGGCCGGTCATGAACAGCTCGTAGAGGAGCTTCAGCAGCTCGAAATACTCGGCCTTGCCCGGCGCCTTGCCTTTGATCGTCCCCTGGACCTTGTGGATGATCTCCTTCAGGACGTGGCCGGGGCTGGCGATGATGAGCACGCCCGCCGCCACGCCCAGGATGACCACGAACTCCGAGATGTGGAGCAGCACCATCGGCTGCCCGCCCGCGAGCATGAAGCCGCCGAGGGTCGACGCAAAAACTACCGCGGCTCCGATGAGGACGAGCATGGTGGGATCGCAGGCGCGTCAGCGGTTGCGGGCGCGGCCGAGGAAGGCCCGCAGCCCGAGGATGGTCTGCGAGTGGATTTGGCAAATGCGCGACTCCGTCAGGCCAAAAACCGCGGCGATTTCGGCCAGGCGCATGTTTTCAAAATAATACATGGCAAGTATCTTCCTGGGAATATCGGGCAATTCGGCCATCCGTTGAGTGAGAAGTTGCAGCAACTCCTGCTTCTCGAGCGTCTCGCGGCCGGTGGTATCGTGCTCGTCGGCCAGCAGTTCGTGCAGGGAGGCGCCCTCGGACTCCTCGCCCTCGGCATGCTGGTCGAGGGCGATGAAGGTGACCGGGCGGGCCTCGTCGAGCCACTTGGCGTATTCCGCGTGGCTGAGGCCGAGCTCCTCGCAGATCTCGCTCTCGGTCGCGGTGCGGCCGATCTTCTGCTCGAGGTCGTTGATCGCCTCCTTGAGCTTGCGGGCGCGGGCGCGCGTGCGGCGCGGGCACCAGTCCATGCGGCGGAGCTCGTCGAGGACGGCGCCGCGAATGCGCATGGCGGCGTAGCCGGCGAAGGTGTTGCCCTGCTCCGGATCGTATTTGCGCACGGCGGCGATGAGTCCCGTCACGCCCACGCTGTAGAGGTCGTCGGCGTCGATGTGCGGGGGCAGCGTGAGCTTGATGCGGTCCACGACATTGCGGACCAGCGGGAGGAAACGCTCGATAAGATCCTTCTCATCGACAGCGCCCGATGTCCCTGCGTAGGCGCGCCACGCGGCCGTGGCGGGGGCGGAGGGAGGGTGGCATCCGTGCCGCGGGCGAGTGCAGCGGCGTGTTTCATGACTTCAGCGAGGAGAGTTCCGGCTTGGCCTTGGCGACCTCGGCGGCGGCGGCCCGTTGCCGGGCGACCATGGTTTCACGCAGGCCGCCGAGCAAAACGCTCCACAGCCAGCGAAAGAGCAGCGCGCCGCAGAGACATCCCACGGCGCCATCGAAGAAAATCCGGTCGGGCCCGCGGCCCATGTAGAGCGCCGTGCCCGCGGCGAGCGCGAACCCCAGCAGACCTCCGAGAAGAAAGACGTAGCGCATGGCGGTCAGGCGGCGGTGTTGAGGACGCCGGGCGCGGCGACTTCGTCCTCGTCGTCGTTCGCCGCCGCCTCGGGCGCGGCGGGCGCGACGGTGTCGGCCGCGGCCGGCATGGTGCGGCGCGCGACGGCGTCGGCGGCGTCCGTCTCCAGGTCGCTGGTGAGCGAGGGCCCTGTGGCGAGGAACAGCGGCTCCAGGTCGCCGTCGAGCAGGTAATCCCACAGGCGGCCCCACTGGGAGACCTCGTCGAGGTGGGTGAAGACCACGTGGGTGGCGCCGAGCTCGCGGCCGGCGGCGTAGGCGGCGCGCAGCGTCGCGTGGTCATAGGCGGCGTTGAGCACGAGGACGCGCTCGGTGATCTGCTCGGCATCGAGGAAACGGGCGACGACGGCGTTCTCGGCCGGGTGGCGGAGCGAGAGGCCGGGCAGGTCGAAGTAGACGAAGGCGTTCTCGGTCGCCGGCTCGGTCGAGGCGGGGAAGTGCGCCAGCGGCACGCCGAGCGCCTCGCAGAACACGGGCAGCTGGCCGGGCGCGTTCGGGCGGTCGAACTCGGCGGTGACGACATGGCCGATGCGGGCGCGGCGGAAGACTTCCGCGGAAAGCCACTTGCAGAGCGCGGTGGTGCGGCCGACGCCGGGCGTGCCGAGGAAGGCCGCGCGGCGGAGCGGCGGGCGCGATGCGCGATGCGCGGCGAGGTCGCGGAGGTGATGGCCGACTTCGACCAGCGCGCGGTGCAGCGGCAGCTCCTCGAGGCGGCGCCACTCGGGCGAGCGTTCGAGGCGCGCGAGCAGCGGTTCGGAGAAGCCGGAGCGGCGGAGCAATTCGGGCAGAGTCATCTTCGGCGCGCGGATCATCGAGCGCGGCGCGCGCACGCGGCCGGCGGACACGGCCTCGCTGGCCGCGCCGAGCTCGCTGAGCACGGCCTTCGGCTCCTCGACCACGGCCGGCGCGGGTTCCGGCGCCGGCTCGGGCGCGATGAGCTGCGCGATCACCTCGAGCTTGGGCGACGAGAAGAGCCCGAGCATGCCGCCGCTCTCGACGTTGCGGACGGAGAGCACGCGGGCGTTTTCGCCGAGCTGCTCGCGGATGACGCGGGCGGCGTCCTCGGCGCTCTTCACGACGAAGCGGTAGCAGGAACCGGCGGAGGGGGCGGGAGCGGAAGACATGGGAAAATCAGGCGGCGGCCTTCATGCCGTCGTTGCGGAGCAGGTGGGCGGGCGCGGTGATGATGCCGGCGTTGTCGATCTCGGTGGCGGACGGAAGCTCCTGGAACGCGAGGACGGTGAGGCGCGGGAACGACGGCTCGAGGAAGCGCTTGAGCGGGAGGCGGGTCTCGGTCGAGACGACGAGCACGGCGGGCAGGCCCTTGAGCGTGAGCTCGTTCGTGCGGCGGCTGAGCTCCTCGAGCAGGTGGCGGCCGGTGGCTGGATCGAGCGCGAGGCCGACGTCGGTCGGCGAGCGGTGGACCTTGGTCACGAGCGCCTGCTCGAAGCGCGGGTCGAGCGTGAGCGCCTTGAGCGAGCCGGGCTTGGCCTCGTATTCGGGCACGAAGTAGAGGCCGAGGCGGCGGCGGACGAGTTCGCTGAGGTCGTCGGGGTTCTTCGAGAGCGGCGCGAAATCGGCGATGCCTTCCAGGATGAGCGGGAGGTTGAGGATCGCGATGTTCTCGCGGAGGAGATTCTGGAGGACGCGCTGGATGACGCCGATGTTGACGAGGTCGGGCAGCAGCTCGGCGATGAGCGCGCTGTGCGTGGCCTTGAGGTGGTCGACGAGCGCCTGCACGTCCTGGCGGCCGAGGAGGTGGTGGGCGTTGGCCTTGAGCGTCTCGGAGAGATGGGTGATGAGGACCGACGACGGATCGACGACGGTGAAATTGTTCAGCTCGGCGGTCTTGCGCTCGCTGTCGTCGATCCAGACCGCGTCGAGGTTGAAAACCGGCTCGCGCGTGGGCATGCCGCGGAGGCGGACGGAGCTGCCGGTGACGTTCATGGCCATGAAGCGGCCGGGCATGAGAGAGCCCTTCGCGATCGCCTTGCCGCGAAGGAGGAAACGGTAGTCGTTGGCCTCGAGCTCGAGATTGTCGCGGACGGAGATCGGCGGGACGACGATGCCCTTCTCGCGGGCGAGGGTCTTGCGCACGCCGGTGACGCGGGCGAGCAGGTCGCCGCCGACCTTCGTGTCGGCGAGCGAGAGCAGGCCGTAGCCGATCTCGATGGCGAAGACGTCGACGTCGATGAGCTTGCGGACATCCTCGGTCTTGGCCGGGGCTGCGGCCTCGCCGCCCGCGGCGGCGCCGGTCTCGCCGGGCTTGCCACCGGCGGCGGCCTTGCCACCCGCCTTGGCCGGCGCGGCGGCGGCGCCCGTCGCGGCGGTGCCGTCCGGATCGAGGACCTTGAGGGTCTTGGCCATGAAGCCGGCGAGGAGCGCCAGGCTGGCGAACGGGATCGTCGGCATGCCCGGCATGAGCGCGAACACGCCCATGCAGCCCGCGGCGATCGCCAGCGCACGCGGGTAACGGAAGAGCTGGCCCGTGACCTGCGTGCCGAGGTTGTTGTTGTCGGAGGCGCGAGTGACGAGGAGGCCGGCGCCGATGGAGATGATCAGCGCGGGGATCTGCGAGACGAGGCCGTCACCGATGGAGAGGAGGGTGAACTTCTGGAGCGACTCGCCCAGCGACATGCCCATCTGGAACACGCCGATGGCGAAGCCGCCGAGGACGTTGACGAGAGTGATGAGGATGCCGGCGACGGCGTCGCCGCGCACGAACTTCGAGGCGCCGTCCATCGCGCCGTAGAAATCGGCCTCTTTCTGCACCTTCACGCGGCGGGCGGTGGCCTGGACCTCGTCGATGATGCCGGCGTTGAGCTCGGCATCGATGGCCATCTGCTTGCCGGGGAGGGCGTCGAGGGTGAAGCGCGCGCTCACCTCGGCGATGCGGCCCGCGCCCTTCGTGATGACCACGAAATTGATCACGACGAGGATGATGAACACCACCGCGCCGACGACGTAGTTGCCCTGGATGACGAAGTGACCGAACGAGTCGATGATCTCGCCCGCGTAGCCGTGGGCGAGGATCTGGCGGGTCGAGCTGATGTTCAGCGCGAGGCGGAACAGCGTCAGCACGAGGAGCATCGTCGGGAAGCCCGAGAACTCCGGCGGGTCCTTGACGTAGACGATGGCGAGGAGCACCAGCAGCGAGAGCCCGATGTTCAGCGCCAGCAGCAGGTCGATCAGGAACGGCGGCACCGGCAGCACCAGCAGCAGCACGGTGCCGAAGAGGGCGAAGGTGAACAGCAGGTCGGCGCGCTGCAGCAGGCGGGTGATGTGGGCGTTGGAGGAGACGGGCATGGCTTACGCGGCGTTCGCTCCCGCCGTCAGCCGGCGCGTCTTGAGCTGGTGGAAGTAGTAGCGGTGCGTGCGGTAGACGACCGCGAGGATCTCGGCCACGGCCTGGTAGAGCTCGGGCGGGATCGACTCGCCGACCTTGCCCATGGCGAAGAGGAGGCGGGCGACCGGCTTGTTCTCGACCGTCGGCACGCCGTGCTCGGCGGCGAGGGCCTTGATGCGCTGGGCGAAGCGGTTCTCGCCCTTCGCGAGCACGACGGGAGCCTTGTCGACGCCGCGCTCGTATTTCAGCGCGACGGCGAAGTGCGTCGGGTTGGTCACGACGACGTCGGCCGTGGCGACGGCCTGGAGCATCTGCTTCTGGAGGAGACGGCGGGCCATGCGGCGCATCGCGCCCTTCACGTGCTGGTCGCCCTCGGAATTCTTGTGCTCATCCTTCACCTCCTGCCGCGTCATCATCATGTCGCGGTGCATCTTGAATTTTTCCCAGCCGTAGCTGAGCGCCGCGATCACGCCGAGCGAGAGCAGCAGGCGGCCGAAGAAGGCGGTGGAGGCCTCGCGCAGGAACGTGCCGAGATAGGCCGCCTCGACCGGCGCGGTGAAGAGCGGGTCCTCGAGCAGGTTGCGGGCGCCGAGGTAGAGCGCGTAGCCGATCGCGACGAGCTTGAGCAGGTCGAGGCCGCTGCGCACCCAGGTCGCCTTCGAGAAGAGGCGCATGAAGCCCTCGACCGGGTTGAGGTGCTCGAACTTCGGCATCATCGCCTTCGGGGAGATGCGGAAGCCGCTCTGCAGGCCGCCCGCGAGCATCGCGGCGCCGGCGCAGGCGACGAGGACCGGCAGCACCGCCTTCGCGCAGGTCAGCAGGACGTTGCCGAGCAGGAGCGGAAACGTGTCCGTGTTCACCTGCATCAGGCGGAAATTCGTGAACATCATCACCGAGTATTCGGCGACGTCGTTGGCGCTCTGCCGCACCGTGAACGCCAGCGCCGCCAGCGCCGCCGTGAGCGTGAAAACGACCGTGAGCTCGGCGCTCTTCGCGAACTGACCCTTCTCCGCGGCCTCGCTGAGGCGCTTCTCGGTCGGTTGCTCGGTTTTTTGGTCGTTGTCGGTGTCTGCCATCGTGGCGGGTGTCTCCCTCACTTGAGCAACGCCGATGCCAAGGGCCTGCCGGCACCCGTTTCGCCATGGCCGGCAACGAGTTAAATTTATTCTGTCGCCCTCGCCGCCCGGCCGCGCGCGTTTCGGCCGGAGCCGGGAAAACTTGAGGCAAAATTTGCCTCATTTCTCGCCCGGGGAGCGTCCCGGGCCCGCCCGCTCACTTCGCGGGCAGGATCTGGAGCATCTGGATCGGCAGGTCGGAAAACTCGACGTAGAGATACCGGCCGATCAGCGCGCCGGCGCTCGCCAGCAGGCCGAGCCCCATCAGCGCGCGCAGGGAGAAGCTGAGCACGAACACCTGCATCTTCGGCACCGCGCGGCCGAGGACGGAGAAGGCGAGCGTGATGAGGAAGTTCAGCGCGATGAACGGCGCCGCGATGCGCAGGCCGAGCTCGATCACGTGCCCGGTGTCCCGGATCAGCTCGTCCCCCGCCCCGCTCGCCAGCATCGGGTGGCCCGGGCCGGCGAGGAGGAAGCTCTTGGCAAACGCACCGAGCACCAGCAGGTGCGCGCCGAAAAGGAAGAACAGCACCGTGGCCAGCACGGAGAGGAAACCGGCGACCACCTCCGAGCTGATCTCCGGCGTGCCGAAGCCCGGCGTGCCCGCGAGGCCTATTTCCGAGGAGATCATGCGGCCCGCCATCTCGATCGCGGAAAACGCCATCCGGCCGACAAACCCGAGCGCGAGCCCGAGCGCGACCTCGCCCGCCGCGGCGGCGCCGAGGCCCCAGATGTCCGCCGGCAGCGACGCGGCCGGCACGAGTCCGGCGATCAGCGTCGCGATGCACATGGCCAGCGCCGCGCGCACGATCACCGGCGGCGGATGGCCGCCCATCGTGGGCAGCAGGATGATGACGCCCAGCCCGCGCAGGAACACCATCATCCAGGTGAGCAGGTAGGCGAGGCTCACAACGCGTCCCCGGTCAGTGCGCCAGCGCCGGCATCTTCGCGAACACCGCGAGCGTGAACTCGGTCAGGCTGCGCAGCAGCCACGGCGCCAGCAGCACCGCCAGGCCGGCGAGCGCGACGAGCTTGGGCGCGAAGGTCAGCGTGTTCTCCTGCATCGAGGTGATGGACTGGAACAGGCTCGCGACCAGGCCGACGACGAGCAGCAGGCCGAGGAAGGGCGCCACGATGTAGAGCGCGAACAGCACGGTGGACTTGAAGAGGTCGATGGCGAGTTCGGGATTCATGGCGCGGTCAGGTGGCGAAACTTTGCACGAGGGACTTCACGATCAGGTGCCAGCCGTCGACGAGGACGAAGAGCAGCAGCTTGAACGGCAGCGAGACGACGTTGGGCGGCATCATCATCATGCCGAGGCCCATCAGCGTGGAGGAGACGAGGAAGTCGATGATCAGGAACGGCAGGAAGAGCAGGAAACCCATCTGGAACGCCGTCTGCAGCTCGCTGATGACGAACGCGGGGATGACGACGCGCAGCGGCAGGTCCTTCACCGCCGTCGGGCCGTAGCCGCCGAGTTCGAGGAAATACTCCAGGTCGCGCGTGCGCGTCTGCTTCAGCATGAAGTCGCGCAGCGGGGCGGCGCCGCGGTCCAGCGCCTCGTTCGAGGTGATCCGGCCGTCGAGATACGGCCGCAGCGCCTCGTTGTTCACGCGGTCGAAGACCGGGCCCATGATGAAGAAGGTGAGGAAGAGCGAGAGGCCGACGATGATCTGGTTCGACGGCGCGCTGGGCACGCCGAGCGCCGTGCGCACGAAACCGAGGACGATCACGATGCGGGTGAAGCTCGTCATCAGCAGCACCAGCGAGGGCGCGACCGACAGCAGCGTCATCAGCAGCACGATCTGCACGGCGACGCTGAGCTGCGCCGGCTTCTCCGCGCCCTCGAGGTTGATCGAGAGGCGCAGCGGGTCGGGCGCCGGGGCGGCCGGAGCGGTCGCGGGCGACGGCTGGAGCAGGCCGCCGGCGGAGGCGGACGTCGGCGTCGGGCCGGCGGGCGGAGTCTGGCTGGGGATCTGCGCCGCGAGCGGCAGCACGCCGAGCGTCAGGCAGAGGAGAAATGAGGCGATCCGGCGCATCGTCGTCCTGGAGGTGCGGCGGGTCAGGGACGCGGCGGGCGCGCGTCCGCCTCGAGCGGGGCGAGCAGCTGGATGCTGCCCGGGCAGACGCCGAGCAGGAACTTCTTCCCTCGTAGTCGGCGACGACGAGGTATTGGCGGTTCCCGAGCGAGCGGCTCTCGGCGACGGTGAGCTTGCGGGCGTCGCGGCCGACGAGGCCGCCGGGCGAACGGCGCTGGCGCCAGAGCATCCAGCCGCCGGTGGCGGCGGCGCCGGCGGCGAGGACGACGAGGAGGAAATTCGAGCCGGCGCCCTTGGTCGCCGCGGGGGCGGGCGCGTCCGCGGGGGCGGCGTTGCGCGGGTAGATGA
The DNA here is from genome assembly GCF_047777955.1 of Oleiharenicola sp. Vm1. Lineage (GTDB taxonomy): Bacteria > Verrucomicrobiota > Verrucomicrobiia > Opitutales > Opitutaceae > Didemnitutus. The sequence goes on from NZ_CP180537.1 coordinate 3,577,449, forward strand.
TGCCGGCGTCCTTGGGCTTTTCCTGGGCCGGCGCGGCGGCGAAGAGCGCGCCCGCGGCGGCGACGGCGCCGGCGAGACGGAGCGCGGCTCCGAGACGGTGGAAGAGGGTTTTCATCGGCATCCGTGCGCGGGGTGGCGGGCCTCAGCCCTTCGGGCTGCCGACCAGCTCGGTGATCTTGATGCCGAAGTTGTCCTCCACCACCACGACCTCGCCGTAGGCGACAAGCTTGTCGTTGACGTAGAGGCCGACCGGGTCGCTCGCGTGCTGCATGAGCTGCACGACGGAGCCGGGGGAGAGTTCGAGGACGTCGCGCATGGGCAGCAGGCAGGAGCCGAGCTGCACGGTGACCTTCACCTTCACGTCCAAAACGATATCAAGAGCTTTTTCTTCCATCAGGTTTGCCATGGGAAATTTCCTCCGGGGTGAGCGGGATCTTCTTCGTGAGCTGCACCGCGACGCGGTCGGTATCGAGCCCGACGGTGCCGATGAACTTCGGGGTGCCGTTGAGCAGCACGCGGGTCTGCTGCACGAGGTCGGTGGGCATCTCGATGACGTCGCCCACGCGCAGGCTGCTGACTTCGCGCAAGCTGAGCTCGAAAGCCTCCCACTCCGCGCGCACGGGCATGGAGATGTGGTCGTAGGCCTTCTGCCAGGAAGCGCGCTTCTCGACCGTGGTGACGGCGGAGTCCTTCTGGCGGCGCGCCTGCATCTTCTTCACCAGCGGCTCGATCGTGTAGTAGGGCACGCCGAGCTGCATCTGCTCGGAGCAGTCGCCGAAATTCACCTCGAGCGTCAGCGCGAGGACGATGGCGTCCTTGGGCGAGGTCTGGAGGAAGCGGCCGTTGTTCTCGTGGCCGACGATGAGCGGGCGCAGGTCCTGCTCGCTCTTCCACTGGGCGCACCATTCCTCGAGAATGATGACGATCACGTCCTCGAGCAGGGCGACCTCGATCTCGGTGAGGTAGCGCTCGGCCTTCACCGAGTGGCCGCGCCCGCCGAGGAGGCGGTCGGCGATGGTGAGGGCGAGGCGGGGATTGATGTCGAGCACGCCGATGCCCACGAGCGGCTCGGCCTTGAAGAGGCAGATGTGCGTCGGGCTCGGCAGGGACTCGGTGAACTTCGAGTAGGTGACCGTGGTGAGCTGGGCCATCTTCAGGCCGAACTCCATGCGGAGGAACAGCGAGAGCCGCGCGCTCAGGTAGCGGATGAAATCCTCGTGCAGCAGGCGCAGGCGGCGCAGCTCGATCTCCGAGAGGAAGACGGGGTTCCGGAAGTCGTAGGCCTCGACCTTGCTGACCGCCTTGGCGTCGCCGCGCTTGCCGTCGGCGCGGATGAGCAGCGACTTCGGCGCGGTGTCGGCCGAGGTCTGCGCGAGCAGCTTGTCGATCTCGGATTGATCGAGAAACTCGCTGGCGGTCTTCTGCGCGTCGTCGGCCATGGTCGCGGGCTTACTGGATCACGAAGTCCGAGAAGTAGACCTGCTCGACGAGGCGCTTGCCGAGCGCCTGGTTGTAGGCGGCGACGAGCTTCTCGCGGAGGACGTTCTTGGAGCCGGGCTCCTCGAGGTCGGCGAGCGTGAGCGACGAGAGCACGTTGAGCGTGATGTCGGTGAGCTTGGCCTTCTGGCCCTCGAAGGTGCCGCGCAGGTTCTTCCCGCCGACGCCGGTGACGATGAAGCTGGTCTTGAGGTAGCGCGTGCCCATGGTGCCGGCGAGGTTCACGACCACGTTGGAAAACTCGTAGTTGGGGCCGCCGGCGGCCTCCTTGCCTTCCTTGCCGCCGTGGCCGCCCTTCTCCTCCTTGTCGGCCGCGCCTTCCTCCGGCTCGTCGGCCGCCGCGGGGGCGGCCTCGGCCTTGGCGTGGGCGTCGGCCGGCGGGAGCGCCAGCTTCGCCTGGAGGCGCGGCAGGAGGACGAATTCGGCCACGCCGAACGTGGCCGCGGGCGCGAGGATCACCGCGGCGATCGCGGGCAGCCACGCCTTGAAGCCGCCGCCCGGCTTGGCTCTCGCAGCGGGCGCTTCGACCGGGGCGGCGGTGCCGCCGCCCGCGGGCGTGGTGTCCTTGGATTCCTTGGCGTCTTTTTCTCGGCCATGGCGACGGGGCGCGCGGGCGCGTCAGCTGCGCTTCAGGTTGACGATGTCCTCGAGCACGGTGTCGGAGACGGTGATGAGGCGGGAGCCGGCCTGGAACGAGCGCTGGGTCGTGATCAGGTCGGAGAATTGCGCGGTGAGGTCGACGTTCGACGACTCGAGCGTGCCGGACTGCACGGCGCCGAGGCCGTCGGAGCCCGGGTCGTTGTTGCCGGCGAGGATGCCGCCGCCGACCGGGCCCGCGGCGGCGAGCGACGAGTAGAGATTGTTGCCCTCGCGGGTGAGCGCGGAGGTGTCGTTGAAATTCTGGAGCTGGAGCTTGTTCGTCGTCGCCGAGGTGCCGTCGGAGAAGAACTCCACCAGGTTGCCCTGGCGGTCGATCGAGATGGACTGGAGCTCGGTGCCGACGGGATTGTTCTGCCCGACGCGGATGTCGCCGACGGCGGTCGGCGGCACGGCGCCGGTGAGGCCGCGGACGCGCAGGCCGCCCTGGGTGACGAGGTAGCCGTTGTCGTCGATGCGGAACGAGCCGTCGCGCGTCGCGTAGGTGGTGCCGCTGGTGGCGTCCTCGACGATGAAGAAGCCGCGACCGGAGATGCCGAGGTCGGTGGTCACGCCGGTGCTGGTGAGCGCGCCCTGGGTGAAGTTGGTCGTGATGCTCGCGAGCTGGACGCCGGTGCCGATCTGGATGCCGGGCTGGCTGGAGGTGGTGCCGTTCGACGGGGCCGAGCCGCGCAGCGTGTTGGAGAAGCTCTCCGCGAAGCTGGCCTGCGAGGACTTGTAGCCGGTCGTGTTGATGTTCGCGATGTTGTTGCCGATGACTTCGAGGCCCTTGCTGAAGGTGCGCAGGGCGCTGACGCCGGAAGTGAGGGTGCCGATGAGTGCCATGTGATTTCGGTGTGTTGGAAGTTGAGGTTTAGGCCGCGGTGCCGTCCGTTGCGGTGCTGCTCTGCTGCGTTACGGTGGGTTCGATCCGTCGAACCGAGGAAAGGGGATAGGACTTGCCGTCGATCGAGAGCGTGACGCCGTCGGTCGCGTCGTTGTCGAGGGCGGTCACGAGGCCGGTGACGGACTTGCCGTCGGCGTCCTCGACCGTGACGGTGCGCCCGAGGTAGCTGTTGCCCATCAGGAGCTGCTGGTCGGCCCGGAGCGCGGTGATCTGCGAGGCCATCGTCTTGTTCTGCTCGAGGGCGGAGAACTGCGCCATCTGGGCGATGAACGCCGTGTCCTCCATCGGCTTCATGGGATCCTGCTGCTGGAACTGCACGGCGAGCAGCTTCATGAAGTCATCGGAGCCGAGCACCTTGGTGGTCTTGCGCGCGGCGCCGCCGGTGGAGTTGTAGAGGTCGGAGTAGCCGACGTTGCTGGTGGAGGTGGAAGTGGCGCTGGTGACGGGCATGGGATCAGGCGACGGCGGACAGGTGGACGGACGTGGGCAGGGCGATCGGGGCGACGTTCGAGGCCGCGCCGCCCTCGCGGGGCTGGAACGGCGTCGAGCGACCGACGCTGCCGAAGAGCTCGGCGGCGGCGCGCGATTGCTGCTGCTGTTGTTGCTGTTGCGCCGCGGACTGGCCGGGCGACTGCTGATGCTGCTGCTGGGCGAAAGCGTTCGCGCCGCCCGGCGACGACGAGGCGGGGGCGACGACCGGCTCGAGGAAGCGGAGCGCGTTCTCGGGTTGGGCGGCGACGGCCTTCCACTCGTTCTGGATCGCGGCGCGCAGCTCCGGGGAATCGGTGCGGAACTCGGTGCGCACGACGCCGGCGCGCAGCTCGACGCGGACCGCGAGGTCCTCGGCGCCGACCTTGAACTTGAGTTGCACGCTCGGCACCGGCTGCAGCTTCGAGGCGGCCTGGGCGTCGACGACGCTGGTCACGGCCTCGACGGCGCGGTGCGCCACGGAGGCGGCGAGCAGCTCGGGCATCGGCTCCGCGGCGGGCGCGGCCGAGGCCGCCGGGGCGGCGGACACCATCGACACGAGCGCGGGCACCGTCGGATGGACGGCCGGAAGCGAGTCGTGCGGGGTGAAGAGCATGGTCGGACGCGTTTCAGCAACGCCGATGCCAGCTTTTCCGCGCGTCGGGCTAAGCTGCTCTTCCTCCGTGCTTAGAAAGTTTTTCCGAACGCGTTTTCCGGCGCCGGATCCGCGGCATTTTTTTCGCCCGAAACAGCGGCAGAATTTTCCGCCTGGGTCGGCTCGGCCGCGGCGACCGGGCGGGCGACGGGGCGAGCGGGAGCCTTCGGCAGCGCCATCGTCACCACCGTGCCGTCCGCCAGCTCGGCGGCGGCGGTGGCTTCGATCACCGGGAGAGCGGCGGCGGTGGCCGGAACCGGCGTCGCCGCGACTGCGGCCGAAGCGGGAACGCTCGCGACCGCAGTCGGCGCCCGCCCGGCGGAGGGCGCGGGCGCGTCGGACGACGGCCGCTCGCGAAGCGGCGCCGGGATTTTCGCCGCCACCGGCGCAACGACTGTCGCCGCCGGTGCGTCGCTGGGCTGCGTCGGCGCCAGCGGGTCGTCGACCGTGATGGCCGGCTGGCCGGGGCGCGTGATGGTCAGCGGCGCGGATGCCGCAAGGGGGCCGTCGCCGTGGCGGCGGCGGGTCGTCCGTCTGTCTCCGGCATCGGTGCGCCGGCCGTGCGATCGGCGGCCGCACCCAGCGCGGGAGCGGACGGTTCCGGGTTCGCGGCGAGCGCGGCCGGGACGAGCAAAGCCACGATGGCCTCGAGAGTCGCGCGGTCGGGCAGGGCCGGATTCGCCTCCGTTGACTCGGCGCGCTCCCCTGCCCCGCGCTCCGGTTCCCGCGCCTCGGCGGCGCGCGGCGCGGTGAGCGCGAGGCCGCGAACGTCGGTCGCCAGGACCGGCGCGGTGTCGGCCGTCTCCGTCGCGGGCAGGTTGGCGGACGGCGGGCGACTGCTTCCGAGGACGCGCGGCGCGGTCGGGACGTCCGACGGCAGCGTGGCCGGGGTCGCGGAGCCGACGAGCCCGGTGGGCGTCGGCGCGGTCGATGCGGACGCGAGCGTGCTGTCGTCCAGCAGCGCCGTGAACTCCGCCGCGAGTGTCGGCGTGGTGCCGCTGGCGGGGGCCAGGAGCGCGGCGAGGCCGTCGGCCAGCGGCGCGGAGCCGGGCCCCGACGGGGCGGCGCCGGGAAAGCTATCGGTCGGGGAAGTGGTCGGGAGGAAAGTCGTCATGCAGGGCTTCCCTCCGTGGAATTCGTGCGCGCCGTCCGTGGCGCACGAGGTGAGAAACAAGTCAGCTCGTCGCCGGCTTGTTCGATTTCATCAGGCGAAGTTTTTCGGAGAGCACGGCGACGCGGCGGGCGAGCGTGCCGTCGACGGCGGCGGTGCGGCTCATCTCCTCGAAGATGGGCGACACGGTGTCGGGCTTCATCAGCGAGAGGATCTTCACCGCGGTGTTGTCGTCGAGTTCCTTGATGATGGCGACGGCGGCGCGGGGCGAGAGGTTCGAGTAGGTGGTGGCGAGGGTCTTGAGGTTCTTCGCCTCGTCGGTGCCGATCTCGATCACGCGCTGGGAGATCTCCTTGCGCATGCGCTCGAGTTCGCCGCGGACCTTGTCGAGCTCCTGCTGCTCGGCGTCGAGGCGCGCGGCGCGGAGGTCGAGCTGCTCGGTCTGCTTGCGCAGGCGTTCCTTCTCGCCCTTCAGCTCGGAGGCGAGGTTGTCGATCTCGATGGTCCAGAAATCCCAGCCCTGCGCCTTCTGCTGCTTCGCGGCGGAGACGCGCGTGGTGAGGGCGTGGGTGACGAGCAGGTCGCCGACGCGCCAGAACCAGCCGAGTCCGGCGGCGAGGCCGAAGACGAGGCCGAGGGTGGCGACGAAGGCGGGGCTTTGGGCGAGCTTGGTCATGTGAGAAGGACGCGGCGGGCCGCGCGGTAGCCGGCGAACTCGTCCATCGCCGCCTGGTCCTCGACCAGCGCGGCCGCGCGGTGGAGGCTGCGGGCCTTTTCCTCGAGCTTGTGGACGACCTTGAGCTGCCGGCTGGCGTCGAGGTATTCGGCGCGGCGCTGCTGCATGGCGTCGCGCGCCTCGATGACCTGGCGCTCGACCTTCAGCTCCTCGTCGCACTCGGCGCGGTAGGAGCGGAACATCGCGGCGGCCTCGGCGGCGAGGAACGTGCCGCCGCGACCGTCGAACAGCGCCTGCGCGAGGCCGGCCACCCGCGCGCGCGTCGCGGCGAGCAGCTCTTCGGCTTGCACGTAGGCATGGACCGAGGCGGCGAACGCCTCGCGGGCGCGCAGCTCCTTGTGCGCGCGGATGACGGCCACGGGCCGGAGAGGGAAACGGAAACGTTTCATGGCACGAGGATCTTCCTGAGCAGTTTGAAGGACTCCGCGCGGGGCGTGTGCTCATGCACGCGTTGGCGGAGGAAATTGCGCAGCGGCTCGTGCAGCGTGATCGCCTGGTCGAGCGCGGCGTTGGCGCCCTTCTGGTAGGCGCCGATGGAGATGAGGTCCTCGTTCTTGCGGTAGAGCGCGAGGTGCTCGCGGGCCTTGGCGGCGAGGTCCACCTCGTCGGGCGTGCAGACGTCGCGCGTCAGACGGCTGACGGACTCGAGCACGTCGACCGCCGGGTAGTGGTTGAAGTGCGCCAGCGAGCGCGAAAGCACGAGGTGGCCGTCGAGGATGCCGCGCACGGCGTCGGCCACGGGCTCGTTCATGTCGTCGCCCTCGACGAGCACGGTGTAGAGCGCGGTGATGGCGCCGGACTCGCCGGCGCCGGAGCGCTCGAGCAGGCGCGGGAGGAGGGCGAAGACGGAGGGCGTGTAGCCGCGGGTCGCCGGCGGCTCGCCGATGGCGAGGCCGATCTCGCGCTGCGCCATGGCGAAGCGCGTCACCGAGTCCATCATCAGCATGACGTTCTTGCCCTGGTCGCGGTAGGCCTCGGCGATGGCGGTGGCGGTGAAGGCGGCGCGGAGGCGCAGCGGCGCGGGCGTGTCGGAGGTGGCGACGACGACGACGGAGCGCTTCAGGCCCTCGGGACCGAGGTCCTTCTCGAGGAACTCGCGGACTTCGCGGCCGCGCTCGCCGACGAGCGCGATGACGACCACGTCGGCCGAGCAGCCGCGGGCGATCATGCCGAGCAGGGTGGACTTGCCGACGCCGGAGCCGGCGAAGATGCCGAGGCGCTGGCCGCGGCCGATGGGCGTGAAGGTGTCGAGCACGCGCACGCCGGTGGTGAGCGGTTCCTTGATCCGCTGGCGGCGCAGCGGGTGCGGGGGCGTGGGGTCGTGCTCCGTGCGGTCGACCGGCAGCAGGCCGAGGTCGTCGAAAGGATGGCCGAGCGCGTCGAGGACGCGGCCGAGCAGCTCCGGGCCGGGGCGCGGCAGCGGCGGGCGGTCCGCGGCGGCGACTTCGCAGCCGACGTGCAGGCCGGAGGTGTCGCCCAGCGGCATGAGCAGCACGCGGTGCTCGCGGAAGCCGACCACCTCGGCGCGGACGGTGAACTCGGTGCGCGGCGAGCGCACGAGGCAGAGTTCGCCGAGGCCGACGTTGGGGCCCTCGGACTCGATGATGAGGCCCGCGACGCCCGTGACCGCGCCGACGCGCTGCACCGCCGGCAGGTGGCGGACCTGCGTGCGGAGCACATCGACGAGCGGAGCGACGGAGACGTTCATGCGCCGGTGAGGGAATGGGTGAGCGCGGCGAGCTTGGTTTCCTGGCGCGCGTCGGTGAGGCCGAAGCGCGAGCGCACGAGGCAATCGCCGGGCTTCAGGGTGGCGTCGACGCGGACGCGCAGGCCGGGATAGCGCGCCATCCAGTCGGGATTGAGCGCGGTGAGCAGCTCGGCGTCGCGCGTCCCGAGCGAGAGCTCGAGCCCCTCGCGCTCGGGGAAAAGCTGCTCGAGCGCCTCGCGGCAGAGCCGCTCGATCGTCTCGACCGGCGGCTCGTAGCCGGCGAGGAGGCGGTGCGCGATGTCGACCGCCAGGCCGGGCAGCGCCTCGCGGAGCTGGGCCACGAGCGCGGGCTCGAGGGAGGAGAGTTTCTTCAGCACGCCGTCGCTCAGCTGCTCCACGTCGACGCGGAACTCGACCATCTGCTGGTCGGCGGCGGCGCGCGCGGAGTCGACGCCCCGGCGGTAGGCCTCCTCGCATTTCGCGGCGACCTCGGCCTCGGTGTAGAGGCGGCCCTGGCCCGGCAGCACGGCGGCGGCGAGGGGGCGGTCGAAGGCGATGAGCTTGGAGTAACCCACGGAGAGGGATGAAGGATGCGTTATGATTGCGGCAGCACGACGCGGCGACGCGGCGCGCCGGCGGCGCGCCGGGGCCGGGCCGGCGGCGCGGGCACGGTGGCCGTGACGGGGCCGAACTCGAAGCTGCGCATGATGGCGCGGAGCGGCTCGGCGGCGGACGGGAGGGTCGGGCGCGGGGCGTTCATGCGACGAGGGCCTGCGACTCGGAATCGAGCGAGATCTGGCCTTCCTCCTCGAGGCGGCGGACGGCCTGGATGATGACGTCCTGGGCGGCCTCGACGTCCTTGAGGCGGACGGGGCCGAGCAGTTCGATCTCCTCCTTGAGCGATTCGGCGGCGCGCTTGGAGAGGCCGGCGTAGATCTTTTCGCGCAGGGCCTCGGAGGCGGACTTCATGGAAATGGCGAGGTTGCCGGAATCCACCTCGCGCAGCACGCGCTGGAGGTCGGCCGCGGCGAGGCGGTTGAGGTCCTCGAAGCTGAAGAGCTTCTTGCGGATGGCGGCGCCGAGGGTGGCGTTGCGCTCCTCGATGCGGGCGAGGAGGTTCTTCGACATCTCCTTGTCCAGCGAGTTGAGCAGGCCGGCGACGGCGCGGACGCCGCCGCTGCGGTGGAAGGCCGGGCGGACCTTCGAGTCGAAGTGCTTGCCGAGCGAGCGCACGATCTTGCTCACGAGGTCGAGCGAGGTGGATTCGATCGTGCCGAGGCGCTCGACCACCTCCTCGCGCAGGTCGGGACTGAGGAGGGCGAAGACCTCGGCGGATTTCGCGGGGTCGAGGTAGGACAGGACGAAGGAGATCGTCTGCGGCTGCTCGTGCTTGATGAGGTTGAAGATCTGGCGGCCCTCCATCTCGGCGATGTCGCTGATGACCTCGACCGAGCTGCCGGCGACGGGGCCGACGCGGCCGATGATCGACTGGGCCTTGTAGTCGCCCTTGGCGATCTCGAGCGTGCGCTGGGCGAAGGGCAGGCCGCCGAGCGCGGAGCCGACGCTCGAGGCGACGATGGCGCTGAACTCCTCCATCGCCTGCTTCTGCGTCGCCTCGGGAATCATCGGGAAGGTCGACATCTCGCGGCAGAGCAGCTCGATCTCGGCATCGTCGAACTGCTTCAGCACCTCGGCGGCGGCCTCGGGGCCGATGCAGATGAGGAAGACGGCGAGCTTCTGCTGGCGGTTGAGCTTGGTGAAGTCGATGTCGGCCATGGAGACGGAAGAGCGAAAGGCTCAGAGCTGGGAGTTGAGAGCTGAGAGTTGAGACTCCGGAACCCGGAGCGCACGGAGTCCGGGCGAGGTCGAACGCAGGATCATGCCGGACTTGGCGCGGACGACGCGAACGCGCGCACGCACTTGCAGGCGCGCGCGATTCGGGCCGGCCGTGAGGGCGGGCGCGGAGGCGGCGGGCGGTGCGGGCTTTTTCATGGCGTCAGTTCTTCGCCGGCGGCGTGGCGACCCAGTCGCGGAGCGCGGTGCCGATGTTGGCGGGTTTCTGCCGGATGAGCTGGTTGAGCATCTCCGGGGTGATGGCCGAGCCGTTCTGGAGCTGGCGGGCCGCGATGTCGGGCGGCAGGGCGAAGACCTCGACCGGGACGGTCTCGGGCTTCTGCTTGGAAAGGAGGCGGAGGAAGACGAGCAGCGCCACGGCGGCGCCGGCGACGGCGGCCCAGCGGGAGGCGACCTCGATCCAGCCCTGCACGCGCGTCTCGCTCTGGATGGCCTCGACGGTCTGCGAGATCGGCTCGCTGGCGAAGGGCATCTCCTGGAGGGCGACGATCGAGTCGAGCTCCTGGCCGGGCGCGGCCTTGAGGCCGAGGGCGTTGACCACGATCTGGCGGAGGGCGTTGAGCTCCTCGGGCGTGCGCTTCTGCGGGGTCGGCTGCGTGCCGGCGGGGGCGCCCGCGGGCGGCGGGACCAGGCGCGGCGCGATCATCACGGAGGCGGTCACGTTCTTGATCGTGCCGGGACTGCGCGTGATGTTGGTCGTGGTGCGGTTGATCTCGTAGGCGGTGGTGCGGTTCTTGCGCGATTGCTCGGTGGTGTTGACCGGCTTGGCGGAGGTGTCGGCGACGGTCTTCTCGGGGACGTTGGCGCTGACGCCGGTGGCGCCGCCGTTGGTGCGCGTCTCGGAGGAGTTGGAGTTGTCCTCGGTGATCGTCTGCGAGCGGACGACCTGGCCGTCCGGGTCGAATTTCTCCTGCGTCTGGGTCGTCGCCTCGGTGTCGATGTCGGCGGAGACGCGGACGACGGCGTTGCCGGGGCCGATGACGGCGCCGAGCATGGTCTCGACCTTCTTGGACAGGTAGTCCTCGACCTGCTGCTTGTAGCGCATCTGGGAGGAGGCGGTGCCGAGGGTCGGGTCCTGCTTCAGCTCCTCGGAGAGCACGCGGCCGCGGTTGTCGACGACGGCGACCTGGTCGGGCGTGAGGCCCTGGACGGCGTTGGCGACGAGGTGGCGGATGGCGTTGACCTGGTCGGTCTCGAGGCGGCCGCCGCCCATGTCGACGAAGACGGAGGCGGTGGAGCGGACGCCCTGCTCGGTGAGGAGGAGGCGGTTTTCCGGCTGCACGATCATGACGCGCGCGGCGCGGACGCCCTGGAGCTGCGTAATGGTGCGGGCGAGTTCGCCCTGGATGGCGCGGAGGTAGTTGGTGCGCTGGACGAAGTCGGAGAGGCCGAACTGGCCCTTGTCGAAGATCTCGAAGCCGACGCCGTCGCCGCTGGGCAGGCCCTTCGAGGCGAGGTCCATGCGGAGCTTGTAGACCTGGTCGGCGGGCACCTGCACGGCGGTGCCGCCGGCGCTGACCTGATAGGGGATGTTGCGCGTCTGGAGCTCGCTGATGATGGCGGTGGCGTCCTTCTCGGCGAGGCGCGCGTAGAGCAGCTGGTAGTCGGGCCGGCGCGACCACATGACGAGCGCGATCATGCCGCCGATGACGCCGATGGTGGCGACGATGAGCGAAACGCGCTGGTTGAGGCCAAGCTGTTGCCAGAGGGCGAGCAGGGAGGCGGCGAAGTTTTTCATGCGGCGTTAGGCGGGAGGGCGGAAAGACGAGACGGGAGGAAGAGTAAGGGAAGGAGAACGCGGGCGGAGGCAGGCACGCGCGGGGCTCAGACCTGCATGCGCATCAGCTCCTGGTAGGACTCGACGAGCTTGTTGCGCACCTCGACCATGAGGGAGAAGGCGACGGAGGCTTCCTGCATGGCGATGACGGACTGGTGGAGCTGGTCGGTCTCGCCGAGGAGCACCTTCTGGGTGAGCTCGTTGGCCTGGGTCTGCTTGGCGTCGACGGTGCTGACGAGGCCGTTGAGCATCTCGCTGAAGCCGTTGGCGCCGGGCGCGGCGGCGCGCATGCCGTCGGGCAGCGTGGCGAGGGCGGCGCTGGCGGCCTGCTTCTCGCGCAACGCGTCGGCGCGCGCCATGGCTTGCGGGACGAGGGAGGAGTAGACGGAACCGACGGGAGACATGGGAGATTACTTGCCGATCTCGAGGGTCTTCATCGCGAGGTTGCGCGAGTTCTTGACCACGGAGAGGTTGGCCTCGTAGGCGCGCGAGGCGGTGATGAGGTCAACCATCTCGTAGGCGAGGTTGACGTTGGGCATCGTGACGAGGCCGTCGGCGCCGGCGTCGGGATGCTGGGGATTGTAGACCTGCTGGCCGGGGGTCTTGTCGTTGGTGATGCCGCCGACGCGGACGGTGGTGAGCGAGGCGCCGCCGGTGCGCTTCACCAGCTCGGTTTCAAAGGAGACGATCTGGCGCTTGTAGGGGCCGCCTTCGGCGGTGCGGGTCGTCTGGGCGTTGGCGATGTTCTGCGCCACGATGTCGAGGCGCATCTTTTGCGCCGCGAGGGCGCCGGAGGTGACGTCGATGCCGGGGATGAGATTCATGCGTCAGCGGGGTCAGACGGCGCGCCCGGTGATGGCGAGCTTCAGCTGCTTGATGTTCCGGGAGACGACGTCGGTCAGGAATTCGTATTCGGCTGCGTTCTTGTTCATGGCGAGGAGCTCGTGCTCGATCTCGACCGTGTTGCCGTCGGGGCGCACCGTGCGCGCGTGGGTGTCCTCGATGAGCTTGGGTTTCAGCTCGCTGGTGCGCTCGACCTCGCCGTTGCGCACGCTGGCCTTGAGCTGCTCCGCGAAGTCGGTGTTGACGTCGAGGCGGCGGTAACCCGGGGTCTCGGCGTTGGCGATGTTGGCGGCGATGGCCTCCTGTCGCAGCGCCGCCGCGTCGAGGAGTTTTCGCGCGATCTGGTAGTTGCCGGACTGGAAGAGGGGGTCGACCATGCCGCTCGCGTAAACACGGCGCATGCCAGTGCGCGCCCCGCCCGCCCAAGCCGCGAGCTCTCAGTGAAATAAAGAAAATCTCCGCGCGCCCGCCGCCCCACCCGCCTCCCGGCGGCCGGGCACCCGGCAGAATTTTCCGCCCGCCCGGGTGAAGAAAAAATATTTTCGCCGCGACCGGCTTCAGCCCCGCGGGATTGCGCCGATGGTTGAGGACAATGCCTCATGAGGGACAGTGAGTTCGAATTCATCCGCACCCTGGTTTACGAGCACAGCCGCATCCAACTCGGCCCCGACAAACGGGAGCTGGTGGCGGCCCGGCTCGGCAAACGCCTGCGTGCAACCAAGACCGACTCCATCGGCCATTACTGCGAGTTGCTGAAAGCCGGCGACGCGGAGGACGAGCTCGCGCACCTGATCGACGCGATCTCGACGAACCACACCTTCTTTTTCCGCGAGAACGCGCACTTCGACTTCCTGCGCCAGCACATCGTCCCGGAGATGCAGGCCCGCCACCGCACCGAGCGCTGGCCGCAATTCTACGTCTGGAGCGCCGCCTGCTCCTCCGGCGAGGAGCCCTACTCCATCGCCATGACCCTCACCGAGGCCCTGCCGCGCACCAGCGGCTGGAACTGGCGCATCGAGGCCACCGACATCTCCCACCGCATCCTCGACAAGGCCCGCAACGGCATCTACCGCGACGACATCGTGGCCAAGCTGCCCGCCGCCACGATCAAGACCTACTTCCAGCGCGGCATCGGCCCGCAGGAGGGCAACTACCGCGTCCGCGCCGAGCTGCGCGCGATGGTTTCCTACCACCACCTCAACCTGCTCGAGGGCGAGCCGCCGTTCCGCGAGCCGTTCCAGGTCATCTTCTGCCGGAACGTCATGATCTACTTCGACCGCCCGACCCAGGAGGAACTGGTCAACAAACTGACTCGCCGCCTCGTGCCCGGCGGGTATCTGCTCGTCGGCCACAGCGAGAGCCTCACCGGCATCAAGCACTCCCTCCAGCTGGTGAAGCCTGCGATCTACCGTCGTCCGCTCCACTCCTGACATGTCGACGTCGAAAAAAATCCGCGTGCTCATCGTCGACGACTCCGCCGTCGTCCGCAAACTCGCCAGCGAGGCCCTCGCCGCCGACCCGGAGATCGAGGTCGTCGGCACCGCCGTCGATCCCTACATGGCGCGCGACAAGCTCAAGGAGCTCTCGCCCGACGTCCTGACGCTCGACCTCGAGATGCCGCGCATGGACGGCCTCACCTTCCTGCGCCTGCTGATGGAGCGCCGGCCGATGCCCGTCGTCGTCATGAGCTCGCTCACGCAGCGCGGCTCCGAATACGCCCTCGAGGCCCTGCGCCTCGGCGCGATCGATTTCCTCGGCAAGCCGAGCGGTTCCTACTCCTTCGGCAACCTCGGCCCGCAGCTCGCCGCCAAGGTCAAGACCGCCGCCCTCGCCCGCGTCCGTCCGCTCGCGCCCTCGACCGACAAGCCGATCGCCCACGCCGCGTCGACTCCGCCGATCCCCGCGCCCGCCGCGCCGGTCCGCTACGTGCCCGGCCTCAAGCCCGCCGTCGCCAAGACCCGCATCGACGCTGCGCGCCTGCGCCAGCTCGATCCGCGCTCCGTCATCCTCCTCGGCGCCTCCACCGGCGGCACCGAGGCGCTGCGCGACGTCCTCACCCAGCTGCCCGGCGATCTCCCCGGCATCGCCATCGTGCAGCACATCCCCGCGACCTTCTCGAAGGCCTTCGCCGATCGCCTCAACGGCCTCTGCCAGCTCGAGGTCCGCGAAGCCGTCGACGGCGACCGCCTCGCCCCCGGCCTCGCCCTGATCGCCCCCGGCAATTTCCACATGATGCTCCAGTGGGCGGGCGACCACTACCGCGTGCGCGTCGCCGACGGCCCGCCCGTCTGGCACCAGCGCCCGGCCGTCGATCTCCTGTTCAAATCCGCCGCGGATTGCGGCGCGGCCCCGCACGCCGTCGCCGGCATCCTCACCGGCATGGGCAAGGACGGCGCCGAGGGCCTGAAGCGCCTGCGCGACAAGGGCGCCACCACCTTCGCCCAGGACGAGGCCTCCTGCGTCGTCTACGGCATGCCCAAGGCCGCGTGGGAATGCGGCGCCGCGCAGATCCAGATCCCGCTCGACCGCATCGCCCCCTACCTCGTCGGCCGCAGCGAGGCGGCCCTGCACCACGTTCCCGCTTCCGCCTTCAGCGGCTGATCCCATGAGCGCGCCTGTCAACCAGTCCCCGTCCATCCTGATCGTCGACGACGAGCCGGTCGTCCTCGGCGCGCTCAAGGAGACGCTCGAGCGCGAGAAATACCAGGTCGTCTCCTGCTCCAGCCCCATCAAGGCCCTCGCCATCCTCGAGGAGCGCGACTTCGCCGTCATCATCTCCGACCAGAAGATGCCCGAGATGCTCGGCCTCGACTTCCTGATCGAGAGCCGCCGCCTCCGCCCGCACGCCTCCCGCATCCTCATCACCGCCGTCCTCTCGCTGCCGACCATCGTCGACGCGATCAACAAGGGCGAAATCTTCCGCTTCGTGGCCAAGCCCTGGCTCCGCGAGGAGCTGCTCGCCACCGTCCGCAACGCCATCCAGCGCCACGACCTCGTCACCCACAACGAGGTGCTCATGGCCCAGACCCAGCAGCTCAACGCCCAGCTGATGGTCGCCAACGGCGAACTGGAGAAGCAGATCGCCGCCCTCGAGCAGAAGCGCCAGCACCTCGACGCCGCCAACCAGGAGCTCGGCTCGCGCTACGAGAATTCCCTCGAGCTCTGCCGCCGCATCCTCACCGCCTACGACCCCACCCTCGGCGGCCAGGCCAAGGCCCTCGTCGAGTTCGCCTCGAAGATGGCCGAGAACGGCCCGTTCAGCGACGCCGAGAAGCACGCCCTCAAGTCCGCCGCCTGGCTCTGCGACCTCGGCCTCATCGGCGTCTCGCGCGAACTGCTCCGCTCCTTCCGCACCAATCCCGCCCAGCTCACCGACCGCGAGCGCGGCACGCTGCACAACCACCCGATCTACAGCCAGACCCTCGCCGCGCTCGTCGACCCGCGCCCCGAGGTCGGCGAAGTCATCCGCGCCCATCACGAGAACTTCGACGGCTCCGGCTTCCCCGACGGCATCGCCGCCAAGCTCATCCCCTGGCCCGCCCGCTGCCTCGCCGTCGCCGTCGGCTTCGTCGAGTCGTCCGCGCCCAAGCAGGCCACGATCGACGCCATCCTCGCGCGCTCCGGCACGAAATACGACCCCGAGGCCGTCCGCCTCTTCCTCAAGGTCACGCAGCTCGTCCATCTCCCGCGCCAGGTCCGCGAAATCCTGCTCGACGAACTCGAGCCCGGCATGGTGCTCGCCACCGGCATCTACAGCCCGCACGGCCTGCTGCTCATCGGCGAGGGCCAGGCCCTCGGCCCGGCCACGATCGCGAAGATCCGCGACCACAACCAGATCGCCCCCATCTCGCAGCGCCTGCTGGTCTACAGCTGAGCCGCGCGCGACGGCCCCGGCGCGCCGCGCGTCCGCGGCGGCGTTTGCCTGCGTCCCATAAGCCCCGCTCACGGGGGCCGAAGGCCCCTGCACACCCCGTCCGCGTCTTTGACTTCACCGCCGGGCGACGCACCATGCAGGACGCATGTCGCCCGTCGCTGCCTCCGCCGAACAAGTCTTCCGCGTGCGCGGACTCACCAAAGTCTACGGCGAGGGCGCCGCGCAGGTCCGCGCGCTCTCGGGCGTCGACCTCGACCTGTCCGCCGGCGAACTCGTCGTCCTCCTCGGCCCTTCCGGCTCCGGTAAGACCACCCTGCTCAACCAGCTCGGCGGCCTCGACATCCCCACCGCCGGCGAGCTGCGCTACCGCGACATCGACCTCACCCACGCCACCGAGGAGCGCCTGACGCTCTACCGCCGCGAGTCGGTCGGCTTCATCTTCCAGTTCTACAACCTCATCCCGAGCCTCACCGCGCGCGAAAACGTCGCCCTCATCACCGAGATCGCCGCCCACCCGCTCGCCCCCGAGACGGCACTCGAGATGGTCGGCCTCGGCGCGCGCATGGACCACTTCCCCGCCCAGCTCTCCGGCGGCGAACAGCAGCGCGTCGCCATCGCCCGCGCCATCGCCAAGCGCCCCGAGGTCCTGCTCTGCGACGAGCCCACCGGCGCGCTCGACGTCAAGACCGGCATCGTCGTCCTCGAAGCCATCGAGCGCGTGAACCGCGAGCTCGGCACGCTCACCGTCATCATCACCCACAACGCCGTCATGGCCGATATGGCCGACCGCGTGATCCACTTCATGGACGGCAAGGTCCTCGACGAGCGCCGCAACCCCACCCGCGCCGAACCTTCCACGCTCCGCTGGTGAAAAACCGATCCATTTGCCCACGGAACACACCGAACACCCAGAAATGCGTCGGAACGAATCGGTCCGTCTCTTCCGTGTGTTACGTGTATTCCGTGGGCACCTCCGCGACCTTCCCCCTCTGTCCTCCGCCCTCCGGCTTCAGTAATCCGTCCTCCGTCTCGTGATCAGCCACCTCGACCGCAAGCTCCTCCGCGACCTGCGCCGCCTCAAGGGCCAGGCCGCCGCGGTCACGGTCGTCATGGCCTGCGGCCTCGCCATGCTCATCATGGCGCGCAGCCTCATCGCCTCGCTCGACGGCACGCGCGCCGAGTATTACCAGACGCACCACTTCGCCGAGGTCTTCGCCTCGCTCAAACGCGCCCCCAACTACCTCGCGGCGCGCATCGCCGCCCTCCCCGGCGTCGCCACGGTGCAGACCGACATCGCCGTCCAGGTCACGCTCGACCTGCCCGCGCTCGACGAGCCGGCGAGCGGCCTCGTGCGCTCGCTGCCCGACCACGACGCTCCCGAGCTGAACCGCCTCTTCCTCCGCCGCGGCCGCTGGCTCACCCCGGGCGCGCGGGGCGAGGTGCTCGTGGGCGAGGCCTTCGCCGACGCCAACCACCTCCAGCCGGGCGACACGCTCGCCATGCTCCTCAACGGCCGCCGCCAGGAGTTCCGCATCGCCGGCATCGTCCTCTCCCCGAATACATCTTCGAATCGCGCCCCGGCGCCGCCCTGCCCGACAACCGCACCTACGGCATCTTCTGGATGCCCTACAAGGAGGTCGCCACCGCCTGGGACCTCTACGGCGCCTTCAACCGCGTCTCGCTCACCCTCGAGCCGGGCGCGCGCGAGAGCGCGGTCATCGCCGGGCTCGACGCCCTGCTGAAACCCTACGGCGGCTACGGCGCCTTCGGCCGCAAGGACCACCCGTCGCACATCCGCGTGACCGACGAGATCCGCGTGCTCTCGATCCTCTCCATCGGCTTCCCCGCCGTCTTCCTCACCGTCGCGGCGTTCATGACCAACTCCGTGCTCACGCGCCTGCTCGCCCTCCAGCGCGAGCAGATCGCCATCCTCAAGGCCTTCGGCTTCACCAACCGCCAGATCGTCGTCCACTACCTGAAGTTCGCCGCCGTCATCGTGGTCGGCGGCACCGGGCTCGGCACCCTCGGCGGCGTCGCGCTGGGCGAGAAACTGGTGCGGATGTATACCCTGTTCTTCCGCTTCCCCGCGCTCGACTTCCGCCTCGACCAGCCGGCCGTGGCCATCGCGCTCTCCGTCGGCCTCGGCGCCGTGATCGCCGGCGTGTTCAGCGCCGTGCGCCGCGCCGCCCGGCTCCCGCCCGCCGAGGCGATGCGGCCCGAGCCGCCGGCCAGCTACCGCCCGTCCCTGCTCGAGCGCACCGGCGCCGGCCGCTGGTTCGGCACCTCGTTCCGCATCGCCGTGCGCAACATCGAGCGGCGACCCGTCCAGGCCTTCTTCACCATCGCCGGCCTCGCGCTGGCGACCGCGCTGCTCATCCTGCCCAACACCTTCAAGGCCGGCATCGCCGACGTGCTCGATTTCCAGTGGGACGTCGTGCAGCGCCAGGACATCAACCTCGGCCTCGCCGAGCCGTCGAGCGGGCGGACGCTGCACGAGTTCGAGCGGCTGCCGGGCGTCATCGACGCCGAGCCCACGCGCTTCGCCTCCGTCCGCATCCACTTCCAGGGCCGCAGCCGCCAGATCGCGCTGCGCAGCCTCGAGGCCGGCGGCCGGCACAACCGCGCCGTCGACACCGCCGGCCGCGAGATCACGCCGCCCGCCGAGGGCCTGATCGTCTCCGCCAAGCTGGCCGAGGTCCTCGGCGCCCGGCCGGGCGACGAGCTCATCGTCGAGGCGCTCGAGGGCAGGCGCCCGGTCCGCGCCGTGCCGCTGGTGGCGCTGGCCGAGGACTTCACCGGCATCGCCGCCTACATGGAGCGCCACGCGCTCAACCGCCTGCTCGGCGAGGGCGACGTCATCACCGGCGCCACGCTCACGATCGACGCCGCGCGCCGCGGCGAGTTCCTCCACGCCCTCAAGGGCATCCCGCGCGTCAGCGCCGTGGCGATCAAGGAGTCGATGCGCCAGGCCTTCCGCGAGACCACGGCGCAGAGCATGGGCCTGATCCAGACCATCTACCTGACCTTCGCCGTCGTGGTCGCGTTCGGCGTCATCTACAACAACGCCCGCATCTCCCTCGCCGAACGCGCGCGCGAGCTCGCCACCCTGCGCGTCATCGGCCTCACCCAGCGCGAGGTCGGCGCGATCCTCGTCATCGAGCTGGCGATCCTCGCCGCCGCCGCGCTGCCGCTCGGCCTGCTCCTCGGCACCGGCCTGGCCACCGGCATCATCCAGTCGGTGAACACCGAGACGGTGCGCCTGCCGCTCGTGTTCACCAGCTACACCTACACCTTCGCGGTCATCATCGTCCTCCTCGCCTCCGCGCTCTCCGCGCTCGTCGTCCTGCGCAAGCTCAAGCATCTCGACCTCATCGGCGCGCTCAAGGCCCCCGAGTAAACCCCGCCGCTCCCCTTGCCTTCCGTCATGACCACTCCCGCCCCCTCCTTTCCGGCCAAGCGCCCCGCGCGCCGCTGGCTGCCCTATGCGATCGGCGCCGCCGTGCTCGCGCTGATCGCGCTCGGCCTCCGGCCGAAGCCCGCCCCGGTCGAGACCGCCCGCGCCGCCTACGGCCCGCTCCGCGCCACCGTGAGCGAGGAGGGCAAGACGCGCATCCGGCAGCGCTACGTCGTCGCCGCGCCGGTCACCGGCCAGCTGCGCCGCATCCCTTCAAGCCGGGCGCCGAGATCGTCGCCCACCAGACCGTCGTCGCCGTCATCGACCCGCTGCCGGCCTCGCCGCTCGACGCCCGCAACCGCGCCCTCGCCGCCGCCCGCCGCGACTCCGCCCGCGCGCTGCTGGAGAAGAGCCGCACGACGCACGAGCTCGCCCGCAGCGAGCTGCGCCGCATCGAGCAGATGTTCGCCGCGAAGACCGTCGCCCCGCAGGACCTCGAGAGCGCGCAGATGCGCGAGACCGCCGCCGCGCGCGACGTCGCCTCCGCCGAGGGCGCCGTCGCCCAGGCCGAGGCCGAGCTGGCCGAGTTCGTCCCCGCCGGTCCGACCTCGACCCGCCCCGTCGAGGTGCGCGCGCCCGTGGGCGGCCGCGTGCTGCACGTCCTCCAGGAAAGCGAGCGCGCCGTCACCTCCGGCACCCCGCTGGTCGAGATCGGCGACCCGTCCGATCTCGAGGTGGTGGTCGAGATGCTTTCCCGCGACGGCGCGGCCATCCCGCCCGGCGCCCCGGTGCGGCTGGAACAGTGGGGCGGCGCCACGCCCCTCGAGGGCCGCGTGCGCCTGGTCGAGCCGGCGGCGTTCACCAAGATCTCCGCCCTCGGCGTCGAGGAGCAGCGCGTGAACGTCGTCGTCGAGCTCACGACCCCGCTCGAGCAGCGCCGCACGCTCGGCGACAACTTCCGCGTCGAGGCGCGCGTGATCGTGTGGGAGGACGCCCATGCCCTGAAGGTGCCGTCATCGGGCCTGTTCCGCCGCGGCGCCGACTGGGCCGCCTTCGTCGTGCGCGACGGCCGCGCGGTGCTCGTGCCGGTGCAGGCCGGCCGCAGCTCCGGCCCGGAGACGCAGGTCCTCGCCGGCCTGAGCGAGGGCGACGAGGTGATCCTCTACCCCGGCGACCGCGTGCAGGCCGGGCAGCGCGTCCAGCCGATGCAGGTCACCCGCTGACCCCTTCCCATGAGACCCACCGTCCTCCTCATCCTCGCCGCCCTGGCGTTCGCCTCGGCTGCGGCCCAGCCCACCCCACCCGCCGCACCAATCGTCCTCCCCACGCCGGGCGGCCGCGTGGTCTCTCCCGACGCCCGGATGCACCAGGCCGGCTATCAAGGCTGGCATTTCGCGCCGGCCCGGGTCGATGGCGACCTTGTCTTCATCTCCGGCATCGTCGCCGGCGCGCGCGAGGGCAGCCCGCTCGACGCCGCGGGGCTCGAAGCGGCCTTCCGCCGGGCGTGGCAAAGCGTGAAGGCCACGCTGGAAGCCGCCGGTGCCGGCACCGACACCATCGTCGACCTCACGACGTTTCATCTTTTCCAATCACCGCACTTCAAGGGCACCAAGGCGGAGCATCTCGCCTTGTTTGCCAAGGTGAAGGACGAGTTCGTGCCCGAGCCTTACCCGGCGTGGACCGCCATCGGCGTATCCGAACTGGTGCCGCCGACCGGCCTCGTCGAAATCAAGGTCGTGGCCCGCCTCCGCGTCGCCCCTGGCGCCGCGAAATAATTCGTCAACCGCGCGGCACGCCGCCCCTACGGCAACAATTGACTGGCGCGCGCGAAGGCGCGGGCCTTTATCGGCCCCATGAATCTCGTCGACGCCCGCGCCCTTCTCGTCGCCGCCCTCGGCCGCATGAACGCCACCTACGGCGAGACCGTGTTCAACGAGTGGGTGCTGGTCTCGCTCCGCGCCGACCGCAACGCCATCCTCGCCTACGAGGGCCCGCGCCCGGAGAAATACAAGCAGCACTTCACCCTCGACCTCGCCTCGATGCTGAGGGAGCTCGCCGGCCAGAAGCTCGGCGTGGGCGACTTTGCCTTCGCCGCCGACGCCGCCGGCACGCACTACGACGCCTGCATCCGCCTCGGCGAGGCCAGCTACCTGTTCTGCAACCACACCACGCGCACGATGACGCAGATCCGCCAGAGCCCGCTCTGGCTCGCCGCGCAGAAGCACTGGGCGGAACTCAGCCAGAAATTCGCCGCCGACCCGCTGGAGTGACGCCGCGCCGGCTTCCCGCCGGCGTGACTCACCCCGCGCTTGCCCGCGTCCGTCCCGTGCGGCATCAACCGCCCGTGGCTCACTCGCTCGCCTTCCTCGGTTCCGGTCGACTCGGCTCGGCCATCATTCGCGGCCTGCTCGCGCGGCAGGTCTGCCCGCCGGCCGCGATCGCCTGCACCAGCAAGTCCGGCGCCACCGCCGCCCGGCTCGCCGCCGAGACCGGCATCGCCTGCGAACCCGACCTCGCGCGCCTGCTCGGCCCGGCCGACATCGTCGTCGTCGCCTTCAAGCCCCAGTCGCTCGCCGCCGCCGACCCGCGCCTCGCCGAGCTCACCGCCGGCAAGCTCGTGATCTCGCTCCTCGCCGGCAAGCGCCTCGCCCGCCTCGCCCAGGTCTTCCCGCGCGCCCGCAACCTCGTCCGCACCATGCCCAACACGCCGGCGGCGATCGGCGCCGGTATCACCGCCTACTGCGCGGCGACGCCGCTCGCCGCCGCCGACCGCGCCGCGGTCGAGCGCCTGCTCGGCGCGCTCGGCGCGTTTCTCGAGCTGGAGGAAAGGCATTTCGACGCCGTGACCGCCGTCGGCGGCAGCGGCCCGGGCTTCGTCTTCGAGTTTCTCGGCGCGCTTCGCGACGGCGGCGTCGCCGCCGGCCTGCCGCCCGAGGTGGCCCAGCGCCTCGCCGTGCAGACCGCCCTCGGCTCGCTCCAGCTCCTCGCCCACACCGGCGCGACGCCCGAGGCGCTCCGCGACCAGGTCGTCTCGCCCAACGGCACGACCCACGCCGGCCTGCAGGTGCTGGCGCAGGCGAGGTTCCGCGACCTCGTGCGCGACACGATCCTCGCCGCCGCCCGCCGCGCCGACGAGCTGTCGCGCGACTGAGACCGGCCGGCGCGCGCGGCGGATTTTCCGTCTGGCCTCCGCCGGCCCTCAACTCTCAGCTCTCAGCTCGCAACTTTTCCGTCCCATGTCCTCTCCGCTCTCAGGTCGCATCCTCGTCACCGGCGGCGCCGGTTTCATCGGCAGCGCGCTCGTCTGGGCGCTGAACCAGCGCGGTCTCACCGACATCGTCGTGACCGACGTGCTCGGCACGGACGAGAAGTGGAAGAACCTCGTGCCGCTCCAGTTCGCCGACTACGTCGAGGCCGGCGATTTCCGCGCGCGGCTCGCCGCCGACGCCCGGGCCTTCGGGCGCTTCACCGCCGTCTTCCACCTCGGCGCCAACTCCGCCACCACCGAGCGCAACGCCTCGCACCTGATCGACAACAATTTCAACTACACCAAGGAGCTCGCCGCCTGGGCCCTGGCGCACGACGCGCGCTTCATCTACGCCTCCTCCGCCGCCACCTACGGCGACGGCGCGCGCGGCATGGACGACCGGACCGAGGACCTCGCCGCTTTCCGCCCGCTGAACATGTATGGCTACTCGAAGCACCTCTTCGACCTGCATGCGCAGCGCCAGGGCTGGCTGAAGCGCATCGTGGGCGTGAAGTATTTCAACGTCTACGGGCCGAACGAGGACCACAAGGGCGACATGCGCTCCCTCGTGAACAAGGCCTTCGCCCAGATCACCGCCACCGGCCAGCTGAAGCTCTTCAAGAGCGAGCACCCGGACTACAAGGACGGCGAGCAGAAGCGCGACTTCCTCTACGTGAAGGACGCCGTCGAGATGACGCTCCACTTCGCCGAGAAGAACCCGACTGCCGCCGGCCTCTACAACCTGGGCTCCGGCGAGGCCAACACCTGGCTCGCGCTCGCCGACGCCATTTTCTCCGCCATGGGCCGCACCCGGAACATCGAGTTCATCGACCTGCCGGAGAACCTCCGCGGCAAATACCAGTATTTCACCCAGGCCGACACGGCCAAGCTTCGCGCCACCGGCTACACCCGCCCGATGACGCCGCTGCGCGAGGCGGTGCGCGATTACGTGCAGAACTACCTCACGCCGGGCCGCAAGCTCGGCGAGTGACGCGGCTCCGCCGCCGCCGGGCCGCGCGCGCTCAGCGCCGCGCCGCCGGCACCGCGGGCGTCGCCGCCCCGCTCTTGAACTCCACCGGCAGCAGCGGCCAGTCCGCCGGCACCTGGAAGCGCTCCGCCGTCACCTTCTCCGAGTTGCCCTCCATCGCGGACAGCAGCATCAGGTAGAGCGTCTTGTCGCCGACCTTCGTCTCGATGCGGTGCGGCTGGAGCGTGCCGGCCACGTCGCGGAAATCGCTGAAGAAGGTGTCCACCGTCGCCCGCCGCTCGCCCACCATGCGGAACACGCTGCGCTTCACCATCTCGGCGGTTTCCACGTCCAGCCAGACGAAGAACACCTCGCCGTCTGCGCCCATCACGAGCAGCTTGCGGGCGGGGCGGCCACCGATCGGATCCTCGCCGGCGTAATCGACCGAGTAGCCCTTCACTCCGAAGTCGACCAGCGGGCCGTCAAAGTCGGCGTTGGCGATGAAATCCTTGCGCTCGCCCGCCGTCATGCGCATCGGCCGGCCGCCCTCGACCTCGCTGTGGTAGATCACCGGCTCGTGCCGGCCGTCGTAGACCTGCGTGACCCGGCGGGCGCCGAAGGAGCTCTCGACGCGCAGGCGGTTCGGGCGCTCGGCCCACATCCGGACGTCGATGACCTCGCCGCCGATCAGCGTCCGCCCCTCGGCGTAGAGCGAGCGCAGCTCGCGGTATTTGCCGCCGGCGCGCTGCGCGTGCTGCCGCGCGATCTCGTGGCCGACGTCGTCGGCGCGCGCGAGCAGCGCGACGGTGAGCAGGAGCAGGGCAAGGCCACGGCAAAGCATGCGCGCATGGTGCGGGTCCCCGGCGGCGCGTCCATCCCGTTCCGCCGGACAAGCCGCGGCTTGCCGTCGGGCCCGCGGCGCCCACACTGCCGCGCATGGAATTCGGCTGGTGGGAAAAAGACGACGAGGGCATCAAATGGAACATCACCGTGCGCTTTCACGGCGGCAACGTGACGTTCAGCAAGAAAACCGGCCACCACAACCCGTGGATCGACTTCGACGGCAACGACGACCAGTGGGACCGCCTGCTCAAGGAAGCCGAAAAGCGCCTGCCGCGCCGCCTGATGAGCCAAAAGGAATTCAACCGGCTCAAGGCCTGTCGCCCGCAGTAGGCGGGCGGCGGCTCGCTCCGAGCAACGCCCGCACCCGCGGCCACAGGAACACGAACGACGTCGCGAACTCCGCCGGCCGCTCCGCCACCCAGCGGTCGATCTCGCCCGGCGCGAACCACGCGCCGCGCCGGATCTCGTCCGGATTGAGCCGGAACGGCCCCTCGGCCGCCACGCGATACACCCAGACGAACTCCGCGCCCGTCTCGGGCCGGGCCTCGACCTTGAACAGGCGCACCGGCGGCGCGGCCGGCGCCGGGTTCCAGCCGAGCTCCTCCTCGAGTTCGCGGAGCACGGTGGGGTCGTAGTCGTCACCCGCCGCGACGTGGCCGGCGCAGGACGAGTTCCAGCGTCCGGGAAAGGTGTCCTTGGTCAGCGAGCGCTGGTGCAGAAAGACCGCGCCGGCCGCGTTGACGGCGAAGATGTGCACCGCCCGGTGCCGCAGCCCGCGCGCGTGCACCTCGCCGCGCGGCGCGCGGCCGGTCACGCGGTCGTGTTCGTCGACGACGTCGAAGAGTTCGCTCAGGTCCTGGCCCACGCGCCCGACCTTGGGGCCGGGAACGGGGACCGCGCAAAGGAAAACGGCGTCCGCCGAAGCGGACGCCGTCGTGGCCTGGGAAAGGCGGGGGCCGCGGGATCAGAAGCGCTGCGACAGGCTGAGGCTGTATTGCGCGCCGAGGATGTTGTGGCTCGAGCGATCGTATTTGTCGGCGAACGCGGATTCGGCGAGCGGCGGCATGCGGTTGAAGACGTTGGTCACGCCGAGGCGGACAGTCGTGCGCGTCTTCGCATAGGTGTAGCCGAGCTGCACGTCGACGGTCGGCCAGGCGCCGACGGTGCGCGTGAAGTTGTCGCCGCCGTCCGGATCCTCCTTGAACGAGCCGGTGTAGTTGAGCTTCACCGCCGTCGAGAAGTTGCGCCAGTCCCAGGTCGTGGTGAGGCTGCCCTTCCACGGCGGGACCGTGCCCGGACCGATGCCGTCGTTGGGCGCGAAGTAGCCCGAGTAGTGCGTCGTCGGCAGCAGGCCGGGGATCTTGTCGATGTCGTATTTGAACGAGTGCGTGAGCAACAGGCGCCAGCCGAACTTGCCCCAGGCCCCGAACTCGCGCGTGTAGGTCGCGTTGATGTCGAGGGCGGAGAGCTTGAGCTGCGCGAGGTTCTCGGTGCGGACGTCGAGCACCTGCACGATGTAGCCGGGGATGCCGGTGGCGGAGCCGTCGGTGTCGACGATGACGTTGGCGGCGTAGGGGGCGCTGTTGTTCTTGATGAAGGTGCCGTTCGGCCCGGCCGTGATGCCGCCGCCGCGGGCGAAGGCGTCGACGTAGAGCTGCGGGTCCTGGATGATGATGTCGTTCTGCTCGATCTGGTAGTAGTCGAGGCCGAGCGAGAAGCCGCGCAGCGCCTTCGGGGCCCAGACGATGCCGGCGTTGTAGCTCTTCGAGGTCGTCGGCTTGAGGTTGGGGTTACCCTTGAGGATCACGCCCTGGTTGGCTTGGTCGGCGACGCCCAGCCAGGGCATGAACACCTGCGGGAAGCTCTGCACCGCCGTGCCGTCGAGTGCGGCCGGCGTGGGAATGGTGAAGCCTTCCGAGTAGGAAATGCGAGCGGTCAGCTCCTTCGTGATCTGGTCGCGCAGGTAGAAGCGCAGGATGGTCGGCTTGGAGTCGAAGTGGCTGAAGGTCTCGTGGCGGATCGCGGCGCCGAGCTGGAGGGTGCGCGTGAAGGGCGCGTCCCGGAGCAGCGGCACGACGGTCTCGGCGAAGGCTGACTTCACCACGAAATGCGTGCGCAGGTAGGTGGTGGAGTTCCAGCCGGAGCCCGCGGCGTTTTGCTTCTGCAGGTCCGGGTCGCGCTCGAAATCCTCCCAGCGCTCCTCGGCGCCGACGACCGCCTGCACCTGGCCGGCCGGCAGCTCGAACGGCTTGACCGTCACCTGGCCGTTCAGCACCCGCGTGGTCGAGTCGCGCGTGGTGCGGGGCGTGAAGTTGAGGTAGCGGAGCAGGTCCGGGTCGTTCGAGACGGTGCCGGAATCGAAGGGGTTCGTGAAGGGGTTGAAGCTCTTCGCCCCGGTGAACTCGGAGTTGCGGCCCTGCAGCACCTCGAGGAGCCGGGCCCGGTTGAGCCCGTTGCGCTCCTCATCGAGCTGCTCGCTGCGATTCCAGAAATACGACACGTCGTAGCTGAGGCGGTCGCTGATGTCGCCGCGCAGGCCCCAGGTGCCGGCGAAATTGCGGAAGGTCGTCTCGTTGTCGCGCGGCCCGAGGTCGAGGAAACGGTAGTCCCAGCTCGTGATGTCGGCCGCGTTGGCCCCGAAGATCTTCTGGTTCCAATAGTAGTTGGCCTTGATGGTGAAGTCGCCGTCGGAGCTCGTGCTGCGGAAGCTCGCCGGCGCGGGCGCGAGCACGGAGTGCGAGATGGAGTGCAGGTAGTTCACGTCCATGTAGAAGGTCGCGACGTCGCTCTTGTCGAAGAGCTTGTAGTCGACGCTGGTCCAGAAGTTGTAGCGCTTGGCCGGCCGCACCGTCGGCGTGTAGATCGAGAACGTGAAGCGGTCGGACTGCTCCGGCGGCACGTTGCCGTATTGGCCGACGCGGAAGTCGGCGGGCGAGGCCGCGGCCGCGACCGCGTTCTTCACGCGATAGGAGACGGTGCCGCTGTTGGTGACGCCGAACATCTTCAGCGCCTGCGCGGCGGTGAGGTTGAACTTGCCGGGGTTCGGCACGGCGCTGGTGGCGCCGAAGGAGCGGTCCGAGGTCTGCGTCACCTCGTCGCGATCCCGCGAGTAGAGGTCGTTCTGCTCGAAATACGCGAGGCCGAGGGTGAAGTGGCCGCGCGCGCCGAGCTCGCCGCCGAACGCCGCCTCGTAGCGCCGCGCGCTGATGTCGTTCTTGAAGGTGTTCTGGTAGGCCGCGTCGAACTGCGCCCCCTCGAACTGGTGCTTCGTGATGATGTTGATGACACCGCCGACCGCATCGGCGCCGTAGACGGCGCCGTTGCCGTCCTTCAGCACCTCGATGCGGTCGATCGCGAGCATCGGGATCTGGTTGAGGTCGGGCACGGTGACGCGGCGGCCGTTGACCAGGGTGAGGGTCGGCAGGCCGCGCAGGCCGATCACCGCCTGGCCGTTGCCGCCGTTGACGGTGCCTTCGTCGAAATTGCCGCCGCCGAAGCTGGTGGGGTTGAAGCGCAGGAAGTTGTTCACGGACTGCGCCGTCGACTCCTTCGAGATCTCCATCGCGGTGTAGGTGGTGACGGGCAGCGCACCCTCGAAATCCGGGGGCGAGAGCCGGGAGCCGGTCACGCTGAAGGCGTCGAGCTTGACCGTCTTGTCCTTGTCGTTGGTCGGGGTGTCCGGGGTCTGCGCCCAGCTCCAGAGGGGAGCGAGGCACAGGAGGCCGAGGCGCAGCAGCGTCCGGCCGGCAGGGTTTGCTAGTGGTGTGTTCATGGGAGGTTGAGACCGGCGGCAAACGCGCCGCCGCTGACTCCCTCTCTGCGCGCCGTCGCATCCGGACAACGCCCCCGCGACGAGCATGGGGCCCGCCGCGACGACCGTTGGCCGCGCGGACCGGCGCCCGCGCCGCGCTACCGCGCGCTCCGCCAGCGCGTCACCGCGGCGATCACCGGCCCGACGGCGGTGAGGTGCGCGACGAAGACCGGCCCCCAGTTCGGCGGCGGGAAACCGTGGTGCGGCAGCCGCGTGAGCGGCAGCGCTACCAGCTGCATGAACACATAGAAGGCCGCGCCGAACAGCACGCCGGCCGCGAGCCAGTGCGCGCGCACCAGCCCGGAGGCGCGATACAGCGCGAAGAACATCGCCGCCGCGCCGAGCGCCACGCCGGTGTGCAGCGCCAGCCCGAGCGCCGCCGTGGCCGCGCCGCCCTCGTAGGTCGACGGGCCGAGCACGCTGAACGCGATGCCCTGCAGCATGCGGAAAGGGCTGCCGTGCTTGAGCAGCACGAGGACGATCACGTAGCCGATGTCCGCCGCGGCGCAGGCCAGCCCGGCGGGCACGATGGCGGAGATCGCTTCGAAGAGGAAATGAATGCGCGCGGGAGAGCTCATGCGCCCTGGCATCGCGCCGCCGGGCCGCGGGGACAAACCCCGCGCGGCAAGCATGGCCAATCCCGCGACGTGGCCCCGGCGGACGGCGGCGTCACGCGGAGGCGAGATTCTTGACCCGGTCGAGATTGCGGCGGAAGGCCGGGCCGATGAGGAGCGTCGTGCCGTCGTCGAGCCGCGCCGCCTGCGTGCAGGACGAGGTGGCGACGATGCGCTCGAGGTAGGCGAGATTGATGAGGGTCGACTTGTGGATGCGCACGAACTGCGTCGGGTGCAGGAGCTGCTCCACGCGCTTCATCGGCATGCGGATCATCAGGCGGCGCTCGTGCAGGTGCAGGTTGAGGTAGTCGCCCTGGCTCTCGACCCAGCGGAGGTCGCGCTGCTTCACGAAGTGCAGCTCGCCGTCGACCTTCACGGCCAGGCGCGCGTTCTCGTAGCTCGGCGTCGCCGGCTCGGCCGTGGCCGGCGCGGCGGCCTGCTGCTGCAGCTGGGCGGCGAGGGCGCGGAGCGCGTTCTCCGCCGCGGTGAAGTGGCCGTGGTGGATGCGGTGCTTCACGCGGTCGATCGCGCGGTGGAAGCGCGCGTCGGTGAAGGGCTTCACGAGATAGTCCACGGCGTGGTAGTCGAAGGCGCTCAGCGCGTGGTTGTCGTGCGCCGTGACGAAGACGACCTCGGGCCTCTCGCCGGCGGGCAGGGCGTTGAGCACGTCGAGGCCCGTCTTTCCCGGCATCTGCACGTCGAGCAGCAGCAGGCGCGGCCGCAGGGCGCAGATCTGATCGAGCGTCTGGTGCCCGTCCATGGCCTCGCCGACGAGTTCGAGGTCCGCGTCGGCCAGCACGAGCTGGCGCAGGATGCGCCGGGCGGGTTTCTCGTCGTCGGCGATGAGCGTGGGGATCTTGGTCATGCGGGCGCGGTCTCGGGGGCGGTGGAAGGGGCGCGGACGGGGAAACTGAGGGTGACGCGCGAGCGACCGTCCTGGTTGAACGCGCAGTCGAAATGCAGGGCGCGGCCGAAGGTGCGCTCGAGGCGCGAGCGCGTCGAGCCGAGCCCGACGCCGCGGCCGCGCGACGTGGACTCGGCGAACTCGGAGGCGTCGTTCGTCACCTCGAGCTCGAGGCGGAGGCCGGCGCGGCGCGCGCGCAGCGTGATCGTGCCGGGATGGCGCCGCTGCGCGATGCCGTGGCGCACGGCGTTCTCGACGATCGGCTGGAGGATCAGCGTCGGCACCATCACGTCGAGGCAGTCGTCGTCGACCAGGAAGCGCGTGACCAGGCGCTCCTCGAGGCGGAGCTTCTCGATCGCGAGGTAGGCCTGGGCGTAGTCGAGTTCGCGCCAGAGCTCGATCTCGGGCCGGCCGGCGTGCTCCATCAGCTGGCGGAGCAGCGCAGAGAGCTGCGTGATGGCCTCGACCGCCTTGTCGTTCTCGCGCTCGCGGATGAGGGCGGCGATGGCGTTGTGGGCGTTGAAGAGGAAATGCGGCTGGATCTGCTGGCGCAGCGCGGCCAGCTCGGCCTGCGCGAGCTGCACGCGCAGCATCTCCTCGCGCCGCTCGTCGTCGCGCCGCTGCGCCATCAGGTCCGCGATGTAGCCGACGGCGACGAGCAGCGCGTAGAGGTAGAGGTCGATCAGGCTGCGGGCGTCGAGCTGCGTGAGCACGAACGACGGCGACGCGTCCTCCGGCCGGAAGTAGCCGAAGGCGAAGTAAATCGTCCAGAGGCGCAGGAGGTTGCCGAAAGTGAAGATCGCCAGCGCCGCCAGCAGGTGCAGCGCGAGGCGCACGGCCAGGTGCGGGTGGTTCGCCGCGAGGTAGCGCCGCAGCCAGAACACGCCGGGCGTCAGCGCCGCCCACAGCCAGGCGCGGGCCAGCTGCGCCGCGATGGTATAGCCGTGCCCGCGCAGCGTGACCGGCAGGCTGCCGAAGGCCGTGATGTAGGTCTGGATGACCAGCAGCACGCCGATGATCGTCCAGACGCCAAACACCGTCCGCCAGCGGAGCCGCGGCACGGGAGCGATCGACGGGGAGGAATAGCGCGGGAAGACGCGCATGGGCGCAGGGTGTTCGGCTCGCGGGAGGAGTCAACGCGACCGTCGGGGGCCGCGCCGCCCCTCACGACGCCCCGGCGACGACCATGCGGAAAACCGCGACGACCATGGGGAATTCCGGGCGGCCGGCCCTGCCCGGGCCGCCGCGCCCCGGCGGCGGGCGCGCGCGGCGCCGGAAGTTTTATTTGAGTTTCCCGGGACTTCCGGTGTTTGGTGGGGGTTTCCCGCTTTTCCCATGGCCAAAATCGAAGTCAGCCAAGTCGCCGAGATCCTCAAGAAGCACAAGCTCGAGCCCGAGCTCCTGCGCGAGATCGTGGAGGCGATGAACGAGATCACGCAGCCGGCCGCGGACGAGGACATCAAGCCGCCGCCGCCCAAGAAGCAGTTCGTCATCCTCCTCTCCGACCCCGAGGGCAAGCTGCCCGACAAGGACCTGGTCGGCTGGGTCGTGCAGATCCCGGAGAACGCCAGCCCGTTCTCCACCACCGACCGCATTTTCAAGGGTGCCTACGACTTCAACGCCTCCAAGCGCGGCCGCATGCTGCCGGTCAAATCCGTCGGCGAAGCCCTGGAGAGCGCCGGCGCGAAATACTTCAAGGAGGCCGAGCTGTGGGTGAAGACCAAGCTGCCGGTCGCCGTGGTGAAGACCGACAACGTCCTGCCCAAGGACGAGTTCAAGGTCGAGAAGGTCGACCGCCGCAAGAAGGACCCCGCCGCGGACGACGAGTGATCGCACCGGCCGCGCCGCGGGCCTAGAGCCCCGCGGCGTGCGGATCGAGCCCGCGCGCCTTCAGCGCCGCGGCGACCGCCTTCAGGTCGAGCTGCGCGCCGGGCTTCACGCCGCGCTCCCGGAACCAGCCCTGGTTGACCTCGAGGGCGAACTGCAGCTCGCGCGAACGCGAGGCCACCGAGCGCTCGTCGCGCGGATACATCGGGTAGATCTCGCGCAGCACCCCCTGGGAATCGATGTAGCCGATGTCGAGCGGCACGAGGGTGTTTCGCATCCAGAACGCCATCGGCTGGGCGCGGGTGAAGACGAACAGCATGCCCTCGTCGCGCCCGAGCGCCTGCCGGAACATCAGCCCGCGCTCCTGCTCGGCCGGCAGCGCCGCGATCTGCAGCTGCACGACCTGATCGCCGATCTTGATGGGGAAATAATCGTTCACGGTCTTGGGCGCGGCGTCGGCTTCGGCCTTGCCGCCGCAGGCGGTGAGCAGGCCGAGCGCGAAAAGGCAGGAGGCGACAGGAAGGACGAGGCGGGAAAACATTTTTGCGTTTTGGTCGGCTTCATGGCTAGACACAGCCCCTCAAAACTCAACCCCCGTTCCACCGTGGCCCCGCTCCCGCCTCCCCTGCTCTACTCCGACACTCACGCGAGCGCCGATATGCTCTATTTCGGCCAGGTCGAGGTGCACGATCCGTTCGTGGCCTTCGGCGTCGGCCGCAAGAAATACACCGTGCAGGGCGCGCTCGAGTTCGGCCGGGTGAAGAAGACCAGCGCCTTCGACGTCGTGCTCTCGCGCGAGGACTGGCTCGACGCCGCGCGCCGGAAATACGGCCCGCGCGCCGGCATCGCCGAGATGATCCTCTGCCTCGCCCGCCATTTCGGCCAGCGACGCTTCCGCGTGGCCGACGACTTTCCCGCCGCGCTCTACGTCAAGCTCACCCAGGCCGGCCTGCGCCTGCAGTTCGCCGACGGCCTCCTCTTCCCCGAACGCGAGATCAAGACCGACCGCGAGGCCGCCGCCATCCGCGAGGGCAACCGCCTCAGCGCCGTCGGCTTCAGCACCGCCGAAAAGGTCCTCCGCGCCGCCCGGATCAAGGGCCGCCACCTCCTCTACCAGGGCCGCCCGCTCACGTCCGAGCGCCTGCGCTTCCTCATCGATGTCGCGATCAAGGAGCAGGGCGGCGAGGCGCGCGACACCATCGTCGCCGGCGGCGACCAGGCCTGCGACCCGCACGAGCGCGGCCACGGCCCGCTCCGCCCGCACGAGCTCATCATCCTCGACATCTTCCCGCGCCACGTCGCCAGCGGCTACTACGGCGACATGACCCGCACCTACCTCAAGGGCCGCCCGCGCGAGGTGCAGCGCCGTCTGGTCGCAACCGTGCTCGCGGCCGAGAAGGCGGCGATCCGCCGCATTCGCGCCGGCGTCGACGGGCGCGAGGTGCACCAGGGCGTCGTCGATCACTTCATCGCCGAGGGCTACGAGACGAAGCGTGGCGCGAACGGCGCCACGGGCTTCATCCACGGCACCGGCCACGGCCTCGGCCTCGCCGTCCACGACCCGGGCTGCCGGCTCGGGGCGGTGTCCTCGATCCTGAAGCGCGGCGCCGTCGTCACCGTCGAGCCGGGCCTCTATTATCCGGGCCTCGGCGGCTGCCGCTGGGAGGACGTCGTCCAGGTCACCGCCACCGGTGCAAAAATGCTCTCGCGTCACCCCTACAACTGGGAGATTCGCTAACCCCTCCGATGAAGTCCCTGTTCAAGAAGATCTCCAAACTCCACGTCCTCGTCATCGGCGACGTGATGCTCGACCATTATATCTGGGGCGACGCCTCCCGCATCTCGCCCGAGGCCCCGGTGCCGGTGGTGGACATCGACCGCGACACCTACAGCGCCGGCGGGGCGGCCAACGTCGCGCTCAACCTCGCCTCCCTCGGCGCCAAGGCCACCCTCGCGGGCTTCTTCGGCAAGGACGACGCGGGCAAGCGCCTCAGCGGCATCCTCACCCAGAAGGGCATCGCCACCATCCCCACCCCGGGCAGCGGCTCCACCATCGTCAAGACCCGCGTGCTTGTCCGCCGCCAGCAGCTGTGCCGCCTCGACCGCGAGTCCCCGCAGCACGACTACGCCATCGACTCGGGCAAGATCGAGACGACCTTCGAGAAGGCGATCCGCAAGTGCGACGCCGTCATCCTCTCCGACTACGCCAAGGGCCTGCTCACCGACGAGCTCGTCGCCAAGGTCACCGCCCTCGCCCGCGACCACGGCAAGCTCGTCGCCATCGACCCGAAGCCGCGCCGCCGGCTCCGCTTCCACCAGCCCGACCTCATGACGCCCAACCGCAAGGAGGCGCTCCAGCTGGCCGGCATCGAGCCCGAGCCGCACCAGCCCTTCCCCGCCGCCGAGGTCTGCGCCCGCATCTACGAGCAATACCGCCCGAAGCACCTCGTCATCACGCTGAGCGAGGACGGCATGCTGCTCTCGCACAACGGCAAGGCCGGCCGCGTCATCCCGACCGCCGCCCGCGAGGTCTTCGACGTCTCCGGTGCGGGCGACACCTCCATCGCCGCCCTCACGCTCGGCCTCGCCGCCGGCGCCGTGCTCGAGGAAGCCGCCCAGTTCGCCAACGCCGCCGCCGGCGTCGTCGTCGGCAAGCTCGGCACCGCCACCGTCACGCCCGCGGAAATCCTCCAGCACGTCTCCGAGGAGAAATGAGCGGGGCCGGCTTCAGCCGGCCCTGAATTTTCGATTTTGGATTCTCGATTCTCGACTTCCGGACCAATGGCCGCACCGCGCTCGACGGCGCGGTCGCTTCGCTTCCTGTAGCGCACGCGCGTCCGACACCTTTGGCCCCGCCCCCCGTGGAAATCGAAAATCGAGAATCGAGAATCGAAAATGCGCCGGCCGCAGGCCGGCGCGCCCTCTTCCTCGACCGCGACGGCACGATCATCTTCGATCGCGACTACCTCGCCGATCCCGCCGGCGTGGAGCTGATCCCCGGCGCGGCCGGCGCGCTCCGCCGCGCCCGCGCGCTCGGCTACCTGCTCTTCCTCTTCACCAACCAGTCCGGCATCGGCCGCGGCCTGCACACGATCGAGGACACCCACCGCTGCAACGCGCGCATGAACGAGCTGCTCGACCTCGGCCCCGCGCCCTTCGCCGGCATCTGCATCGCGCCCGAGGCGCCCGACCAGCCGTCGCTCTACCGCAAGCCGTCCCCGCGCTTCATCCTCGAGATGATCGCGCAGCATGCGCTCGATCCCGCGCAATGCTGGATGATCGGCGACCGCGAGAGCGACCTCGACGCCGGCCTTGCCGCCGGCATCCGCTCCGCCGCCGTCTGCACCGGCAAATACGACGCCGCCGCGTGGGCCCCGCGCCTGCGCCCCGGCGTGCCGCTCTTCGCCGACCTCGCCGCGTTCGTCGCGACGCTGGCCTGATTCCCCGGTTCGTTCGCCCCTGCCCTTCGTCCGCTCGTCCGGCCAGCCTTGCCACCCCGGCCGCGGCCGGCTCGCCTCCCCCACTCCGCCCGCCATGAACCTGCTCCGCTCCACGCTCCTCGCGCTCGCGTTCGCCCCCGCGGCCTTCGCACAGACGAATCCGTTCGTCGATCCCTACATCGCCGTCCGCGCGCCCGTCTTCGCGCTCACCCACGCGCGCGTCGTCGACGGCCTCGGCCACGCGCCGCTCGAGAACCAGACCCTCGTCCTCCGCGACGGCCGGATCGCCGCCCTCGGCGCCGACGGCACCGTCGCCATCCCCGCGGGCGCCGCCGTCCAGGACCTCGCCGGCAAGACCGTGCTGCCGGGCTTCGTCATGGTGCACGAGCACCTCTTCTACTCCTCGATCACGAAGGGCCCGTTCCACGTGAACGAAATGGAGTTCTCCTTCCCGCGTCTCTACCTCGCCGCCGGCGTCACTTCCGCGCGCACCACCGGCAGCATGGAGCCCTACACCGACCTGCAGGTGAAGAAGGACATCGACGCCGGCCGCGCCCTCGGCCCCAAGCTCCACCTCACCGCGCCGTATTTCGACGGCGAGGGCACGGGCATCACGCAGCTCCACGCCGTCGCCAGCGCCGCCGCCGCCGAGCGCATGGCCAACTATTGGGCCGACGAGGGCTTCACCTCGCTGAAGATGTATCAGAACCTCCCGCTCGACATCATGGCGGCCGCGATCAAGGCCGCGCACGCCCGCGGCCTGCACGTCACCGGGCACATCGGCCGGGTCGGCTACCGCGAGGCGGCCGAGGCCGGCATCGACAACCTCGAGCACGGCTTCATGGCCATGTCCGACTTCAACGCCGGCCGCAAACCGGGCGACGCCTCCAGCCCCCTCGCCAACTACCAGGCGCTCGAAAAACTCGATCCCGCCGGGCCCGAGATCAACGCCCTCATCCGGCTGCTCGTCGACCGCCACGTCGCACTCACCTCCACGCTGGCGATCTTCGAGACCTTCACGCCCGGCCGGCGCGTCGCCAGCCAGGCCGAGCTCGACACCCTCGCGCCGCCGCTGCGCGAGAGCTACCTCACGCGTTGGGCGGCGATCCAGACGCAGAACAACCCGCTCTTCCGCGCCGCCTTCGCCCGGAACCTCCAGCTCGAGGCGCAGTTCTTCCGCGCCGGCGGCCACCTCGTCGTCGGCACCGATCCCACCGGCTACGGCGGCTGCATCGCCGGCTACGGCAACTGGCGCGCCATCGAGCTCCTCGTCGAGGCCGGCCTCACGCCCGTCGAGGCCATCCAGGTCGCGACGAGCAACGGCGCCAAGCTGCTCAAGATCGATGCCACCGTCGGCAGCATCGAGCCCGGCAAGGCCGCCGACCTCGTGGTCGTGAACGGCGACCCGACGAAGGCGATCTCCGACCTGCGCAAGACCGAGACCGTCTTCAAGGACGGCGTCGGCTACGACACCCGCAAGATCCTCGAATCCGTCAAGGGTCTCGTCGGTATTCAGTGACCGGACGGTGTCGGGCGGCTCCGCCCTCCGGTGCCGCCCGTCGCCGCCACACCGCGCGTCGGCCCCGCGTCTCCCGCGCACTCCGCTCCGCTCGCCGGCCCCGGGCAATTTTGCGTAATACGCAAAATTGCCGCCGCCGCGCCGGCCGACTTGCACGGCGCCCGGTCGCGTGTTGAGTGCAGCGCATGCCGGAACTCGCTGAAGTCGAATTCTACCGCCGTCGCTGGGCCGCCGGACACGGCGCCCGCGTGCAGCGCGTGCTCGTCCACGAACGTGCGAAGGTCTTCCGCGGCACCGACGCGGCGGCGCTGGTCCGCGCGCTCGCCGGCGCGCGGCTGCTCGATTCGGAGGCGGCTGCGAAGCAGATGCTGTTTCGCTTCAGCGGCGGAGCCTGGCTGGGCGTGCACCTCGGCATGAGCGGCGAGCTGCGCGTCGAGGCGCCGGACTACGCGCCGACGAAGCACGACCACCTCGTCCTCGTCCAGCGCGAGCGCCAGCTGGTCTTCAACGACCCGCGCATGTTCGGCGCGGTGCTCTTTCACCGCGGCCAGACCGCGCCGGCGTGGTGGACGCGCATCGCGCCGGCGATCCTGTCGCCCGCCTTCACCGTCGCGGCCGTGCGCGCCTTCCTCGTCCGCCGGCGCCGCGCGCCGATCAAGGCCGTGCTGCTGATGCAGGAGCGTTTCCCCGGCGTCGGCAACTGGATGGCCGACGAGATCCTCTGGCGCGCGCGCCTGGCGCCGTCGCGCCCCGCCGGCGCGCTCTCGCCCGCCGGGATCCGCGCCCTGCACCGCGCCTGCCGCGCCGTCTGCCGCGGCGCGCTGCGCTACAACGCCGGCGTCGGCGGCCGGATGCCGGCGGAGCTGAACGAGTTCATGCCCGCCGCGTGGCTGTTCAACCACCGCTGGGAAAAGGGCGGCGACTGCCCGCGCTGCAGCACGCCGCTGCGCCACGCCGCCGTCGGCGGACGCACGACCTGCTGGTGCCCCGCGTGCCAGCCCGCGTAGTTCGTCGTGGACGGACGCGGGCACGCCGGTTTCGCTCTTTCCGTGGCCACCGGCAAACAACGCCTCGACGAACTGCTCGTGACGCGCGGACTCTGCGCGTCGCGCTCGCAGGCGAAGGCGTTGATCATGTCCGGCCGCGTGCGCCACGGCACCGAGCGGCTCGACAAACCGGGCAAGGAGTTTCCCGCCGACTTCGCGGTCACCATCGACCAGCCGCCGCGCTTCGTCAGCCGCGGCGGCGAGAAGCTGGCCGCCTACCTCGAACAATTCCCGATCGACCTCCATGGCGCGCACGTGCTCGACGTCGGCGCCTCGACCGGCGGCTTCACCGACTGCGCGCTGCAGGCCGGCGCGGCGTCGGCCACCTGCGTCGACGTCGGCACCGGCCAGCTGCACGACAAGCTCCGCCGCGACCCGCGCGTGACGTCGCTGGAGAAGACCAACGCCCGCCACCTCGCCCCGGCGCGCTGCCGCGCGCGAGCTACGACATCCTGGTGATGGACCTGTCGTTCATCTCGCTGAAGAGCGTGCTGCCCGCGGTCTGGCCGTTCCTGCGTCCCGGCGGCACGCTCGTCGCGCTGGTGAAGCCCCAGTTCGAGGCCGGCAAGGCCGAGGTCGACCGCGGCCAGGGCGTGATCCGCGACGACGCCGTGCGGGAGCGCGTGCTGGCCGAGGTGCGCGAGTTCGCGCTGCGCGAGCTGCCGGGCGCCTCGCGGCACGGCGAGCGGGAGTGCCCGATCCACGGCGCGGACGGCAACCGCGAGTATCTGCTCGGGCTGCGCAAGGCCGATTAAGGGCGCTTACGACGCGGCGCGCGCGGAGATTGCTGTTTCCAAGCCGGCGCCACCCGCACTAGCGTGGCGGGCCATGGAGCCTCTCCGACGCATCGCCTTCGTCGTCAACCCGGACCGTCCCGGCGCCGCCGAGCTCGGCGCGGAGCTGATGGCGATCACCGGCAAGGCCGCGGTGAAGCGCACCGAGCTCAACCAGGGCCGCAAGCTCCCGCGCGGCTACTTCAAGGGCTGCGACGCGGTCTGCGTCATCGGCGGCGACGGCACCCTGCTGGGCGTCGTGCGCGCCGCGATGCGCGAGAACGTGCCGATCATCGGCGTCAACCGCGGCAGCCTCGGCTTCCTCACCACCTACTCGGCCGAGGAGGCGCGGGCGCATTTTCCGGCCCTCCTCAAGGGCGACTACCGCATCGCCCGCCGCACCCTGCTCGACTGCCGCGCCGGCCCGGGACACCACGACATCGCGCTGAACGACGTGCTGATCAAGAACGAGGTCAACTCGCGCCTCGTGCGCCTGGAGGTCTTCGCCGACGACGAGCTCGTCACCGACTACTACTGCGACGGCATCATCTTCTCTACCCCGACCGGCTCCACCGCCTACAACCTTGCGGCCGGCGGCCCGATCATGCACCCGGCGGCGCAGGCGATCGCGATGACGCCGATCTGCCCGCACACCCTGAGCAACCGCACCATCATCTTCCGCGACCGCGTGAAGCTGCGCATCGTCAACCGCACCGAGGGCGCGCGCCTGCTCGTGGCCATGGACGGCCAGCGCAACTCGCTCGTCACCGGCGGCTCGATCGAGATCGCCCTGGCGCCGCGGCGCATCGCGCTGGTGCAGCCGCGCAGCTACTCGCACTTCTCGGTCATGCGCGCGAAGCTCAAGTGGAGCGGCGGGCTGGCGGAGAAAAAGTGACGCGCCGCGCGCGCGGGAAAACAAAAAGCCCCGGCGCGGGCCGGGGCTGAAATCGCGGGGCACGGCGGACGCGGCGCTCAGTGCGGCTTCTCCGCCTTCTGCGCCTCCTTGGCGGCCTGCTTCTCGGCCTTGGCCTTCTCCTTTTCCGCCTTGGCCTTTTCCTTGTCGGCCTTCTCGGCCTCCGCCTCGGTCCGGTCGATCTTTCCGTCCTTGTTGGTGTCGTATTTCTCCAGGCGCGCCTTCTTGTCGGCTTCGCGCTTCGCGTCCTTGTCCGCCTTCATCGCGGCCAGCTCGGCGTCGTCGAGTTTGCCGTCGTTGTTGGCGTCGTATTTCTTCAGCTCGGACTTGCTTGGCGCCTTGGCCTCGGGCTTGGCGTCGGCGGCGAACGCGACGCTGCTGGTGAACGCCAGCGCGAGGGACGCGGCGGTGAGAATGCGGGGTAGTTTCGTCTTCATACGCGGTGGAGTGTGCCGTCCGGCGCCCCGGCCCGCAAGGGGTGAACTTTACTCCCGACGGATCATTTTCACGGCTTGACGACCAGCTGCGTCCGCTGCGCCGCGGTGAAGTAGCGGCGCGCGAACGCCCGCAGGTCGCCGAGCGTGACCGCATCGACGTGCGCGTCGTAATCGCGCCAGTCGTTCACCGGCTGGCCGTAGACGGCGTTGAGCGCCGCCTGCATCGCCCGAGCCGAGTTGGTCTGCAGGCCCATGCGCTTGCCGGCCTTGAGCCGCGTCTGGCAGCGGCGCAGCTCCTCGGCCGTCACGCCGCCGTCCTGCACGCGCGCGATCTCGAGGGCGAACTCCGCCAGCACCTCGCCGTGCCGCTCGGGGCTGGTGCCGGCGTAGAAGTAGAACATGCCGTCGCGCAGGCCGGTGACGCGGCTGGAGCGGACGAAATACGCGAGGCTCTTCTGCTCGCGCACGCGCTCGAAGAGGTTCGAGGACATGCCGCTGAACAATTCCTCGGCGACCTCGCCGACGTGGTAGTCGGCCGCGAGCAGGCCGGGGCCGGGGAAGGCCTGGAACACGACCGCCTGCTGGCGCGGCTGCGGCTCGACGAACTCGCCCGCGCCGGGTTGCCAGGCGGGCGCGGGCCGGACGGCGGCGCCCCGCGGCAGGCGCGCGAGGAACGCCTTCAGCTTCGGCGCGAGCCGCGCGGGGTCGAAATCGCCCGCGACGGCGAGCACGGCGTTGCCGGCGACGCAGAGCCGGGCGTGCAGGGCGCGGAGATCGGCCGGCGCGATGGCCTGGAGGCCGGCCTCGGTGCCGATGCTCTCGACGGCGAACGGGTGGGCGCCGAAGAATTTTTCCCGCAGCTTTTTCCGGCCGACGGCCACGGGGTCGTCCATCGACTCGCGCAGGCTGGCGAGGGCGCCTTCGCGCTCGATGTCGAGGCGGGCGGGCTTGAAGGCGGGCTGCAGCGCGGCGTCGGCGATCAGCCCGAGCGCGAGCGCGGCGTCGCCGGGCAGCACCTCGGCGTAGAGGCCGAAGCTGTTGTTGCCGGAGAAATCGTTGAAGGTGCCGCCGACTTCCTCGATCGCCTGGGCGACCTGCTCGGCGGAGCGCTTCCGCGTGTCCTTGGCCAGCAAGGTGGACATCAGCGCGCAGAGGCCGCGGCGGTCGGCCGGCTCGAAGAGCGGGCCGCCGGCGAAGGCGAGGCGCAGGTGGAGGTTGGGCAGGCGGCGGTTCGGCTGGAGGAGCAGGCGCGCGCCGTTGGGCAGCTTGATCTCCGTGAAGTCGAGCGAAGCGGGCGCGGGCGCGGACACTGGGGCCGGCGCCGCGGCGACCGGCTTCGGATTGGAGGAAACGACGGTGAGCTTCTCCGGGACGAGGTAGCGCCGCAGCGCGCGCTGGAGGTCGGCCGGCGTGAGGGCGGACAGGCGCGCGAAGTAGCGGCGGGTGTAGTTGACGTCACCGACGACGACCTCGGCGGCGCCGAGGCGCGACGCCTGGCCGGCCATGGTCTTGCGCATGTTGACCTCGGCGGTGACGGCCTGGCGGACCGCCTTGGCAAGGGCGCGCTGGCTGATGCCCTTCCGGGCGACGCGCTCGATCTCGCGCCGCACGGCGGCCTCGGCGGCGGCGCGCTTGTCGGGATCGGCGAGGAACGAGA
The DNA here is from genome assembly GCF_047777955.1 of Oleiharenicola sp. Vm1. Lineage (GTDB taxonomy): Bacteria > Verrucomicrobiota > Verrucomicrobiia > Opitutales > Opitutaceae > Didemnitutus. The sequence goes on from NZ_CP180537.1 coordinate 3,618,907, forward strand.
CGTAGAACAGGCCGCTGGTGCCCGGGCTCCAGGTCATGGCGTCGATCGTGTGCACCAGGCGGGCCTTTTCGCGGACGGCCTGCCAGAGGATGGAGCTGTCGCCGTTGCCGAGGACCATGGCGAGCAGGTCGAGGGCCGGCGTGTCCTCGTGCGCGAGGCCGGGGATCTGCCAGCCGAGGCCGGCGCGGGAGACCTGGACGTCCTCGTAGAGGTGCTGGTCGCGGCGCGAGAGCTGCGGGGTCTCGTCCGGCACGAGCACGGGCGCGAGGCGGCGGCGCGGGACGGCGCCGAAGTGCTGCGCGATCGCGGCGCGGGTGGCGGCGGCGTCGAAGTCGCCGACGATGACGACCACCAGGTTGTTGGGCACGTAGCGCTCGCGGTAGTAGGCGAGCAGGTCGTCGCGGGTGTTGGCGGCGAAGACGTCGCGGTGCCCGATGATCGGCTGGCGGTAGGGATGGGTGCGGTAGGCGGTCTCGAACAGCGCCTGGCCGAGCCGCTGGTCGGGGTCGTCGAGGCACATGTCGATCTCGCGCAGGATGACGTCCTTTTCCTTGGTCACCTCCTCGGCCGGCAGGGTCGAGTGCAGCGTGGCGTCGGCGAGCAGGTCGATCGCGACGGCGGTGTGCTCGGCGGGGACGTCGATGTAGTAGACGGTGCGGTCGAAGGTCGTGTAGGCGTTGATGTAGCCGCCGTGGGCCTGGACGGTGGCGGAGATCTCGCGGCCGGCGCGGCGCTCGGTGCCCTTGAAGAGCATGTGCTCGAGGTAGTGCGAGAGGCCGGCGCCGAGGTGGGCGCCCTCGTGGATGCTGCCGGTCTTGACCCAGACCTGCACGGAGGCGACGGGGGCGGCGGAGTCGCGCTTGAGCAGCACGGTGAGGCCGTTGGGCAGGACGTAGCGCTCGATGTCCTCGCGCCAGAGCGATTCAAGGAGCGCGAGGTCGCGCGAACGGGAGGCTTTTTCTGCGGCATGAGAGTGAGGGGACGGCGGCGGAGCGACGCGGCGGGACGAACCGCCCGGCCCGGCCGGCGGGCGGGAGCGTCAGTTCGAGGCGCCGAGCGAAGCGCGGCGGTTGCGGCCCCGGGCGGGCACGAACGGCTTCACGAACGCCTCCTCGAAGTCGTAGATGTCGGCGAAGTCCTCGCGGCGGTCGCTCTCGGTCTTCGAGAACACATTGTATTCGATGAGATTGAAGACGATGTCGCCGATGTCGCGGCAGCGCGTGATGCCCCAGGTGTTGAGCACGGTCTTCGCCAGCGGGCCGAACTGGTCGAGGGCGAAGTCGCGCACGCCGCCGAGCAGCTCGGGACCGGTCACGTGCTGCGAGCGGCCGGCGCGCTCGGGGGCGCGCTTCCGGAGGTCCTTCACGGTGTGGTCGAGCGCCTGGCGGATGAAGGTGTAGGCCTTGCGGTCGAAGCGCGGGTCTTCCTTGCAGATGAGTTCGACGACTTCGCTGAATTCCAGGTCTTGCATCAATGAGTGGGCGGACAGCTAGCACAGGGCCAAGCGGTTCGCAACCAGCGCCTCGCGAGGGTGGCGCGCGGTCCGGCAGGACCGGGGAACCCGCCGCGCGGCCGGCCCGTCGGGCTCAACCGGACAGGGCGTCGACTTTTCGACGAATCGGACGGAATGCCCCTCGCCAAAGGCGTTAAATTTAACAGTGTGCGTCTGGTTATTTTGTCATGATTGCCGCCACTCAATCGAACCATCCTCTGGCCGGCGTGCTCCCACCGAAGCCGGTCGCCCCGCTCGCCGACGCGAGCGCACGCATGCGGAAAGCCGGCATGCGCATCACGAAGCCCCGCATCGCGCTGATCGAGGCGCTGGCGCGACGCACCGCCCCGGTGGCGATCGAGACGCTGCATCACGAGCTGAGCACGATCTCGTGCGACCTCGTCACGGTCTACCGCTGTCTCGCGGCCTTCGAGAAGATCGGCATCGTGCGCCGCAGCTTCCAGCACAATGGCACGAGCATGTATGAGCTCGTGCTCACCGCGCGGCCGGAGCACTACCACATCGTGTGCAAGGAATGCGGCGCGACCGAGCCGGTGGACTACTTCCCGATCGAGGGCGTGGAGCGCGTGCTGCGCGAGCGCGGCTATGCGGAGCTGACGCACCTGGTGGAGTTCTTCGGCGTGTGTCCCCGTTGCCAGCAAGCCGCGGCCGGCAACCGCGTCGCCGCCGCCCAAGCCGGGGAGCCCCCGCCCCGCCGCCGCGGGCCTGAGCCCGGCGGCATCGCCCCCGACGAGCGCGGCCGCCAGCCGCGCTTTTTTGCGGGCGGAGGGCGCGCCCGGCCAAAAGAAGACCGCCGTCGGTTGCACGCGACGGCGGTCTCGTTTTAACGGCGGGTGTTCTAGTGGCAGGCCCGTCGAAGGGGGCGATCGCGCGAGGGGATGGGCTCGCGCCGACGACTGAGCGGAAAACGTTAACCTTGCTGGAGGAGGCTGAGGACGCTCTTGGGCGTCTGGTTGGCCTGGGCGAGCATCGCCGTGCCGGATTGGACGAGGATGCTGTATTTGGCGTATTGGGTGGATTCCTCGGCCACGTCGACGTCGCGGATGCGCGAGATGGCGGCGCCGAGGTTCTCGTATTCGACCTGGAGGGTCTTGGCGGCGAGCTCGAGGCGCGACTGGGAGGCACCGAGCGAGGCGCGCTCGGTGGCGACGTCCTGAATGGCGGAGGTGATCTTGCCGATGGCGTCGGTGTCGGTGACGGAGAGGGCGTAGGCGCCGGACGAGTTCTGGTCGATGATGTCGAGCATGGAGCCGTCGCGGAGGTTGGACTCCGGGATGGTCATGTCCTGGCCGACGGCCTGGCCGATGGTGACGGTGAGGCCGGTGGCGTTGGCGCCGAAGAGCGTGATGCCGTTGAAGGCGCCGAGCGGGGTGTCGATGTCGGCGGTGCCGCCGATCTCGGAGGTGGTGCCGCCGATGGTGGCGCGGAGCTGGTCCTGGAGGGCGTTGAACTCCTCCTGGTAGAGGGCGATGTCGGTCGTGTTCTTGGTCACGTCCTTCGCGAGGATGGCGAGTTCGGACATGCGCGAGAGGATCTTCGTCATGCCGGACATGAAGCCGTCGGCCGTCTGGACGTAGGAGATGGCGTTCTGGACGTTGGTGGTGGCGGCCTTGACGCGGCGGTTCTGGGCGTCGAGTTTCTCGGAGACGGCGAGGCCGGCGGCGTCGTCGGACGGGTTGACGATCTTGGAGCCGGAGGAGAGGCGGGTGAGGGAGCGGCCGAGGGCTTCCTGGGAGGCGTTGAGGTTGCGCGCGGCGGCGATGGCTTGGATGTTGGTGTTGATGACGCTCATGGCGGGTGGTGGTTTGGGTTAAGCCGCGTTGGCCTTGACCGCGGGTTTCGCGGGCGCAGCGGGGGCGGGTTGTTTGCCACCATCCATGGCGGACGACTGAACGGGACCGGCATCCTTGGTCCGGTTGATCTTGGGAAGCGAGGGAAGCGCGGGCGCGCCGGCGGGGCCGTGCGCGGGCTTGAAGACGGCGGCCTGGTTGGTCGCGGCAATGGCGGTCTGCACTTCCTTGCGGAAAATGGGGACCTCGCGCGGGGCGATGATGCCGATCTTCACGACATCGCCGTCGATCCGGTTGATGCGGATCTCGATGCCGTCGCCGATGACGATCGCCTCGTTGGTTTTTCGGGAGAGGACGAGCATGGGAGTTTCCTCAGGCCGTGGCGGCGGTGGCGACGGGGGTGCTCTCGACGAGCGGGTGGTGCGCGGAGTAGCGCGAGTAGTTGGAGATGACGAGCTGGCGGCCGACGCGGGTGCGGCGGTTGACGAGGATCGGGCCGATGAGGTTGACCTTCGCCTCAAGCGGGCGCTGCTGCTCGAGCGTGACGATGTTGAGCACCATCGCCTCGGAGCTGTCGCGGAGCTCGAGCTGGGCGGCGTCGTCGTCGAAGACCTCGGGCACGTAGTCGGCGATGAGGCCGGCGGGCTCGATGACGACGAAGTGGACGGAGTCGGTGCCGTTGCTGAGCTTCATCCAGAGGAACGGCAGGTGGTCGGGCTGGTAAAGGAGCTCGGCCTGGGTGTAGTCGCGGAAACCGATGATGCCCTGGGGGAGGGTGAAGCGGTTGGCGAGCGGCTGGTCGAATTCGGCGGCGGGCGTTTCGAGGAGGACTTTCATGGGGGCGGGAGGGCGGACGGTTTACTTGAGATAATCGAGGAGCGAGAGGCGCATGATGTTCGACGCGGACTGGAGCGCGGCCTGATACGCCACCTGCGTCTGGTTGAGTTTGACGATGGCGGACGGCAGGTCGCCGTCGGCTTCGGCGGAGACGAGTTTCTCGAGATTGTCGGCGCGCTCCTTCTGCTGGGTCTGGTTGACCTCGATGCGCATCTGCACGGCGCCGTGCTCGGAGAGCGCGTTGACGAGCACGTCCTCGCTGGCGAGCAGGTTCGTCTGGGTGGACTGGACGGCGCTGGCGTCGCCGGCGCGCAGCGCGTCGCGCAGCGAGACCAGGTGGTTGATGAAGTCGCCGAGGCCGGTGTTGGTGGCGCCGGCGGTGCCGGGCGCGACGCTCGAGGACTCGGAGAGCGCGACCTGGGACTGGGTGGTGTTGCCGGCGTAGGCGACGGCGGTGACGTCGCCGCTGGCGTCGCGGGTGGCGACGAACGGCGCGGTGTCGACGGCGGTGCCGGCGTAGATGTAGTCGTTGCGAAACTTGGTGTTGCCGAGCTGGACGGCCTGCTCGATCAGCTGGTTGATCTCGGAGGCGTAGGCGTTGAGCGACTCGGGCGAGATGGCGCCGGCGCCGAGGGTGCCGATCTCGGTGGCACGGTCGGAGAGTTTCTTGATCTGCTGCAGGCCGGAGTAGGACGCCTGGCTGACTTCGAGGGCGCGTTCGGCGTTGCGCTGGAACTGCTCGATGGAGCGGCGCTCGCTCTCGAGGTTGATGACGCGGCTGACCGCGGCGGGATCGTCCTCGGGGTTGGTGATGCGCTGGCCGGTCGCGACCTGCGACTGCAACCGCGCCTGCTGCGATCCGAGGTTCTGGATCTGGCGGACGATGTTGTCGGAGACGGTGCTGGAGGCGATGCGCATGGCGGGGAGTCAGCCGGGTTAGTTGCCGAGGCGGTTGACGACGGTGTCGAGCAGCTCGTCGACGACGGAGAAGACGCGCGAGGAGGCCTGGAACGCGCGCTGGAAGCGCACGAGGTCGGCCATCTCCTCGTCGAGGGAGACGCCGCTGACGCTGTCGCGCTGCGACTTCACGAGGTTGGAGATGTTGGTCTGGTCCTCGACGCGGGAGTTGGCGCTGGCGAGGGCCTGGCCGAGGTTGGAGACGGAGCGGGAGAAGAACTGGCCGAGCGTGCCATCGATGGCATCGCCGCTGCCGGTGGAGAACTGCTGGCTGGCGAGGGCGGCGACGGCGAGGGCGATGGAGTTGTCGCCCGCGGCGCCGGTGCCGGCGCGGAGGTTGCTGGCGGTGAGGCCCGACGCAACGGCGATCGTGCCGGCGGTCGTGCCCGCGGCGGCGAAGAAGTCGCCGCCGGGGATCGCACTCGGGTTGTAGGCGGCGTTGACGGAGGTGACGAGCTGCTGCGCCATCGCGTCGAGGCTGTCGCGCAGGTCCTGCACGGCGCCGTTGCGGGCGTTGAGCTCGCCGTAGATCCGGCCGGAGGAGAAGGCGAGCGGGGTGGCCGCGGCGCCGCCGGTGATGTCGGTGCCGTTGAACGCCACGGCGCCGAGCACGTCGGCCTTGTCGACGAGGACGACGTCGGTATTCGCGGCGTCCTTCATCACGACCTGGATCTGGCCGTCGGTGCTGTTGCGGACCTCGACGGGCAGCTTGGTGGCGAGTTCCTCGAGCTTGGCCTGGCGCTGGTCGCGCAGGTCGATGGCGGTGCCGGGGGCGCCGACTTCGATGCGGCCGATCTGGGCGTTGAGGTCGGCGATGGTGGTGAGCAGGCGGTTGACGTCGTCGACGTCGGTGGCGATCGAGGTGTCGACGTCGGACTGGACCTGGGCGAGGCGCGCGTCGGTCTGCTGGAAGCGGTCGGTGAGGATGGCGGCCTTTTGCAGGAGGGTCTGGCGCTCGCCGATGTCGGTCGGGCTGGAGGCGACGCTCTGGAAGGCGCTGAAGAAATCGTCGAGGGCGGCGGCGAGGCCGCCGGTGGAGGCGTTGGAGCCGGCGGCGGTGGCGGAGGCGGAGCGGTCGATGCTCTGGCCGAGGCCGGCCTGGGCGCGGCCGAGGATGTCCTGCTCGGCCTCGAACCCGGCCTTGAGCGCGGTCTCGCGCATCACCTGGCGGTCGAGCAGCGAGTCGCGGAGCTGCTGCACGGAGAGGGCCTCGAGGCCGAGGCTCTGCGCGCCGTCGGCGGTGACGACCGTGCCGCGATCGCCGTAGATCACGCGCTGGCGCGCGTAGGAGGTGTTGTTGACGTTCGCGAGGTTCTTGCCGGCGACCTCAATGGCGCGGCTGTGCGCGTTGAGCGCCTTGACCGAGGAACCGAGGGTGGAAAACAGGCCGGACATGTGCGCGAGGGATCGAGGATTGGTCAGCCCGCGACCTTGAAGGCCGGTTCGGGGCGGACGCCGCTGAGGGAGACGCGGCCGGTGGGCGCGTAGGTCTGGGTGAAGGCGTCGGGGCGGAGCTGGCGGAGCAGCTCCTGCTGCGCCTCGACGGTGCGGGCGAGCAGGGAGTGGTTGTGGCGGGAGACGCGGCGGACGCGGTGGATGAGGACGTTGATCTCGGAGATCAGCGCCTCGAGGAGCGGGCGGACGTCGAGGGCGAAGTGCGGGAGGAGGGCGCGGAGGGTGGCGGTGGGCAGCTCGTTGTTCTCGATGGCGAAGGCGGCGACGAAGGCCTCGCGGTTGCGGCGGGCCTCGTGGAGCTGGCGGACCTGCGTCTCGATCTCGCCGCTGAGGCGGAGGACGGCGTCGGGGTTGCGGGCGAAGAGGTAGCGTTGCTGCTCCTCGAAGAGGTGCAGGAGGCCGCCGTAGTCGGCGATTTCCTGGCGGAGGGCGTCCGCGACGATTTTCCACTCGGAATTCATGGCTCAGGAGGCCGGGTCGGAGGCGGCCGACGCGGAACGGGGGGTGAGTTGGTGTTCGAGGGCGCGGCCGAGGCCGAGGCCGCCCGCGGACGAAAGCTGGTTGGAGAGGACGTCGGTGAGGAGGTAGCCGTAGACGTTGCCGGAGGCGCCGCCGTCCTTGCCGCCCATGATGCTGCCGACGCTTTCCTGGAGGAACTGGCGGAGGAGGATGGCCTCGAACTGGCCGGCGACGGCCTTGACCTGCTCGCTCTGGGGGAGGCTCTGCAGCTTGCCCGGGCTCGACATCAGGCTGGCGACCTGGGCGGCGGAGGGATGGGAGGTGACGGAGGCGACGTTCATGGCTCAGTTGATCACGAGTTCGGCCTGGAGGGCGCCGGAGCGCTTGAGCGATTGGAAGATGGCCATCATGTCGCGGGTGGAGACGCCGAGGGAGTTCAGCGCGGCGGCGAGGCGCTCGACGGTGGGCGGCTCGTTGAGGACGGTGAAGCCGCCCTTGGTCTCGTTCACGGCGGTCTGCGTGCTCTGCACGGTCTGGGTCGTGCCGCCGCTGAACGCGCCAGGCTGCGAGACGCCCTGGTTGTTCGTGACGGTGATGGTGAGCGCGCCGTGCGCGATGGCGACGTGGGAGATGCGGACGGTGGAGGTGGCGACGATGGTGCCGGTGCGCTCGTTGATGACGATGCGCGCGAGCGTGTCGGGCTGGACCTCGATCGTGCCGAGGTCGGCGAGGAAGGCGACGTCGCGGCTGCGATACTCGGCGGGGATGCCGATCTGCACGGTGGCGGCGTCGGTGGCGATGGCGCGCGACTCGGGCCAGCGGGCGTTGATGGCGTCGGCCATGCGCGCGGCGGAGGTGAAATCGGGGTTGTGGAGCAGGAGGCGCAGCTTCTGATCCTGCACGAACTGGGCGGGAATCTCGCGCTCGACGATGGCGCCGTTGGAGATCGTGCCGACCGTCGGGTGGTTCTTCTGCACGGTGGCGCCGCCCGCGCCGCCCGCGCCGCCGAAGAAGCCGCCGATGGCGACCGGGCCCTGGGCGACAGCGTAGACGCGGCCGTCGGCGCCGATGAGGGGCGCCTGGAGGAGGACGCCGCCCTGGAGGGTCTTGGCGTCGCCCATGGAGGAGACCGTCACGTCGATGCGCGCGCCGGGCTTCATGAAGGCGGCGATGTCGGCGGTGATCATGACCGCGGCGATGTTCTTCGACTTGATGTCGGTCGCCGCGACCGAGAGGCCGTAGCGCTGCAGGGTGTTCGAGACGGCGCGGAGGGTGGAGAGGGCGTTGGAGTCGCCCTCGCCGGCGAGGCCGACGACGAGGCCGTAGCCGACGAGCTGGTTGTCGCGGCCGCCCTCGACGAGGGTGAGGTCCTTGACGCGCGCGGCGTGGGAGACGGTGGCGACGACGAAGACCGCCAGGGCGCAGCCAGCCGCGCGGCGGAAGAGGGAGGGAAAGGTGCGTCGTGCTGTGTTCATCCGTGATCCTCGGTGGACCGAAAGGGCAGTTTACATCGCGTCAGAACGGGCGGAGTTTTTCGTAGAGCTTGGAGAGCCAGCCGCGCTTCTGGGCGTCGGTGAGCGCGCCTTCGGTGACGAACTCGACGCGGGCGTCGGCGATGTTGGAGGAGAAGACGGTGTTGTCGGCGGCGATGTCGTCCGGGCGCACGAGGCCGTGGAGGACGACGTATTGGGTCTCGCCGGAGAAGGTGACGACGCGCACGCCCTCGATCACGAGGTTGCCGTTGGGCATGACGTCGGTGACGAGCACGGCGGCGCGGCTGCTGAGCGACTGGTTGTTCACCGTCTGGCCGCCGCCGGAGTAGTCGCCCTTGCCGGTGATGTTGGTGGCGGGGAGCTCGCCGTTGTGGGTGCCGAGCTTGCTGGCGGCGACGGAGAACATGAACTGGCTGACGGCGTCCTCGATGGCGGACTTGCGGGTGGAGGACTTGCTCTGCGTGTTGGTGGCGGCGACGCTCTCGATCACGACGATGGTGAGGATGTCGCCGGAGCGGGAGGCCTTGCGGTCGGCGAACATGCCGCGATTGCCCGCCTCGGCCGTCCAGAGCGAGGCCGCGTCCGCGCCGGCGCTGCCGAACGCGAGGAGCGCGATCAGGGCGGCGGCGCCGAGTCCGGACGGGCCGGCGGCGCGGAGCTCAGAAGCGGACTTGGACGCGGTTTTCATCGATGACGAACGCGGAGAAATCTTTCTTCGAATCGAGATTGCGGACGGTCACGACCTCGCCTTGGGCGCCGTTCTGCATGGCGAGGGCCTTCATCGTGACGACGAGCATGCCGTCGGCGGCCGAGACCTCGACCATCTCGCCCTTCTTGACGAGGGGGCGGCGGGCGATGTCGCGCCAGGTGAGGAGGCGGCCGGCCTGGACGCCGCGGACGAAATTGAAGGAGCGGTCGCCGACCGCGGCCGGCAGCGCGTCGCGCTCGCGGAGCAGGTCGACGCGGCGGGTTTCGAGCTGGGAGGCGTCGAAGGGCGTGTTGGTGGTGAGCGGCTGGCGGGCGACCCAGGCGTCGCGCCAGAGCGCGGCGCGGAGCGTGAGCGTGGTCTCGCCGAGGGGCTGGCCGTCGGCGAGGATGCGGCAGCGCAGCAGCAGGGCGGAGGCGGCGACGGAGGGATACTCGGTGATCTGCACCTGCCAATCGCGGGCGACGCGCTCGGGCGGGGTCCAGGGGCGGAGGAACTCGAGCTGGAGGTCGCCCTCGAGGTTGAAATGGGTGACGAGATCGCGCGTGAGCAGGGCGGCGAAGGCTTCCTGGGCGAGCGGCGCGGCGACGGGGGCGTCGGCGGGAGCCTCGGCGCGGAGCGCGACGGCGAGGAGGAGCGAGAGGACGGCGGCGAGGTGACGCATGGCGGTCAGCGCTTCATGTTGGCCACGTTCTGCAGCATCTCGTCGGACGACTGCACGGACTTGGAATTGATCTCGTAGGCGCGCTGGGCGACGATGAGCGCGACCATCTCCTCGACGATGTTCACGTTCGAGGCCTCGATGTAGCCCTGCACGGTGCGGCCGAAGCCGTTCTCGCCGGGGTTGCCGGTCTCGGGCGTGCCGGAGGCGCCGGTTTCCTCGTAGAGGTTGCCGCCCATGGAGCGGAGGCCGGCGGGATTGGCGAAGCGCGTGAGCGTGAGGCGGAAGTTCGTGGTGCCGGAGGCGGACTGCACGGTCACCTGGCCGTCCTCGGACACGGTGACGTTGGCGCCGGCGGGGATCGTCTGCATGCCGCTGAGCACCGGCATGCCGTCGATGGTGACGACCTGGCCCTGGGCGTTGAGCTTGAACGAGCCGTCGCGGGTGTAGCCGATGGTGCCGTCGGGGCGCTGGACCTCGAAGAAGCCGTCGCCCTGGATCGCGATGTCGAGCTTCTCGCCGGTGTTGGTGAGCTGGCCCTGGGTGAAGACCTTGGAGGTCGCGGCGACGCGCGAGCCGTTGCCGACCTCGATGCCGGTGGGGACGAGGTTGCCGCCGCCGGAATCGGAGCCCGAGGCGCGCGGCTTCTGGTAGAGGAGGTCCTGGAACTCGATCTTGCTGCGCTTGAAGCCCGGGGTGTTCACGTTCGCGAGGTTGTTCGCGATCGTGTTGAGGTTGAGCTGCTGCGCCTCCATGCCGGTGGCGGCCGAGTAGAGCGAGAGGTTCATGCGCGGCGGGGTTGGAAAACCATCCGCATCACGACTGGGGCCGGCCCGGCCCCACACCGGGCGCGGCCATGCAGTCGTGATAGCGGTTGTCTATATGGGGAATTCATGGCGGCGGGGTCGCAGCGGGGATCAGCCGAGGGCCTGGAGGGTCTTCTCCATCTGCTGGTCGGCGGTGGTGATGATCTTCTGGTTCGCCTCGTAGGCGCGGGAGATGAGGACGAGGTCGACCATCTCGCGCAGCGGCTGGACGTTGCTCTGCTCGAGGTAGCCCTGCATCAGCTCGGGCTCGGCCACGGCCTCCTTGCCGGCGGTCGCGCCGGCGACGAACATGCCGCCGGCGGTCGGGATGAGCGCGCCGGGGTTGGAGAACTTCTGGACCGAGAGTTTGCCGAGGGCGGTGCTGCCCTGGAAGATGGTGCCGTCGCGGTTGATGGTGATCGAGCCGCCGCCCGGCAGCATGGTGATCTGGTTGCCGCCCTCGGTGAGCACCGGGAGGCCGCCGGCGCCGACGAGCGTGCGCTCGGGCGTCATGCGGAACTCGCCGCTGCGCGTGTAGAGCTTCTGGCCGCCGGGACCGTCCATCTCGAAGAAGCCGTCGCCCTGGATCGCGACGTCGAGCTCGCGCCGGGTGGGCTGCGTCTCGCCGGTCATGAAGTTGATGCCGGTGGTGACGTGGGTGAAGAGCACCGCGTGCTCGTTCTCCGGGCCGGCGTTCTTGGCGTCGGGGCGGATGTTCCACTTGCCCGCGATGTCGGTGGAGAACTGGACGGTGCGCTTGCGGTAACCGGTCGTCTGCGCAGAGGTGATGTTCTGCGACGTCGCGTCCTGCCAGCGTTCGAGGGCCGACATGGAAGAGGCGCTTTGGTAGAGACCGATGTTCATCCGGCCTCGCAAAAAGCAACGGCGGTGCCAACGATTTTGGGCGCCCCATTAGCTGGCGCCCGCCAACGAATTAAAAAATTCGACCGTCCGGGCGGCGCCGGGCCGCCTCCCCTGCCCTCGCCCGGTCCGGCAATCTTTGCCGCCGCTTCGGAAAAATCTGCCCGGCGACAAAAAAGCCGCACCGGAGGGGTGCGGCTTGAACATCGGCACGTGGACGCGGGCGCGTCAGAAAAACTTCTTCGCCTTGTCGAAAAAGCTCTTGGCCACCGGCTGGTCGGCGTCCCCACAGGCCTGGGCGAAGTCCTCGAGCTTCTTCCGCTGCTCGCTGTTGAGCGCGGTGGGCACCTCGACGTGCACGCGGATGAGCTGGTCGCCGTGCGCGCCGCCGCGCAGGTGCGGCATGCCGCGGCCCTTCAGGCGGAAGGTCGTGGCCGACTGCGTGCCGGCGGGGATCTTCAAGGTGGCCTTGCCCTGCAGCGTCGGCACCTCGATCGAGCCGCCGAGGGTGGCGATGGTGAACTTGATCGGGATCTCCGTGAACAGGTCGTCGCCCTGCCGCTCGAAGATCTCGTGCTCCTTCACGTGCACGACGATGTAGAGGTCGCCGGGCGAGCCGCCCATCACCCCGGCCTCGCCGTTGCCGCCGGAGCGGAGCTTCGAGCCGGTGTCGACGCCGGGCGGGATGCGGACGTTGATCTTCGTCGTCTCCTGCACGCGGCCCTCGCCGTCGCACTTGGCGCAGACGCGCTCGAAGCGCGCGCCGCTGCCGTGGCAGGTCGGGCACACCTGGCGGACATGGAAGAATCCGCGCGACGTCGTCACCTGCCCCGCCCCGCGGCAGGTCGGGCAGGTCGTGCGCTTCGAGCCGGGCTCGGCGCCGCTGCCGTCGCAGTGCGCGCAGGTGCCGAGGCGGCGGAAGGAAATCTCCTTCTCCACCCCGTGCGCGGCCTCCTCGAGCGAGATCTCGATGTCGTAGCGCAGGTCGGAGCCGCGCGCGGCCCCGCCCGCGCCGTTGCCGCCCCCGCCGCCGAAGAAATCGTCGAAGATGCCGCCGCCGCCGCCTCCCCCGCCCTGGCCGAAGACCTCGCGGAAGATGTCGAACGGATCGTGGAAGCCGCCGCCGCCGCCCGGGAAACCGCCCGCGCCGCGCCCGCCGCCCATGCCGCCCTGCTGGAAGGCGGCGTGGCCGAACTGGTCGTAGGCCGCGCGCTTCTGCGGGTCCTTCAGCACCTCGTAGGCCTCGGAGACCTTCTTGAACATCTCCTCCGCCTCCTTGTTGCCCGGGTTCTTGTCCGGGTGATACTGCACGGCCTTCTTGCGGTAGGCCTTCTTCAGCTCCTCCTCCGAGGCGCCCTTCGCGACGCCGAGCAGCTCGTAATAGTCTTCCTTCTTCGTGGACGCCATGGTCAGGCCTTCGTCTCGGGCTGGGCGGGGCCGCTGGACACGATCACCGAGGCGGGCCGCAGCAGGCGGCCGTTCAGCGCGTATCCGAGCCGCACCACGGCGATGACCTTCTCCTCGGCGACCTTCGCGTCCGGCTGGTGTGCGATGCACTCGTGCTGGTGCGGATCGAAAGCCGCGCCGACGGGGTTGATCTCCTTCAACCCGTGGCGGCCAAGCGCGCCCTTGAACTGCTCCAGCACCATGCCGACGCCGTCGACGATCGACTTCGCGTCGCCGCTCTGCTGCTTCGCCGCGGCGAGGCCGAGGCCGAGGTTGTCGAGGATCGGGATGAGGTCCTCGACCACGCTGGCGGCGGCGAACTGCCGCAACTCGTCCTTTTCGCGGACGGTGCGCTTGCGGAAATTCTCCAGGTCCGCGACGCAGCGCAGGTAACGTTCCTGCGCGGCCGCGGCTTCGGCGCGCGCGGCGGCCAGCAGCTCGTCGGCGGACGGCGCGGGCTTGGCGGCGTCGGCGGGCTTCGTCGCCGCCGGCTCGGTCGCGGGCGGAGGAGGGGTCGGAGTCTCGGTTGGGCTGGTTTCGCTCATGCGGAACGGCGGAAAGTAGGCACAGCCGCGGCGCTTTTCAAGTGCGGCGCGGCCCGGCGCCGGCGGTCAGGTGCGGGCGAAGTTCTCGGTGATCAGCGCCACCGTGTCCTCGGCGGCGGTGAAGGCGAAGGCCGTCGCGAAGGGCAACAGGACGTTCTCGCCGCGTCCGACGGCGTCGTCGCCGGCGGCCAGGCGCCCCTCGACCACCGAGAGGAGGCGCGGTTGCTCGCCCCCGGCGAGCTCGAGGCGCGCGCCGCGCGCGAGGCGGACGCGGCGGAGGCGGAACTCCGCGCCATCCGCCAGCACGTCGCCGGGCTCGTCCGCGCGGAGCAGGCGCGGCGCCGGGGCACGGTTGGCCGTGAGGCAGGCCAGCGACTGCTCGACGTGCATCTGGCGCGGCTTGCCGTCGAGGCCGAGGCGGCCCCAGTCGTAGACGCGGTAGGTGGTGTCGGAGTTCTGCTGGATCTCGAGGATGACGTTGCCGGCGTCGATCGCGTGCATGACGCCGCTGGGGATGAGGATCGAGTCGCCCGCGCGCGTCTCGTGGCGCCGGAGGAGCTTTTCCGCGGTGTGGTCCGCGAGTGCGGCGCGGAACTGGTCCGCATCGACGCCGTCGACCAGGCCCGCGAGCACGGCCGCGCCGGGCTCGGCGCGCGCGACGAACCAGTTTTCCGTCTTGGGCTCGCCGCCGAGCGAGAGCGCGATCGAGGCCGGCGGGTGCACCTGCAGGCTGAGCCGCTCGCGGCAGTCGAGCCACTTGACCAGGATCGGGAAGACGCGTGTGCGCTCCCACTCCGGGCCCATCACGCGGCCGGCGGCGGCCTCGATGACCTCGCGCAGCGTCTTGCCGTCGAACTCCCCGCCGCGCACGACGGAGTTCGCCTCCGGGCGGTCCACGATCTCCCAGCTCTCGCCGATGGGCCGGCCGGCCGGCAGCGCGCGGCCCAGCCAGTCGGCGAGGGCGCGGCCGCCCCACACGCGTTCTTGGAAGATCGGTTCGAAACGGAGGAAGGACATCGTCGTTGAGGGAGGGTGGCGCGCTGCGCGCGGAACGGGGAATTTACATTGACCCTCGTGCGCGCTACACGTCTCTAAAGGCAACGAAATGGCCAAAGCTGCGAGCACAAATCCCAAGGACAGCAACCCGTCGTTTGAGGCGCCGCGCCATCGCCCGAACTGGGGTGGTTTCGTGCTGTGCGCCATCCTCGGCATCCTCGTGCTCGTCGCGATGGCGTTCTTCGCCCCGAGCCAGAACTACCTCGATCAGGCGGGCGGCCGCAGCGAGGTCATCAACGGCCGGATCCAGCAGATCCCGATCCAGCCCGCGGACAAGAACCCCGTGGGCGACGTCGGCGTGGTGCTCTCCGTCTTCAGCTTCAAGTTCCTCGGCGGCGCGGCGTGGCTGATCCCGGTGTTCCTGCTCTGGCTGGCCTTCACCTACCTGCGCAGCTCGCGCCACCTCACCGGCACGCGGCTGATCGCGATGTTCTTCTCCTTCGCCTCCGGCGCGCCGCTGCTGGCGATGCAGGGCCTGGCGTTCATGAACCGCCAAGTCTATCCGTCCGGCCCGGGCGGCTGGACCGGCAAGGCGCTCTACGACGGCTTCTTCGAGTCCACCTTCGGCGGGTTCGGTTCGTTCTTCCTGCTCACGGCCATCTACGTGACGAGCATGGTGTTCATCTTCACACGCGACATCGGCGCGGAGTTCGAGAAGCTGCTCAACAATTTCCAGGAGTGGCGCAAGAAGCGCGCCGCGCTCGCCGCCGCCCTGGTGGAGGAACGCCGGAAGCAGAAGGAGGAGCTCGCGAAGCAGAAGGCCGCGGCCGTCGCCGCCGCCGCGGCGCCCGCCGCGCCCGCGCGCCCGGGCCCCGCCCCGCAGCCGCTCGCGCCGTCGAAGAAGGCCATCGTGCCGAAATCCGAGGACCCGCTCGCCGAGGCGCCCAAGCCCGGCTCGCGCGCCCCGGTGACGGAGGCCGAGCCGCCGGCCAAGCCCGCGCTCCCCGCCAAGCCGGCCAAACCCGCCCCCACCGCGACCGACCCCAAGGAGCTCGCCGTCGCCGCCGCCGGCAAGATCGAGCTCAACATCGTCAAGCCGGAGGAGACGAAGAAGGCCAAGGTCGTCCTCCCGCAGACCGACGACAAGAACTACGAATTCCCCCCGCTCACGCTCCTGAAGGAGCAGGTGAAGCTCGACGCCGCCAACTCCGTCGAGGAGCACCGGCAGAACGCGGAGAACCTCCTCCGCATCCTCGGCGAATTCGGCGTCGAGGTCTCGCTCGGCGAGATCCACGTCGGCCCCGTCATCACGCGCTACGAGGTCGTGCCCGCGCCGGGCGTGCGCGTCGAAAAAATCTCCGGCCTCGACAAGAACATCGCGCTCGGCATGCGCGCCCAGTCGGTGCGCATACTCGCGCCGATCCCGGGCAAGGCCGCCGTCGGCGTCGAAGTCCCGAACCAGAAGCCCACGCCCGTCGGCATGCGCGAGATCCTCGAGAGCGAGGACTGGGCGCACGCCAAGGCCGAGCTGCCCATCGCCCTCGGCAAAGACGTCTCCGGCAAGCCGCTCGTCTCCGACCTGACGAAGATGCCGCACCTGCTCATCGCCGGCGCGACCGGCTCCGGCAAATCGGTCTGTATCAACTCCATCGTCGCCTCGATCCTCTACTCGAAGAGCCCGAAGGACGTCCGCCTCATCATGGTCGACCCGAAGGTGGTTGAACTGAAGGTGTTCAACTCCCTCCCGCACATGCTCATCCCGGTCGTCACCGAGCCGAAGAAGGTGCCGGCCGCGCTCAAGTGGCTGCTGGGCGAGATGGAGCAGCGCTACCAGATTTTCGCCAAGGTCAACGTCCGCAACATCTCCGGCTTCAACAACCGCAAGAAGGACAAGCCCGTGGAGCCGCCGCCCGAGCAGCAGGCCGAGCTCGCCGGCGTCGCCCCCGACGACATCGAGATCCCGGACCGCCTGCCCTACATCGTCGCCATCGTGGACGAGCTCGCCGACCTCATGATGATCGCGCCGGCCGAGATCGAGACGAGCATCGCCCGCCTCGCCCAGCTCGCGCGCGCCGCCGGCATCCACCTCATCATCGCCACGCAGCGCCCGTCGGTGAACGTCATCACCGGCGTGATCAAGGCCAACCTCCTCGCGCATCGCCTTCCAGGTGGCCTCGCAGGTCGACTCCCGCACCATCCTCGACGGCAAGGGCGCCGAGACGCTCATCGGCCGCGGCGACATGCTCTTCACCCCGCCCGGCACCTCGCGCATCGTGCGCGCGCAGGGCGCCTTCGTGGGCGACGAGGAGGTGGCCGAGATCGTCGAGTTCCTCAAGAAGAACGGTCCGCCGCAATACGCCCAGGCCGTCCAGCAGCAGATCGACCGCGCCGCCCGCGAGGAAGACGAGGACGGCGACGGCGGCGAGGGCGAAGGAGACATGGGCGACGACGAGGACCTGTTCCGCCAGGCCTTCGACGTCCTCAAGTCCACGCGCCGCGCCTCCACCTCGATGATGCAGCGCCGGCTCCGCATCGGCTACAACCGCGCCGCCCGCATCATGGACCTGATGGAGGACAAGGGCATCGTCGGCCCCGAGAACGGCTCGAGCCCGCGCGAGATCCTCGTCGATCTCGACACCTACGAGCCCTGAGCGCACCGCGCCGCGCCGGCCTCCTCCGGCGCCGCCGCTGACCGGCTTTAAGCTTTCAAACCCACTTCCAACCTTAAATAAGTCCCCCATGCAGACGCTCGGCGAACGACTCGAGGAAGCGCGCAAACGCAAAGGCCTCTCCATCCGCGAAGCGGCGGAAGCCACGAAGATCCGTGGCGACTACCTCCAGAAATTCGAGGCCAACTCCTTCGACTTCGACCTGCCGCCGCTCTACATCCGCGGCTTCCTCCGCACCTACGCCAAGTATCTCGAGTTCGATCCCGCCCGCGTCGTGGCGGAGTTCGACACGCTGATGGCCGACCAGGGCCGCGCCCCGCGGCGCGAGACGCGCGAGAACTACGGCCGCGTCGAGATCGGCGGCGAGAGCAGCGAGCCGGCGCCCCGCAGCAGCGGCGGCGGCAACGGCCTCGACCCGGTGATGCTCAAATACGCCCTCTTCGGCGGCGGCGCGCTCGTCCTCGTCGTCGTGGTCGTGCTGCTCATCAACGTCCTCTCCAGCCGCACCGAGCCGCGCCCGACCGCGCCGAAGCAGACGGCCGCGGAGAACGCCCCCGCCCGCGGCACGCTCGAGCCGATGTCCCAGAACGAGGCCACCTTCACCCTCATCGTCACGGAGCCGACGCGCGTGAAGGTCGCCTACGAGGACAACAGCGTGGTCTTTCTCGACGGCAAATACGCCATGAACCGCGGCGAGACCCGCAGCTTCAACTACTCGCGCGACCTCATCATCATCGCCGAGCACCCCGATCGCATTCGCATGGAGATCAACGGCGCGGCGGTTAGCGTGCCGGACTCGGTCAAACCGATGATGAAATTCCGCGTGCCGGTCGTCCCGCGCCGCTGAGGCCGACCCCGAAAAAGGAAAGGCCGGCGTCAGCCGGCCTTTTGCTTTGTCGGACCCGCACCGCGCCCCAAGCGCGGTCACCGCCGGTCCGCCGCGGGCGCCGTGGCGCCGCGCGTCATTTCTTCTTCCACGCGCCGCCCTCGTCCTGCACCCAGACACCGCTGCGGGCGTTCGCGGCGATCTGCTTGGCCCGGGCGCGGCCGACGGACTCGGCGGTCGCGCCGGTCTGCTGGGCGATGAGCGCGTAGACGGCCTCGCGGTCGCGGTTCTCGTCGGCGACGAGCGCCGCGGCGTTGCCGGCGGCGGCGCGGACCTCGACGAAGCCGCGGTTGTTCTCGCCGATCGCCCCCCGGGCCTTGAGGTCGTCGAGCTGCGGGAGGCGCTGCTCCATGCGCTGGCGGATGGCGGCCGCAGACTCCGCGGCGGAGACGGTGAGCGTGAGCGCGCAGAGCGCGAGGCAGGCGGCAAGAATGCGGGCGATCATGGTTTTTTCTCCTCGTGAGTGGTGGTGGCGGACTTGGCGTCGAGGCCGCCGAAGAAATCCTCCAGCGCGCGCTCGACCTTCACGTTGACGTCGACGGTGATGTGGATCGGCTTCACCTCGATCGGTTCGGTGCGGACGCTGAGACACCCGCCGAGCAGGAGCGGGACGGCTGCGGCCGCGAGGAACAGGGGACGTTTCATGAGCGGGAGGGTTGGGTTATTCGACGCGGCGTCACGCCGGAATATTTCATCGGTTCGTCCCGCCTTAGTCCCCCGGCGCCGCGCGCGGTTCCCCGGGCGCGCCTACTTGCCCCCCAGGTTGAGGCGGCCGTTCAGGCCGAGGTTGAGCAGGCTCTCGAGCGGGCCGTTGACGTTCAGGTCGAGCGTGACCGGCGCCTTGACCTCGGGGTCGACCGGCTCGCCCGCCAGGTGGATCGTGGCCGAGCGCCCCGGGGGCGCGTTCGGCGGCCGGACGTCGAGCCGCAGCTCGGCCAGCTTCAACCGCAGCAGGCCGGCCTCGATCTTCTTCATCACCGCGTATTGCGCGCTGCCCGGCGCCACCCCGCGCGTGAGCAGGCCGTTGGCGTTGAACTGCACCTCCGCGTAGACGCCCCGTTTCAGCTGCAGCCAGCCCGTGCCGAGCCGGATGCCGGCGCTGTCGATCCGCAGCGGCAGGCGGCCGTCGACGCGCCCCGTCGCCTGCGCGGGCACGTCCTGGGCCAGGGCCAGCAACTGTTCGACCCCCAGCCCGTCGACCAGCAGCACCGCCTCGAGCTCGTTCTGGCGCGGGAAAACCTGGAACGGCTCCGCCGCGAGGCGGCCGCCGAACGCCTCGAGCGTCGCCCGCGAAACCGTGACGTGCTCGACCGTGTCAAAGGCGAGCTGCAGCTCGAGGTTCGTCGCCTTGATCTCGCCCGCCGTGAGTGCCGCGACCCGCACCTCGCCGGGCTCGGAGACGAACCGTTCGAGATCGCGAAACCGGAACTTCGCCGTGACGCCGTCCGCCGTGACGTTGCGCTGCGGGAAGACGAAGCGGCCTTCGCTCAGCTCGACGTCGCCGGCGAGCGTGAGTTTGCCGTCGCCGTAGCCGCCGGTGGCGTGGCCGCGCAGCTTGCCCGCGAGCTCCCACTTGCCGCCGGGCAGCACGACCATCTGGCTGATGAAGCCCTGCCAGCGCGCCAGGTCGAGCTCCGCCTCGGTGGCGCGGAACTGCAGCGCGCCTTTCCCGGGGTCGAACTCGCCCTCGAGCTGCGCCGCGAAACCCGGGGCGGTCGCCTGCACGCGGCCCGTCCAGCGCGCGCCGCCCGCCTGCTGCGCGGCGAACTGCACGCGCACGTCCTGCTCCGCCTGCCCCGCCGCATGCACCACGAGCACGCCGTCGACGCTCACCTCCTCCACCGGCAACGCCAGGGCCGCCGCCGGCCTCGCGTCCGGGTCGCCGGCATACGTCGCCCATTGCCAGGGATTCGTGTCCGAGCCGTCGAGCGTCACGGGCACCCGCGCGCCCTCGACGCGGACCGTCCCGAGCGAGGGCGACCACCAATGCGCGCGCGCGAGCGTCACGCGCTTGGCGTCGAAGCGCTGCGCGCGCAGGCGGAAGCCGAGGTTCGCCAGCTCCACCGCCCACGGCGACGAACGCGTGACGTCGAAGGTCACGTCGCCCGCACCCGCCATGCGCAGCGAGGTGGCGATCGCCGCGCCGGTGAGCGGCCGGCGCGCCAGCACCACTCCCGCCGCCACGACGACGCACGCCGCCAGCACCCAGCGGGTCCAGCGGCGGGACGTGAGGGCGGTGGCGGACATGGGCGCGAAATTTGCCGATGCGCGGCGCGTTGTCGATGCGGCAGGTGAAACGCCGCCGGTCCCCGCCGCCGAGTCTCGGCGCGCTAGCGGACCTGGCCGTCGCCGCGGATGACGTATTTGTAGGTCGTCAGCTCCTCGAGGCCCATCGGGCCGCGGGCGTGCAGACGGTCGGTGCTGATGCCGATCTCCGCGCCGAAGCCGAACTCGCCGCCGTCGGTGAAGCGCGTGCTGGCGTTCCAGTAGACGGTGGCGCTGTCGACGCGGTTGAGGAACTGCTCCGCCGCCGCGGCATCGGCCGTGACGATCGCGTCGCTGTGGTGCGAGCCGTGCGCCTCGATGTGGGCGATGGCGGCATCGAGGTCGTCGACGACCTTCACCGCGAGGATCAGGTCGAGGAACTCGGTGCGGAAGTCGGCGGCGGTCGCCGTCGAGATGAGAGTGGAGTGTTGAGAGTTGAGCGTTGGGCCGAGCGCGGCGCGGGCCGCGGCGTCGACGCGCAATTGCACGCCGCGCTCGAGCAGCGCGCGGCCGGCAGCCGTGAGAAATTTATCGGCCACGGCGCGGTGCACGAGGAGCGTCTCGATGGCGTTGCACACGCCGGGGCGCTGGCACTTGGCGTTGAGCGCGATGCTCTCCGCCATCGCGAGGTCGGCGGCGGCGTCGACGTAGAGGGCGCAGATGCCGTCGTAGTGCTTGATCACCGGGACGCGGGCGCTGGCCACGACCGCCTCGATCAGGCCGCGGCCGCCGCGCGGGATGATGAGGTTCACGAACTCGTCGAGCGCGACGAGGTGCTTCACCGCCTCGCGGTCGGCCACGGGCACGAGCTGCACGGCGTCGGCGGGCAGGCCGGAGGCGGCGAGCCCGCGCGCGAGCGCGGCGGCGACGGCGAGATTCGTGCGCAGCGACTCGGAGCCGCCGCGGAGGATGACGGCGTTGCCGGCCTTGAGGCAGAGCGAGGCGGCGTCGCTGGTGACGTTGGGCCGCGACTCGTAGATGATGCCGATGACGCCGATCGGGACGGAGATCCGGGAAAAGCGCGCGCCGTTCGCGTGCGTCCACTCGCGCTGCACGCGGCCGACGGGATCGGGCAGATCGGCGACGGCGCGCACGCCGTCGGCCATGGCGGCGAGGCGCGGCTCGTCGAGGCGCAGGCGGTCGAGCAGCGCCCGGGACAGGCCAGCCCGCTCGCCCGCCGCAAGGTCGGCGGCGTTGGCGGCGAGGATTTCATCCCGCGCGGCGAGGAGTGCGTCGGCCATGGCGCGCAGGGCGCGGTCCTTGTCGGCGCGCGACGCGAGCGCGAGCGGCGCCGCCGCCGCGCGAGCGCGGCGGCCCATTTCGCGGATCGTCTGGGCGAGCTCGGCCATGGTCAGGCGCGGCGCGCCGGGAAGACGGTGCCGACGCGCTCGCCGGCGAGGGCGGCCTGGAGCAGGCCGGGCGTGCGGCCGTTGAGGATCTGGGCGCGGACGCCGCCCTGGGCGGCGATCTTCACCGCCTGGAGCTTCGTGGTCATGCCGCCGACGGAGAGGCGGCCCTTCTCCTGGCGGACGAGGCCGGCCACGCGGGCGACGTCGCGCACCTCGGAGACGACCTTGCCGTCGGCGTCGAGCACGCCGTCGACGCTGGTGAGGAGGAAGAGCCGGTCGGCCTGCACGAGCAGCGCGACCTCGGCGGAGAGGCGGTCGTTGTCGCCGAAATTGAGTTCCTCGACCGCGACGGAGTCGTTCTCGTTGATGACCGGGACGACGTCGCGGCGGGCGAAGAGCTGCGCGAGCGTGTTGCGGGCGTTGGCGTAGCTGGTGCGGCTGTCGAGGTCGCCGTGGGTGAGCAGCAGCTGCGCGACGGTGAGGCGGTGCCGCGCGAACATCGCGGCGTAGAGCTGCATCAGGCGCGCCTGGCCGACGGCGGCGCAACCCTGCTTGGCGGCGAGGTCCTGCGGGCGCTCGGCGAGGCCGAGGGCGGCCATGCCGGCGGCGACGGCGCCGGAGGAGACGATGAGGCACTCGTGCCCGGCGCGGACAAGCGCGGCGACCTCGGCGGTGAGGCGGGCGAACTGGCGGCGGTCGAGCGCATTGCCCTTCGGATTCGTGAGAATGCCGGAGCCGAACTTGAGGATGATGCGTTGCGCGCGCGCAGCCATGGGAGCGGGAAATTCGCCCGCGCCGCCGCCCCCGGCAAGGGCGAATGGTGGCATAGTCCCGGGCCGGACGGTCACCTTCGGGCTCGGCAGCGGGCGCCGCGCCGCTACGCTGCCCGGCGGTGAAAGTCCCGTCGCGCGCGCTGTGGTTCGGCTTGGGCGTGGCGCTGGCGTGCGCTCCCGCGCTCGAGGCCCGCACCCGCCGCGCGCCGGCGGGCCTGCGGGAGTTCTCGGCGCGCGTCGTGAAGGTGAAGGACGGCGACTCGCTCGAGGTGCAGAAGGGGCCGGATATCCACGAGGTGCGCCTCGCCCGGATCGACGCGCCGGAGCTGCACCAGGAGCGCGGCGAACAGGCGCGGCGGTTCACCGAGGCGAAGGTGCTCGGCGCGGAGGTGCGCATCACGGCGAAGTCGCTCGACCGCTACGGCCGTCTCGTCGGCGAGGTGACGTATCGCGGCGGCCGCTCGCTCAACGAGGACCTCGTGGCGGCCGGCTGGGCGTGGTGGTATCGGCGGCTTTATCCGCGGGACGGCGTGATGGAGTCGCTCGAGCGCCGGGCGCGGGAGCAGAGGTCCGGCCTGTGGCAGGACCAGGCGCCGGTGCCGCCGTGGCGGTGGCGGGAGCAGAACCGGAAGTAGGCCGCGGGAAGGGGTGGCGCCCGCGACGGCGCGGGACGGAAGGGCCTTGGGCGACAGCGGCCCCTACCCGGCCGGCGCGCGCGGGCGCCCGCCGCGCGGCGCTCCGCGGCGGGAACGGTTGGCGGGCCCGGCGCTCAGGCGACGGTGACGGGCTTCAGCTTCCAGATCTTGTCGGCGTATTCGCCGATGGAGCGGTCGCTGGAGAACTTGCCGACGCGGGCGGTGTTGAGGATGGCCATGCGCGCCCAGCGGCGGCGGTCGCGGTAGGCGGCGTCGACCCTGGCCTGCGCGTCGCAGTAGGCGCGGAAGTCGGCGAGCGCCAGGTAGGGGTCGCCGCCCTCGAGCAGGCTGGCGCGCACCATCGCGGGGAGGTTGGGCGATTCGCCGGGCACGAAGTAGTCGGAACCGAGCCAGTCGAGCACGGCGCGGAGCTCCTCGTCCGCGTGGTAGTAGTCCCACGGGTTGTAGCCGCGGGCGCGGAGGGCCTGCACCTCCTCGACGGTCAGGCCGAAGATGAAGATGTTGTCGTCGCCGACCTCCTCCTTGATCTCGACGTTGGCGCCGTCGAGCGTGCCGATGGTGAGCGCGCCGTTGAGGGCGAGCTTCATGTTGCCGGTGCCGGAGGCCTCCTTGCCGGCGGTGGAGATCTGCTCGGAGAGATCGGCGGCGGGGATGATGCGCGAGGCGAGCGAGACGCGGTAGTTGGGCAGGAAGACGACCTTCAGCTTGCCGTTGACGCGCGGGTCGTGGTTCACGCGCGCGGCGACGGCGTTGATCGACTTGATGATGGCCTTGGCGAGGTCGTAGCCCGGGGCGGCCTTGGCGGCGAAGACGAAGACGCGCGGCACGAGGTCGAGGTCGGGGTTCTGCACCAGCCGGCGGTAGAGCGCGAGGATGTGGAGCAGGTTCAGGTGCTGGCGCTTGTATTCGTGCAGGCGCTTGATCTGGACGTCGAAGAGCGCATCGGGCGAGACGTCGACGCCGCAGTCGCGCTTGATGATGGCGGCGAGGTCGAGCTTGTTCAGGCGCTTGATGGCCATGAACTCGTCCTGGAACTTCGGGTCGTCGGCCCATTTCTCCAGCTTCTTGAGCTGGTCGAGGTCGCGCGGCCAGGCGTCGCCGATCTTGGAGTTGATGAGGGCGGAGAGGCGCGGGTTGCAGGCGCGCAGCCAGCGGCGGGGCGTGATGCCGTTGGTGACGTTGATGAACTTGCCCGGGTAGAGGGCGTCGAATTCGGGGAAGAGCTGCGCGCGCAGCAGGCGGGTGTGGAGCTCGGCCACGCCGTTGACGGCGAAGGAGCCGACGACGGACAGGTTGGCCATGCGCACGGCGCGCGGGCCGCCCTCCTCGATCAGGGAGATGACACGCTTCTTTTCGTTGTCGCCGGGCCACTTCGCCTCGCAGAGCGCCATGAGGTGATCGTTGATCTGGTAGACGATGAGCAGGTGGCGCGGCAGCACGCGCTGGAAGAGCGGCACGCTCCAACGCTCGAGGGCCTCGGGCAGCAGCGTGTGGTTGGTGTAGGCGAAGACCTGGGTCACGATGCCCCAGGCGCGCTCGAAGGCCATGCCTTCCTCGTCGAGGAGGATGCGCATGAGCTCGACCACGGCGAGGGCCGGGTGCGTGTCGTTGAGCTGGATGGCGACCTTGTCGGCGAAGTTGTCCCAGCCGTTCGCCGGATTCGAGAAGTGGCGGCGGATGATGTCGCGCAGCGAGCACGTGACGAAGAAATACTGCTGCACGAGGCGCAGCTCCTTGCCGTTCTCGGTCTTGTCGTTCGGATAAAGGACCTTCGAGATCGTCTCGCCGTAGGCCTTCTCGCGCACGGCCTCGATGTAGCCGCCGTCGTTGAAGGTCTTGAGATCGAAGTCCTCCGTGGCCTTCGAGGCCCACAGGCGGAGGATGTTCACGGTCTTGGTGCCGTAGCCGACGACGGGGATGTCGAAGGGGAAGCCGAGGATCGTCTTGGTGTCGACCCAGCGCCACTGGAAGTTGCCGCGGTCGTCGAAGATCTGCTCGCAGCGCCCGAAGAGGCGCACCGGCTGGGTGAACTCCGGCCGCACCAGCTCCCAGGGCGCGCCGTAGATGAGCCAGTTGTCGGGGTGCTCGACCTGGTGGCCGTTGACGAACTCCTGGCGGAACAGGCCGAACTCGTAGTGGATGCCGTAGCCGACCGCCGGCAGGTCCATGGTCGAGAGCGAGTCGAGGTAGCACGCGGCGAGGCGGCCGAGGCCGCCGTTGCCGAGGCCCATGTCCTCCTCCTGCGCGCGGACGACCTCGAAATCCTGGCCGACGTCGGCGAGCGCCTCCACCAGCGGCTCGTGCAGGCCGAGGTTGATGAGGTTGTTCAGCATCAGGCGGCCGATGAGGTATTCGAGCGAGAGGTAGTAGAGGCGGCGGACGTTGCCGACGCGGTGCGCCTTGTAGGTATCGAGCCCGCGCTCGATCATGCGGTCGCGGATGGCCGTCGCGGTGGCGATCCACCAGTCGCGGCGCGTGGCCGACTCGAGGTCGCGGCCCATCTTGTATTTCAGGTAATGCAGGATGGAGCGCTGCAAGTTCGCCGCCTCCGGGCTGAGGGCCTTGCGGGCGGACTTGGACTTCGATTTGGCGGGGGAGGGCGCGGACATGGCGGCCAAATCCAAGGGCCGAAGCGCACGGCGGCGCAAGGCGCGATTCCTGCTGGGAGTGTGTCAGGTCGGAATTTTCCGCGAGGACTAAGAAATCTCCGCCCGCAGGGCGGAGCCGTCGCCGCCGGCCTCAGCGCTGGAAGCGGCGGGCCAGTTCGCCGCGGCTGAGCTCGAAATGCGTCGGGCGGCCCTGCGGGCTGGTGTGCGGCTGCGCGCAGGCGAAAAGCTGCGCGACCAGCGCGAGCGCGTCGGCCTCGGAGATCGTGTCGGGCAGGCGCACGGCCTTCTGCGCGGCGAGGCGCGCGAACTCGTCCTCGGCGAGGCGCGGGTTCTTCTCGTCGAGCCGGCCATCGCGCATCAGCGCGAGGACGTCGCGCAGGAACCGCTCGGCGCCCTCGGGCTCGAGCCACGACGGCATCGCCTCGATGCGGAAGAAATTCCGGCCAAACTCGGCGACGTCGACGCCGTGGCGCGCGAGCCACGGCAGCCGGTCGAGCAGCATCGCGCTGGCGACCGGATCGAGCTCCACCGGCACGGCGAAGAGCAGGCGCTGGCTCTCGACCTGGCCGGTGGCAAACTGCGCCACCAGCCGCTCGAACCACACGCGCTCGTGCGCGGCGCGGCGGTCGACGATCACGACGCCCGCCGGCGACTCGAACAGCGCGAAGTCGCCGTGGGCCGTGCCGAGGAAGCGCCAGCCCGCCAGGCGCGACGCGCCGGGCGGAAGGCGGATTTCGGAATGAGGAGGGCGGATTGCCGGAGACGCCGCCGCCGGCGGCGGCGCAAGGTTGCCCGCGACCTCCGGGCGCGGGGCGAAGGCCGGCACCGGCGCGCTCGCGACCGCGGCACTCGGACTCGGCGGCGGCGGGGCGAAAGTGCTGACGCGCTGCCACTCCGCGAAGCGCTCGGCGCTGCGCGCCGCGGCTTCCGGGCCCGGCGTTTCCACGACCGGCGCACCCAGGCCGAACTCGCGCAGGCGCTGGAGCACGGTGCGGATGACGAAGCCCCGCACCTGCCCCTCGCTGCGGAAGCGCACCTCGCGCTTCGCCGGGTGGACATTCACGTCGACCGCCGCCGGATTCATCTCCAGGAACAGCACCGCGACGGGATAGCGGCCCTTCGGCAGGGAGGTCGTGTAGGACTCGATCAGGGCGTAGTTCAGCGTCCGGCTGTCGACCGGGCGGTGGTTGACGAAGGTGATCATCTCGTGCCGCGCCGCGCGCGACACGCCGGGCTTGCCGATCAGGCCGGTGAGGCGCAGGCCCTCGTCGCTGGCGTCGACCGCGAGCGAGTCGGCGGTGAATTGCCGGCCGAAGATCTCCGCCACGCGGTCCTCCAGCGTGGTGCAGGCGGGCGACTGGAAGAGCACGCGCCCATCCTCGACCAGCGTGAACGCGGTCTGCGGGCAGGCCAGCGCGTAGAGCCGCACGGTCTGGATGATGTGAGCGGACTCGGTGGCGTCGCTCTTGAGGAACTTGCGGCGCGCGGGCACGGCGTGGAAGAGGTGGGTGACCGTGATGCGCGTGCCGGGGGCGACGCCGCATTCGCGCACGTGGACGAGCTTGCCGCCGTTGACGAGCACCTCGGTGCCCGCCGCCGCGTCGGCCGGGCGGGTCTGCAGCTCGAACTTCGAGACGCTCGCGATCGACGGCAGCGCCTCGCCGCGGAAGCCGAACGAGCCGAGCGTGTCGAGGTCGGCGGTCTCGACGATCTTGCTGGTGGCGTGGCGCTCGAGGCAGAGCAGCGCGTCGTCCTTCGACATGCCGCAGCCGTTGTCCTCGACGCGCAGGTAGCTGCGGCCGCCGTGGCGGAATTCGACCTCGATGCGGGTCGCGCCGGCGTCGAGGGAGTTCTCGACCAGCTCCTTGATCACCGCCGCGGGACGCTCGATGACCTCGCCCGCCGCGATCTGGTTCGCGACGCGATCGGAGAGGACGCGGATGCGGGGCATGGGGGGTGCGAAAAGATGTTTCGTCGGTAGGGGCGGTTGTCCTCAACCGCCCTTCACGAGAGAGGGCCGTTGGGACAACGGCCCCTACCGACCACGCCGTGAATAGACATGGAAATCAGCCGAGCAGCTTCTTCCAGCGGGCGAGCTGGCGCTTCACTTGCGCGGGACCGGGCATGCCGGTGCCGGTGCGGCGGGCCATCGCCTTGGCGAGGATGAAGGACTCGGACCAGTCGGGGCCGAACTTCGGGTGCACGGCGGCGACGTCGGCGTCGCTGAGCCGGTCGAGCGGCACGCCTTTCTGCTCGGCGAGCTTCACCACGGCGCCGACGGCGTGGTGCGCCTCGCGGAAGGCGACGCCGGCGCGCACGAGGTAGTCGGCGAGGTCGGTGGCGAGCAGCGCGGGATCGGCGACCGCGGCGGCGCAGCGCTCGGGGTGGAACTTCATGCCGGCGAACGTGCCCGCGAGCACCTCGAGGCAGATCGCGGTCTGGTCGTGGCTGTCGAACACCGGCGGCTTGTCCTCCTGCAGGTCGCGGTTGTAGGTCAGGGGCAGGCCCTTCGCGAGGGTGAGCAGCGTGTGGAGGTTGCCCTGCAGGCGCGCCGACTTGCCGCGGATGAGCTCCATCGAGTCGGGATTCTTCTTCTGCGGCATCAGGCTCGAGCCGGTGCAGAACGCGTCGGGCAGGTCGACGAACTTGAACTCGGCGCTCATCCACAGGATGAGGTCCTCGGCCATGCGCGAGAGGTGCACGCCGACGAGCGCGCAGGCGGAGGCGAACTCGATGTAGAGGTCGCGGTCGCTGACGGCGTCCATGCTGTTCTGCGTGACGCGCGGGCGGCCGGCGTCGTCGATGAAGCCGAGTTGCTTCGCGCTGAACTCGCGGTCGATCGGAAGCGTCGTGCCCGCGATGGCGCCGGAGCCGAGCGGGCACCAGTTGGCGTGGTCCTGCACGACGGCGAAGCGCTCGGCGTCGCGCTGGAGCATCTCGAGGTAGGCGAAGAGGTGGTGCGCGACGAAGACCGGCTGTGCGCGCTGCAGGTGCGTGT
The DNA here is from genome assembly GCF_047777955.1 of Oleiharenicola sp. Vm1. Lineage (GTDB taxonomy): Bacteria > Verrucomicrobiota > Verrucomicrobiia > Opitutales > Opitutaceae > Didemnitutus. The sequence continues at coordinate 3,647,637 of NZ_CP180537.1, forward strand.
AGCCCGGGATGAGCACGTCGGGGTTGGCCTCGGCGACGGCGAGGATGGCGCGCTGGGCGGCGTCGATGCGCTGGACGAGGTCGGTGCACGCGGCCTTGAAGTAGAGGCGCATGTCGGTCGCGACCTGGTCGTTGCGGCTGCGCGCGGTGTGGAGCTTGGCGGCGGCCGGGCAGCGCTTGGTCAGCGCCTGCTCGATGTTCATGTGCACGTCCTCGAGCTGCGTGCTCCAGGTGAACTTGCCCGCCTCGATCTCGGCGCGGATGGCGTCGAGGCCGGCGTGGATGGCGTCGCGCTCCTTGGCGGTGAGGATGCCGACGTGCGCGAGCATCGCGCTGTGGCCCTTGCTGCCCTGGATGTCGAACGGGGCGAGGCGCGCGTCGAAGGAGATCGACTCGCTGAACTTGAGCATCAGCTCGGCGGGACCCGCCGAGAACCGACCGCCCCACGTGGCTTGGGCTTTCTTTGCCATAGGAGAGCGAAGCAACGTCCCGCCGCCGGGGAGGCAACGAGATTTTGGGGCCGGGGCGCGCCGGCGCGCGGGCGGAGCGCGGCGAGTTCCGGTTTGCGGCGGCGCGGCGGCGCCGCATCGTGCGGGGATGCGTCTAGCCGCGCTGCTCGCCTTCGCCCTCCTTGTCCCCCTGCCCGTCCGTGCGGCCGAGGCGGCATGGACGCGCGTGACCGTGCCGGCGATGAAGACCTCGATCTACATCGGCAGCGTGACGCTAACCCCGGGCGCGTTCGAGCGCCGCGGCGACCAGTGGAGCACGACCTACGCCGCGAAGGTCTTCCCGTGGTTCCCCTGGAGCGAGCACGGCGACATCACGATCACCGTGACCGACGCCGACCTCGCCCGCCTGGCGAAGGGCGAGACGGTGGAGTTCACTGGCGACGCGAAGAACCACAAGGGCAAGCCGCGCCGGGTCACGGGCCGGGCGCAGCCGGCCAACGATCACGCCGGCAAGATCAAGGTCCGCATCCACGTCGACGACGTGGAGCTGATCTTCAACGGGACCTACGAGCTCGGGCGCTGAGCGACGGCGTTTCGCCGCCGGCCTCACTCCGGCCAGTGGAAGACGACGGGCGTCTCGACCTCGGGGGCGAGGCTCTTCTTCACCGGACAGGCGAGCGCGGCGCGCTCGAGGATGCCCTCGGGGTCCTGCGCCTTCGGGAACGGCATCCAGACCTGGCAGGCGATGCGCACGATGCGGCGCGGGGCGTCGGTCGACATCTCCTTCGTCACCTCCCACTTCACGCCGGGGATGTCGCGGCCGAGGCGGTTCTTCGCCGCGATGGCCATCGTCGTGACCATGCACGAGCCGAGGGCGGCGCAGAACAGGTCCGTCGGGGAAAACGCGGCGCCGCGACCGTGGTTGTCCTTCGGGGCGTCGGTGTCGATCGTCTGGCCGGAGGGGCCGTGGGTGAGCTGGCAATTCAGCCCGCCGAGGTAGGTGCCGGTGCTTTTGACCATGGGAGGAGAGGCGCGAGGTTCAGGAAAATTTCCTCAGGCGCGCCGCGACGTCGGCGCGGAGGCGGTCGAGGTAGCCGAGCGTGAACGCCTCGACGTCGAGCGACGGGTCACGCACGAGCGGCGTGAGGTCCATGGCCCAGGTGAGCGCGCTGGCCTGGTCGGTCGCGTGCGAGGTGAAGAAGGTCGCGTTGGCGAGGCGGCGGCCGGCGATGGCGAGGTCGTAGCGCTTGCCGCCGGCGACCTGCGACTCGAAGGCGCCGATGAGCTGCGCGGCGAGGTCGGGCCGGGCGGAGTCGTCGAGCACGGTCTTGTCGGCGTCGAGCAGCCAGTCGAGGTTGCGCCAGACCTCGCAGCCGAGGACCTGCGCCGGGCGCCGGTCCGCCGGCAGCGCGCGCAGCGCGGCGAGGCAGCGCAGGAAGACGGCGATGTGCGTGTCGTGCTTGTCGGCCGGATTGTGCAGGTAGACGACGCGCGGGGACATGGCGGCGAGGAGCGCGGCGAGATCGTCCACCACGACGGGGTCTTCGCGTCCTTCACCACGCTGCTCGGGTGCGCGAGCTGGATCTGCGCGGCGTAGCGGCCGAGGTCGGCGGCGCGGCGCTGCTCGTCGCGGCGCACGCGCTTCATCTCCTCGTCGGTCATGGTCGCGAAGCGGCCCGCGCGCGGGCTGCCGCCGCCGTCGGTCACGACGACGCCGGTGAAGCCCGCGTCGGCGCGGCCGTAGCACGCGGCGATGGCGCTGTGGGCCATGATCTCGATGTCGTCCTGGTGCGCGGCGAGGCAGAGGTGCGTCGTGCGCGCGAGCGCGGCGGCGACCGGCGCGCCATCGGGGATGTAGACGTCCGCGGCGGGTTGATGGAACTTCATGCGGAAAGGCTGAGCCACTCGATCCGGCTCGCGCGACCGGCCGCGTCGAACTCCACGATCGTGCCCGAGAGGCGCACGTCGCCGGCCGCGACCTCGAAGCGCCGCGGCATGCCGTCGCGGAAGCGCGCGATGACGGCGGCGGTGTCGCGGCCGAGCACGGAGTCGTGCGGGCCGGTCATGCCGACGTCGCACTGGAAGGCGGTCTGCCGGTGCAGGAGCGAGCAGTCGGCGGTGGCGACGTGGGTGTGCGTGCCGAGGACGGCGGTGGCGCGGCCGTCGAGGAACCAGCCCATCGCCTGCTTCTCGGAGGTGGCCTCGGCGTGGATCTCGACCAGCGCGCCGTCGAACCGGCCCGTGTTTTCCGCGAGCAGTTTCTCGGCGGTGTCGAAGGGGCAGTCGACCTTCGGGCCCATGAAGTTGCGGCCGAGGACGGTGAACACGAGGAGGCGGAAGCCGTTTTTCTCGAGCACGAGGTGCGGACGGCCCGGGCAGGCGGCGGGGAGGTTGGCCGGGCGGCAGACGCGCTCGAACTGCGCGATCTCGTGCTCCCAGCCCTTCTGGTCCCAGACGTGGTCGCCGAGGGTGAGCGCGTCGCAGCCGGCCTCGAGGAGGCCCTTCGCCAGCGGGCCGTTGATGCCGGCGCCGGCGGCGCAGTTCTCGGCGTTGGCGATGACGAAATCGAGCCCGCGCTCGGCGCGCAGCTTCGGCACCAGCGCGGCGACGGCATCGCGGCCGGGCCGGCCCACGATGTCACCGATGAACAGCAGCTTCATGGACGCGCGGGCCGGCGGCGGTTACGGCGCGAGGTAGGCGGCGTTCCAGGCGTTGCCGGCCGCGTTCGGGCTGAGGCGCGTGGCCTTGCCGGTCTCGGTGTCGAGGAGGAAGAGCGCGCGGTTGGTCGCGGTGCGGAAGGTGCAGACGACGTGGCGGCCGTCGGCGCACCAGACCGGCTCGACGGCGTCGTAGGGCGCCTTGGACACCTGCTTGGCGGTGCGGGCGGAGAAATCGTAGACGCCGATCTGGTAGCCGCGACCGATGCCGGCGGTGAAGACGACCTTGTTCGGGTCGGCGCGGCTCCAGTCGGGCTCGGCGCAGTAGCGCGAGAGGTTCGTCGTGAGGCGCGACATCTGGCCGCCGCCGGCCGGCATGACATAAAGCTGCGGACCGCCCGCGGCGTCGGAGGTGAAGACGAGGCGCGAGCCGTCGGGCGACCACGCGGGGGAGGCCTCGACCGACTGGTTGTTGGTCAGGCGCTTGATCTGGCGGCCCTGCGCGTTGCCGACGTAGATCTCGGGATTGCCCTCGCCGGAGAGCACCATGGCGAGGCGCGAGCCGTCGGGCGAGAAGCGGCCGCCGCTGTTGGTGCCCTTGAAGCTGACGAGCGTGTCGAGCGAGCGCGTGCGGAGGTTGAGCAGGTAGATGTCGGGGAAGCCGGTGCGGTAGCTGGTGAAGATGATGCGGCTGCCGTCGGGCGACCAGCGCGGGCCGATGATGTTCTTGCCCTGCACCGGGTGGCTGAGGACCTCGCCGAAGAACAGGTCACTCGTCATGATCGTCTGCTGCCCGCCGCGGTCGGTGACAAAGGCCAGCTTGCCGGCGAAGATGCCGGGGAGTCCGGTGGTCTTGGTGACGGCGGCGTCGGCGGCCTTGAGCAAGGCGTTGCGCGTGCTGGTGCCGGCGACGGTCTGGGTGAAGATCGCGCTGCCGCGCTGCGAGACGGTGACGGTGACCTGGTTGGCGCCGGCGCTGTCGAAGCGGATCGCGAACGCGCCGCCGCTCTGCACGAGGCGGAACTTGCCGTGGGCGTTGAAGGCCTGCAGGGCGAGGCTCTGCAGCTCGGCCGAGCCGGCGCTGACCGACACGGCGAACGCGGTGGTGTCGGCGGCGACACTGATTTCACCGATGTTGATCGGCTGGGCGAAGACCGGCGCCGCGAGCGCGAGGCCGACGAGGAGGGCGAAAGTTTTCTGCATGGGAAAGAGTCTGACGTTAATGGTGAGCACCCGGGCGGGTTTTGATTTTACTCCCGACCCTTTAGGAACAACTTCAACTCCCTCCGTTTTCCAAGCCATTTCATCGCCACTCCCTGCCGTGAACTCCGACTCGATCAAGGAAGCCCTCAAACAAGTGAAGTATCCCGGCTTCAGCCGCGACATCGTGTCGTTCGGGCTGGTGCGCGGCGCGGCCTTCGACGCCGGCACGGCCAAGGTTTCCGTGGCGATCACGACGTCGGATCCGAAGGTCCCGACGATGCTGAAGCAGGAGATCGAAAAGTGCCTGAAGGCGCAGCCGGGCGTGACCGACGTGATCGTCGAGCTGGCCGTCTCCGCCGCCAAGGCCCCGCCCAAGCCCGGCCAGGCCAATCTCGGCGGCGGCACCGCGCCGACCGGCATCAAGCACTCCGTCGCCATCGCCTCGGGCAAGGGCGGCGTGGGCAAGTCGACCTTCGCGGTGAACCTCGCCTGCGCGCTCGCGCAGGTGCTGGCGGAGCGCGGCCGCGAGGGCCGCGTGGGCCTGATGGATTGCGACATCTACGGCCCGAGCGTGCCGCTGATGATGGGCATCGAGGGCCGGCCGGAGATCGACGGCGAGTCGCTCGTGCCGCTCGAGCGCCACGGCGTGAAGGTGATGTCGATGGGCTTCCTCGTGGACGACAACACGCCGGTCGTCTGGCGCGGCCCGATGGTGATGAAGACCATCCAGCAATTCGTGCAGAACGTGAAGTGGGGCGAGATCGACGTGCTGCTCGTCGACCTGCCGCCCGGCACCGGCGACGCCCAGCTCTCGCTCGTGCAGACGCTGCCGCTCGACGGCGCGGTGCTCGTCACCACGCCCCAGACCGCGGCCACGAACGTCGCGCGCAAGGGCGGCCTGATGTTCCAAAAGGTGAACGTGCCGCTGCTCGGCGTGGCCGAGAACATGAGCTGGTTCGAGGACGCCGCGGGCCACCGCCAGGCGCTCTTCGGCGAGGGCGGCGGCGCCGCCACGGCCGAGTCGCTCGGCACGGCGCTGCTCGGGCAGGTGCCCCTCTACCCCGAGATCCGCGCCGGCGGCGACTGCGGTCTGCCCGTGGTGGTGAACCAGCCGGACAGCAAACCGGCCCGCGTCTTCCGCGCCATCGCGGAAACGATGCTCGCGAAATTGAAGGTCTAGCCGGTTGACACGCGCCGAGGGCGAAATCTACGTTACGGCCAATGAAGGTCACCTTGCCGCAACCGGTCCGCTGCCGCCCGCAGTCGACATGCCGCGCCTGATCATGCCCGCCCTCGCCATGACTTCCCCGCAAACCAGCGAGATCAAAGGCAGCAAGGAGTTCGTCAAGCAGTCGAGCCTCTACCAGGAATTCCTCGCCGAGCGCGAAGAGATCCTGAAGCACAAGTGGCTCGAGTCGGAGCGCCTCGGCTACGACATCGGCTTCGAGCGCGCGCTGCTCGACTGGATCCGCAAGCACCGCGACGCCTGGCGGGCCAACCGCCGCGCCCAGCTCGCCGCTCAGGGCGGCGCGCCCGTGGCGACCTTCACGCCCCCCGCCCAGCCGGCGGCGAAGAAGTAGGCGGAAAAGCAAAAGGCCGGTCGCAAGACCGGCCGGAATGGTTTTCGGAGCTGGCGTCGGGAACGAAGCCCGCGCGATCCGCCCGACTTACTTGATCTCCTTGTGGAGCGTGTGGCGCTTCAGGTGCGGGTTATACTTCTTCTTCTCGATGCGCTCGGTCACGGTCTTCTTGTTGCGCTTGGTGAGGTAGCGCGAGACGGGTTTGCCCTCTTTGCGGGCCTCAGTGCACTCCAGGATGACGGTTTCTTGCATGACTTAAATGGGTTGGAAGGGACGAGAGCAAAGCCCCGCTCCGGCGGCGTGCAATAGAAAACTTCTCGCGGCGGCAACGCGGGCGCCGCGCCGCCTGCCTTCCGGGTGGAGACCGACGTGGCGCGAGGAGCGGCAGCGCCCCGCTCCGGCGACAAACGCCGGCCGCTCAGGCTGTTACCTTCTTCTCCGTCAACGGCATCATCACGCCGCGCCGGAAGAGCGTCACCTGGCCCGTGCTCGACGACACGGCGATCGCGATGCAGTCCGCCGCCACCGAAATCGCCGCCGCGGCGGCATGGCGCGAACCGAGCCCGCTGGGCAGCGAGTGGTTGAAGTCGGCGGCCTGGAGCAGCGAGCCCGCGGTCTCGACCACGCCGTCGCCGCGGATGATGAACGCGCCGTCGACCGACGAGAACTCCTTGATCGTCTCGTCCATGAAGGGGTTGAGGATGTTGCGATCCTCCTCCTTGTAGCCGTAGAAAGGATTCAGCACGAGCGGCTTCGAGGCTTTCTCGACCTTGCCGCTGTCGCCGACGACGAACAGGCAGCCGACCGGCCGGCCCTCGCGGCCCTCGACCGCGAGCTCGGTGGCGACGCCGATCACACGCTCGAGCACCTCGGGTTTCACGTCCTCGGGCAGGAGGTCGGCATGGCCGGAGAGCAGGGTCTGGAACTCCTTCTCGACGTCGACGACGACAACGGTGTCGAACTGGTTCGAGCCCGCCATGCCGCCGACGCAGCACAGGCGGTCGCTGAACGTGATCGTGCCGCGGGTGAGGCCGACGAGCACAGCGCTGCGCAGCTGGGCGAGCCGCTGGCTGGAGAAGGACCGCACCTGGATCGTGTCGCTGTAGCGCGCGGGGTGGTCCTCGCCGTCGGCGAGGTTGCGCGTGACGAGGAAGGTCTTGAGCGCCCCGCCCCACTTCGGGGTCTCGAAGCCGCCGGTGAACGTGTCGCCGAAAACCATCAGCGCCTTGCAGCCGGTGCTGCGCGCGATCTTCTCCGCCTCCTTCAGCACGATGTGGCTGACGCGGTTGGCGGACGTCGGCACCGGCTTGGGCGCGATGCCGCCGAAACCGGCGAAGAGGCGCTCGTAGACGGTGTCGAGGTCGGGCGCCTGGACGAGGCTGTCGACGAAATCCTGCTCCTTGAGCAGGCGGGCGAGAGAGGCGAGCACCTGCAGGTAATCGCGCGCGCGCTCGTCGGCGATGAGCATGATCACGAGCCGCACCGGCTCGCTCTCGATCGCGCCGTCGTAGCGGATGCCGTAATGGCTGCGGCCGATCGCGATGACGTAGCGGCGGCCCATCCGGGCGCGGACGTGCGGGAGCGCGACGCCGAGACCGAGGTAGGTCGTCATCGTGTTCTCGCGACGCAGGAGCCCCTTCAGCAGCGCGCCCTTGTCGAGGTCGGGGAAGCGGTCGACGGTGAGGTTGAGCAACTCCTCCAGCGCGCCCTCCATGTCGGCGCTGGCGAGGTCGACGACGCGACTGCGGGTGATGTATTTGTCTAGCCGCATGCGTGCGGTGGCGGGGGAGGCGGGACTTAGGTCGGCGGAAACGGGGGCGAGGCGGACGGGCGGACAGGGCGCAGCTTTCCGAGTTCCCGATTCAGAAAATCGCGGCGGCGCCGGACGTCACTTTTCCCACTCGAGCGCGCCCTTGCGCACCTCATAGAAGAGACCGAGGACGAGCACGCCGAGGAAGAACAGCATCGGCGCCAGGATCGCGATGTGGTTGGCCAGGAAGTCGCGGTAGACGAACGACCACGGGATCAGGAACACCACCTCGATGTCGAAGAGGATGAAGAGCATCGCGGTGACGTAGAATTTCACCGAGAAGCGCGTGTGCGTGCTGCCGTCGGAGCGGATGCCGCACTCGTAGGCCGAGTCCTTGATCGCGTTCTTCTTGAACCGCTGGCCGAAGAGGTGGCTGGCGGCGATCACGCCGCCGGTGATGACGGCGGCGAGCGTCACTTGGACGAGGATCGGCAGGTAGGCGGCGGAAGACATCGGGCGCTAGCGTTGCGGAGAGCGCGCCGGGTTCAAGGGGAAACTCCCGTCAGGACGCACGGCGCGCGCACCCGTAGCGGCGCTGCGGGCGGCCATTAATTGTTTTGAACCGGCGCGGCCCGCGCGTGTCATTGACGGCACGGGCCGCCCTTCCCCACTCCCCATGAAAATCGCCCTGTTCGCCACCGCGCTCGCGGCCAGCGTGCCCGCGGTCGCCGGCTTCCTCCCGTCCGCGGCCCAGTCGGTTCGCGACGTCCCGCCGCCCGAGCCGGCCTTCGCGCTCGACCTCCGGCTGCGCGACGCCCGCGGCAACGTCCGCTCCGACCTGCTCGCGCCGCCGGAACCGCGGCCGTTCCTCAAGCCGATCACGCCGCCGGGCGACGGCGAGATTGTCACCGTTCATGTCCCCGTCGACCCGGCGATCCGGCGCCTCGCCCCGATGCCGGTCACCAACGGGCAGTCCACCGATCCGCGGATGCCGATGAAGTTCCCGGACCCGGCGGTCGACTACAAGCTGCGCCTGCTCGCGCCGCCCGCCGGCGAACCGGCGAAGTGACCGCGCGGCGACCGCGCCCGGACGTCAGGGCGTGATCGGCCGCACCGGATCGCCGTCGATCTTGCGGTTGCCGACGCCGAGCTGGGCGGCGAAGTCGAGCATGCGCGTCTCCTCGTCGTCGATCGGCGGGAAGCCGGTGCGCTTGCGTGCCGCGTTCATGCGCTCGAGCATGAGCGAGTCGAGGAGCACCGGGTCGGCGCTGGCCCAGAGGCGCGGCTCGGACAGGGTGTAGAGCGAGTTGAAATACGGACCGCCGATGAACTGGTAGAGCTGCAGGCTGACGAGCGTGAGCGCCCAGCCCTCGCGCAGCTCAGGGATGGCGGCCATCTCGGCCACGGCGGCGGGCGCGGTGGCGGGGCTCTTGAAGAAACGAAAGGTGTTCGAAGCGTTCCAGAGCGTGGCGTTCACGAGGGCGCCGTTCACGCCCAGCACGGGATGGTCGGTGTAGACGGGCAGGTTGATCCAAAAGTCCGCGTCGATGAAGAGCGGCGTGGCGAGGAAGCTCTTGCGGTCCTCCTCGAGCGTGGAGGAGTTCTTGCCGGAGGCCGCGGCCTCGACGGCCCGCTCGTTCGTCACCGGGTCGAAGCGCGCGGGCAGTGGGCTGTCGTAGAACCAGGCCGGATCGTAGAACTTGCCCGACTCGAGCACGTAGACCTGGTGGCCGGGGAACGGCGAGATGCCGGTCGCGAACGACGGCAGGAAGCCGGTGAGGCGCAGGCGCAGGGGATTGAGGCCGACGAGGAAGATGTTCTCGCGCTGGTAGCCGCGCTTCTCGAGCGACTCGATCACGGCGCGCACGAGCGGGAACGGCGTCGCCAGGCCCGGGCCGGAGTCGGCGTAGATCTTCAGGCCGACCTTCTTCTTCTTGCCCGGGCGGATGGGATGGCCGTTGGTCCGCTCCAGCTGCTGGAACACCTGCTCGACGGCGTAGCGGTAGGCGGCGTCGCTGAAGTCCGGCAGCTTGGCCTCCCACACGGGCACCTGCGGCGCGGCGACGGGCTTGGTCGCGGCCGGCGCGGGGGCCTCGGCGGGCTGCTGCGCGCGCGCGGCGACGAGGCCGGCGAGGGCGAGGGAGAGCGAGAGCAGCCGGAGGCCGCGAGCGGAGGAAAGGATCATGGCAGTGTGTTGACGGTGGGGCGCACCGGCCCGTTGCACGAGCGGCGCACGTTGACAGACCACTCCGGCGCGGAAAAGTTTAATCTCTGTCGCAATTCGTCCGGCGCCGCCCGGCGGCCGCGGGACCAGCCCGCGCCGGCCGGGGACGACCCGCCGCCGATTTTTCTCGGCGCGCGTCGCCGCACGGCTCTACTGCTCTCGACGTGCCCGTCATCAAAGCCAGCAGCCTGCGCGACCTGAAGCTCCGCGTGAACATCCACGACGTCGTGGCGCGCACGGTGGCCCTGCGGAAGGCCGGCGGCAACCGCTTCAAGGGCCTCTGCCCGTTTCATGCGGAGAAGACGCCGTCGTTTCACGTCACGACCGACAAGGGCTTCTACAAGTGCTTCGGCTGCGGCAAGGCGGGCGACATCCTCTCGTTCGTGATGGAGACCGAGGGCCTGCAGTTCACCGAGGCGGCCGAGACGCTGGCGAAACGCTTCGGCATCGAGCTGGAATACGAGGCCGGCTCCGGCGGCCCGACGCGCGAGGAGCGCTCGCTGCGGCAGGAGATCTTCGACCTCCACGACGTCGCCGCGGATTTCTACCGGCAGGCCTTCCTCGCGCCCAACGCGCACGGCGCGTGGATCCGCGACTACTGGACGAAGAACCGCAAGTTCACGCCCGAGCTCGCCGACGAGTTCAAGATCGGCTTCGCCCCCGTCGAGGACCGCGCGCTCGCCGAGGCGCTGATCAAGCGCCGCTTCTCCGACGAGGCGCTGCGCCAGTGCGGCCTGTTCTTCGTGCGCGACGGCGTGCCGGTCACGTCCGCGACCATGCGCCCGCGCTTCCGCGGCCGGCTGATGATCCCGATCCGCGACCACCAGGGCCGCGTCGTCGCGTTCACGGCCCGCCAGCTCGAGCTCACGCCGCAGGACGACCCGTCGCACGAGGCGAAATACGTCAACTCGCCCGAGACGCCGATTTTCACGAAGAGCAACCTGCTCTTCAACCTCGACCGCGCCCGCACCGCGGCGGGCGACGGTCATCCGTTCGTGATGGTCGAGGGCCAGCTCGATGCGATGCGCTGCTGGAGCGTCGGCCTCAAGACCGCCGTCGCGCCGCAGGGCACGTCGATCACCGACGGCCAGCTGCTGCTGCTGCGCCGCTACCACTCGCAGGTGGAGTGCTTCTTCGACAGCGACGCCGCGGGCCAGAAGGCCGCGCTGCGCTTCCTGCCGCTGGCGCTGAAGGCCGGGCTGGAGGCTCGCTTCCTCATGCTCGCCGGCGCCTCGAAGCTCGACCCCGACCTGCTCTTCCTCGAGCGCGGGCTCGCCGCCTACGACGAGGTGCGCAAGCAGTCGCTCGGCGCGATGGAATTCGCGGTGCGCTCGCTGCTCCCGAACGTCGGCGCCGCCGGCGCCGAGCAGAAGGCGCGCGTCGCGCAGGAACTGTTCGCGATCATCGCCCAGGCCGAGAGCGAAGTCGCGCGCGCGGGCTTCGTCGCCGAGGTCGCGCAGCTGCTCCGCCTGCCCACGGCCGCGCTCGAGCGCGACCTGCGGGCCTTCGTTGCCCGCCAGGCCGGCCAGGCACGCTACGCCGCGCCCGCCGGCGGCACGGCGAACGGTGGCGCAGGCGCCGCACCGAAGCCCGCCGCCGACGCCCAAACCAAGCCCACCGAGGAGCACCTGCTCTATCTTTGCCTGCACCACGAACCGCTCCTGCTCGGCTTGTCGCAACAGCTCCCGCACGACTGGATCGACACGGAAACCACCGCCGGCCGGCTCCTGGACCGCGTGCTCGCCGAGGCGCAGCACAACGGCTGGCCAGGCCGCGAGGCCCTGGATCAACTCCTTGAGACAGAGGAGGAAAAGGCATTGGCGGCCAACCTGCTCTTCGAGGGGCCGGGCGACGAGGATCTGGTGAAGTTCGCCAACGAGGGCCTGCGCGCCCTCCAACGGCGCTTTCTCGAGCCGCAGCTGAGGCAAATAGAACTTGAAATAGCCTCTCAGGGCACAAATGGTGACGCGCACTTATTTTCACTCTTGAAGCAGCGCGCCGAAATCATCCGACAGCTCCAAAATTCGCCGAAGCTCATCCTCGCTTCCTGAACGCTGTCCCCCGCGCCCCAACTGCCTCGCCGCCACCTCGTTTCGAGACCGCACTCATTTTCGCCCATGTCGCGCCAATCCAAGCACGAACCCGCCGCCAAGTCTTCCGCCAAAGCCAAAGAAGCTAACGCCAAGCCGACCGCTCACGGCCACGAGCCGAAGCACGCGCCCGCGAAGCCGGCCGACAAGCACCCCGCCGAAAAGCACGCGGAAAAACACGCCGAGAAGCACGCCGCCGAGCCCGCGAAGCCGGCCGCCGCGCAGCTCGCCGAGGTCGCTGACGCCGCGAAGGAATTCAAGGAGAAGGCGCTCGAGAATCTCTCCGGCGACCTCAACGACAAGATCCGCTACCTCATCCGCCTCTCCAAGGAGCAGGGCTACCTGACTTACGCGGACATCAACGAGGCGCTGCCCGAGTCCGTCGACAATCCCGAGGACATCGAGAACGTCATCTCCGTCCTCCAGAACCTCGAGATCGACATCCTCGATCCGCAGGAAGTCGAAGGCTACAAGGCGCGCCAGGAAGAAGCCGAAGAAGAAGAGTCCCGCACGTCGAACAACGACATCCTCGACGATCCGGTGCGCATGTATCTCAAGCAGATGGGCCAGGTCCCGCTGCTGACGCGCGAACAGGAAGTCGAGATTTCCAAGCGCATCGAGACCGCCGAGATGAACGCGCAGGCCGCGCTCTTCGCCATCGGCCCCGTCGGCAAATACCTCGCCGACCTCGGCGAGAAACTCCTCCAGCGCGCCGAGCGCTTCGACCGCCTCGTCATCGACAAGAAGATCGAGAGCCGCGAAGCCTACTTCAAGAACCTCGAGAAGCTCGTGCAGAGCACGCGCGAGAACGACGCCGCCGCCTCCGAGGCGTGGATCGACGCGCAAAAGGCGCGCGACGAGAAGTCCCGCAAGAACGCGATGATCCGCTTCAAGAAGCGCGACAACGTGCTCAAGCAGAACTACGTCAAATTCTACTTCAAGCTGAAGGTCTTCGAGGACTTCCTCATCGAGTTCGCCCCCAAGATCGAGGAGATCGAGAAGTGCCACAGCGACCTCGCGCGCGCCAAGCACCCGAAGTCGAAGAAGGACGCCTCGATCGACGTCAAGGCCGTCAACGCCCGCCTCCGCGAGCTCGAGGCCGAGCTGCGCATCACGCCGGCCGACCTGATGGAAACCCTCAAGACCGGCCGGAAACACATCCGCGAGGCCCACCAGGCGAAGACCGAGATGGTGGAGGCCAATCTCCGCCTCGTCATCTCCATCGCGAAGAAATACACCAACCGCGGCCTCTCCTTCCTCGACCTGATCCAGGAGGGCAACATGGGCCTGATGAAGGCGGTCGAGAAATTCGAATACCGCCGCGGCTACAAGTTCTCCACCTACGCCACCTGGTGGATCCGCCAGGCCATCACCCGCTCCATCGCCGACCAGGCCCGCACCATCCGCATCCCGGTCCACATGATCGAGACGCTGAACAAGGTGATGCAGGTCCAGAAGCAGCTCCTCCAGGAATTCGGCCACGAGCCCACGCCCGAGGAAGTCGCCGAGGAGATGAACCTCCCCGTGGAGCGCGTGCAGCAGATCATGAAGATGGCGCAGCAGCCCATCTCGCTCCAGTCGCCCGTCGGCGACGGCGACGACACCAGCTTCGGCGACTTCATCGAGGACAAGTCCGCGGAGAATCCCTACGACATGACCGCCTTCTCGCTCCTGCGTGAGAAGATCATGGACGTCCTCGACTCCCTCACCGAGCGCGAGCGCCGCGTGCTCACGCTGCGCTTCGGCCTCGTCGACGGCTACAGCCGCACGCTCGAGGAAGTCGGCAAGCAGTTCAAGGTCACCCGCGAGCGCATCCGCCAGATCGAGGCCAAGGCGCTCCGCAAGATGCGCCACCCGACGCGCATCCGCCAGCTCCACGGCTTCTTCGACGCCGAGCAGATCGACAACCCGCAGAACCTGCTCAAGAAGCCGCCGCAAATCCCGCCACAGTTCATCAAGCAGGGCGGCCCCGGCGGCGCCCCGGGCGGCTATGGCCGCCCCGGCAACCCGCTCGGCGGCCTCCCGCCGTTCCTCGGCGGTTTCCCGCCGCCTCCTTCGCACTAAACGCGCAGGTTTGCGCCTTTACTCACCCTTCCCGCAAAGTAGCCTCCGCTCACCATGTCCCACGTCACTCTCCCTCTCGCCGGGCTCTTCGGTCTCGGCGGTCCCGAGCTGATCCTCATCCTCGTGATCCTGCTGCTGCTCTTCGGCGGCTCCAAGCTCCCGCAACTCGCCAAGGGCCTCGGCCAGTCCGTGAAGGAGTTCAAGAAGGCCTCCAAGGAGGACGAGGAGGAGGACAAGAAGCCCGCCGCGAAGTCCGAGACCAAGCCGGGCAACAACTGAGCGAGCCTTCCTCGCCGCCCCTTTCCAGCGCGCCCTCCGGCGCGCTTTTTATTTCCCCACTCCGCGCTCGCGCCTTCGGGCCGAAACCGTCCGCACCGGCGGCATGTCGCTCCGTCCGCCTACGCCGTCCCCTCGCGGGCCCAGGCCTTGAAGGCCGCGATCTGGTCCGGGCTGCCGAGCACGAGCACGTCGTCGCGCGGCAGCAGCTTTTCGTCGCCCCCCGGGTTCAGGATGCGCAGGCCGCCGCGGTGGATGCCCGCCACCTGCACGCCGCAATGCCGAGTCGGCGCCAGCTCGGCCAGCGTCCGGCCGGCCAGCTTGCTGTCGAGGGGCAGCTCGCACGTCTCCATGCGCACCTCGTCGAAATGCGAGAACGCCTGCTCGCCCGCCACCCCGAGCAGGAACGCCTTGCCCGCCGCGGTCTGCTTCGGATCGCCGAGCAGCAGGATCTTGTCGCGCGGATACAGCGCGGTGTCGGGCGACGGGTTGCCCACCATCACGCCCTGCCGCTCGATCCCGGCCACGACCACGCCGAACCGCGCCCGCAGCGCCAGCTCGCCGAGCGTGCGCCCGCGCACGTCCGCCTGGTCGGGCAGCACGCACTCGGTCAGCCCGAGGTGCCACTCGCTGTGCTGGGCCAGCCACGGCGCCGCCGTGCCGGTGAACTTCTCGTCGTTCTGCACGATGCGGTCCTGCAGCTCCGTCTCGACCACGCTGTGCCAGTAAACCAGTTTCTGCCGCGCGAAGACGACCACTGCCGCCGCGAGCAGCACCGCCACCACCGGCACCCAGCGGCCCATCACGCCGATCGGCATCACCGCGCTCAGCCAGACGAAGAGCACGATGCCCGCCACGACCTTGAGGCCCGTCTCCACCATGGGCCGGAGCTTGGCCACGTTCGCCTGGCCCGCCGTCGTCACCTCCGAGTAGAGCAGCGCGAGCGCCGAGACGTTGCGCCAGATCGCGATCAGCGGCGCGAGCACGACGACCGCCAGGCCGCTCCAGAAGATCACGCGCGGCGCGCTCGGGAAAAGCTTCTCCCCCGGGATCCACGGCAGCGCCGCGTCGAGCAGGCTCTCGGCGAACGACAGCAGCCCGGTGACGAGCAGCATCTCGACGAAGATCTGGATCAGGCGCCTACGGCTGAGCTGCCAGAGCAGGTTCTTCTTCTGCCGCGCCATCAGGCGCTCGAGCCACTGCCGGTAGTAGCCCAGCCAGTCCTCGAGCCATTTCGGCTGCCGGCCCTCGATCCACTCGCCGAGGCGCGGCGCGCGCCGCATCAGCACCGGCGCCGCCAGGGTCGTCAGCAGCGAGACCCCCACCGCCACCGCCTGGAACTCCGGCACCATCACCCCGGCCGCGATGCCGAGCTGCGCGATGATGAAGGAGAACTCGCCCAGCGCCGTCGCCGAGACGCCCACCCGGACCGCGTCGCGCGTCGCCGCGCCGGTCACCATCAGGCCGACCGACACCGCCAGCGTGCGCCCGAGCAGCGCCACGACCGCGAGCAGCAGCACCAGCCACCAGAGGTGCGCCGCGGCCTTCAAATTGATCATCATGCCGATCGCCACGAAGAACACCGCGCTGAACACGTCGCGCATGCCCTCGAAGGCGCGATCGACCTGCGTGCGGTGTGGCGTCTCCGCCACGATCGCCCCGAGCAGGAACGCCCCGAGCGCGAGCGAGAAGCCCGCCCGCTGCGCCAGGATCGCGAGCATGAACAGCAGGCCGGCCGTCATGATCGTCATCAGCTCGGCGTCCGCCGTCAGGGTGAGCTTTTTCAGCACCCACGGCACCAGCAGCAGCCCGCCGACGCTCGCCAGCACGATGAAGCCGCCGAGCAGCCCGACCGTCTCGCCCATCGCCTCCGGCGCCCCGCTGGCGGAGATGAGCGAGTTGAGGATGGCCAGCATCACCACCGCCACGATGTCCTCGAGCACCGACACGCCCATCGCGAGCTGACCGGCCTTCTCGTGCGTCGCGCCGAGGTCCTGCAGCACCTTGCTGATGATCGCCGAGGACGACACCATCAGCATCGCCGCGAGGAACACCGTCTGCACCGGCGGCCAGCCGAGCCCGGCCCCCACCGCCCGCGCGATCGAATACATCAGAAAGGCGCCCACGAACGTCGCCACCACCAGCGACAGCCCGAGCCGCCGCAGCTTGCGCAGGCTGAGCTTCATGCCGATCGAGAACATCAGGAACACCAGCCCCACCTGGGCCAGCGTCTCGATCCGCCCGGCATTCGACACGAGCGAGAACGGCGGCGTGTAGGGACCGATCACCATGCCCGCCGCCAGGTAACCCACCACCACCGACAAGCCCACGCGATGGCACAGCCAGCCGACGAGGCCGGCGATGAGCATCACGATGGCGAGGTCCTGGACGAATTCCGTGCCGTGCATGCAGCGCCCGCGCGGGGCATGGCCAACACGCGGCCAAATCCACCCCGCGTCAAGCTTCCGCCATGTCCCGAGCGCGCTTCCGACCCCGCCCAAACCTCCGCCGCTCAACGGCTTTGGTTTTGACAATTTCGCTCGCACGCGGCTTTGATTCGGAAACCCTGCTACCGCGACATGTTCAACCAACTGCTGGGACTTTTTTCCAACGACATCGGCATCGACCTAGGCACCGCGAACACCCTCGTCTACGTGAAGGACAAGGGCATCGTCCTGCGTGAGCCGTCCGTCGTCGCGGTCCACACCGGCAGCCGCAAGGTCCTCGCCGTCGGCGACGAGGCGAAGAAGATGCTCGGCCGCACGCCGGGTAACATCACCGCCATCCGCCCGATGAAGGACGGCGTCATCGCCGACTTCGACATCACCGAGGCGATGCTGCGCTACTTCATCAAGAAGGTGCACAACAACTCCAAGGTCGTCTCGCCGCGCGTCGTCGTCGCCATCCCCTCCGGCATCACCGAGGTCGAGAAGCGCGCCGTGAAGGAGTCCGCCACGCACGCCGGCGCCCGCGAGGTCATCACCATCCTCGAGCCCATGGCCGCCGCGCTCGGCGTCGGCCTGCCGGTCGACGAACCGGCCGCGAACATGATCGTCGACATCGGCGGCGGCACCACGGAGATCGCGATCATTTCGCTCTCCGGCATCGTCTTTTCGAAATCCATCCGCGTCGCCGGCGACGAGCTCGACCTCGCCATCATCAATTACATGAAGCGGGCCTACAACCTCCTCATCGGCGAGCGCACGGCGGAAGAGATCAAGATGACCATCGGCTCCGCCTACCCGCTCGACCAGGAGCTCTCGATGGAGGTCAAGGGCCGCGACTCCGTCGCCGGCCTGCCGAAGACGATCCACATCACCTCCCAGGAAATCCGCGAGGCCCTCGCCGACACCATCGCCGCCATCGTCGAGGCCGTGCGCGCCGCCCTCGAGCGCTGCCCGCCGGAACTCTCCGCCGACCTCGTCGACCGCGGCTTCGTCATGGCCGGCGGCGGCTCGCTCATCCGCGGCATCGACAAGCTCCTTTCCGAAAAAACCGGCCTGCCCGTCACCGTCTCGGACGACCCGCTCTCCGCCGTCGCCAACGGCACCGGCGTCTTCCTGAACAACATCGACGAGCTCTACCGCATCGCGGCGGACTTCTGATCCACCGGAACGTCACCGCCATGGACGTTCCCCTGAGCCCGTGCGATTTTCTGGAGGCGGGGCCATCAGCCCCGCGGGTTATCAGGTTCGCTGCTCGCTTCTCGCGGGGCTGATGGCCCCGCCTCCACCGAGAAATCTTCCGCCGTGCAACACCACCGCTTCGATCAGGCCCGCCCCTTCGCCACGCTCGGCGTCGTCCTGCTCGCGTGGGTGCTGCTCCCGCTCGCGGTGAAGTCGTTCACCCGCGTCACCTTTTTCGAGCTGCAGGCCCCGTTCACCGCCGCGCAGTCCTACGTGACCGACCTGCAGGAGTTCTGGGCGCTGCGCGCGCGCCCGAAGAACGAGATCATCGAGGCCGGGCGCGACCTCGCCCGCCTCAACGCCGCCTACGAGCTGCGCCTCCAGGAGAACGAGCAGCTCCACGCCGAGATCCTCCGCCTCGAGAACCTCCTCAAGCTCCCGCCGCTGCCCGCCCACCGCCTCGAGCCCGCGCGCGTGGCCAAGCGCGACTTCACCGCCTGGTGGCAGCGCCTCGTCATCCGCAAGGGCCGCAACTACGGCATCCCCGTCGGCGCCCCGGTCGTCTTCGTCGGCGGCGTCGTCGGCCGCGTCGTCGAGGTCCACGCCTACACCGCCGTGGTCGACCTCGTCTCCAGCCCGACCTTCCGCATCGCCGCCAGCGCCGAGGGCGACAACCGCCCGATCTCCTACCAGGGCGGCATCAACGACGCCTTCAAGACCCCGCGCGGCACGGTCGAGTTCGTCCCGACCGACATCTCCGCCTCGTCCAACCAGCCGCGCCGCCTCGTCACCTCCGGACTCGGCGGCGTCTTCCCCGCCGGCCTCACCATCGGCGACATCACGCGCCTCGAGCCGTCGACCGACGGGCTGTTCTCCACCGGCGAGGTCCTGCTCGACAACCGCCTGGGCGCCCTGAGCGAGGTCACCGTGCTCATTCCGATCTCGCAGGAGGCGCCGTGAGGTCCCGCGACATCCGCTGGCTGCTGGTGCTGCTCGCGAACCTCCTGCTGATCTGGCTGGCGGGGCTCGCCAACCATTACCTCGCGCCCTTCGCGATCTCGCTCTACCTCGCCGGCCTGTTCGTGCCCTACTCCGCCCTGCGCCTCGACTACCGCCACGGCTTCACCGCCACCGCCCTGACCGGCCTGGCCTACGACGCGCTCACGCCCGCGCCGTTCGGCACGCACCTCGTGCTGCTCGGCCTCGTCCACGCCGTGCTGCTCTACGGCCGGCGCCGCTTCCCGCGCGAGGAGCCGATCTTCGCCACCGTCGTCGCGCTGCTCGCCAACCTCTTCCTCGTCCTCGCGCTCACCACGCTCCTGATCGGCGAGAATCCCCACCCCGCCAACGCCTGGCTCCGCGTCTTCGCCGACCTGATCGCCTCCCAGCTCGTCATCGGCCTGGTCACGCCGTGGTTCATGGCCCTGAACGCCCAGCTCCTCGCCTGCGCACGCCTCGACCCCGAGTCGGGCCGGCGGGTGGAGCTTTGATTTTTCCCCGCGCCGCGCTTTGTTGCCGCTGTGAGCTCCGCCCCGATCGAAACCCACGCCGCGCGCAACCCGCGCCTGCTCGCCTTCTACGGCCTCGTGGCGCTGCTCGTCCTCGTGCTCATCGCCGGCGTCGGCTACCAGCAGCTGTTCCAGAGCTGGAAGAACTCCGAGGAGGAGCGCATCCAGAGCCAGCGCCGCATCATCGTGCCCGGTCCGCGCGGCAACATCTACGACCGCGAGGGCCGCGTCCTCGTCGGCAACCGCGCCCGCTTCTCCGTCGTGCTCAACCTCGCCGACCTCCGGCCCGAGCTGCGCACCGAATACCGCCGCGTCGTCGAGAACTACCGCAAGTTCCCCAAGGAGGAGCGCCCCACCGGCGACCAGCTCGCCCGCATCGCCCGCCAGGCCGTCGCCCAGCGCTACCTCGACCAGATCAACGGCATCCTCGCCCGCCGCGAGCAGGTGAAGCCGCGCGACCTCGACCGCCATTTCAACCAGACGCTCCTGCTGCCCTACACGCTGCTCGACGACCTCTCGCCCGAGGAATACGCCCGCCTCGTCGAGCGCCTGCCGGTCAACTCGCCGCTGCAGGTCTACGCCTCCAGCGTGCGGCATTACCCCTACGGCAGCGCCGCCGCCCACGTCCTGGGCTACGTCGGCATCGACAACGACCCCGAGGCCGAGGACTTCGGCAGCGACGACCTGCTCACCTTCAAGATGAAAGGCGCCTTCGGCCGCGACGGCCTGGAGAAGCGCTTCGACGCCCTCCTCCAGGGCCAGGCCGGCGGCGCCATCTACCGCGTCGACCCCGCCGGCTACAAAATCAATCCTCCGCTCGAGAAAAAGGCGCCCAAGCAGGGCCAGAACCTCACCACGTCCATCGACATCGACCTCCAGCAGGCGGCCGAGGAGACCATCGGCGACCGCACCGGCGCCGCCGTGGCGATCGATGTCCGCACCGGCGAGGTCCTCGTCATGGCGTCCAAGCCCGACTACGACCTGAACAAGTTCGTCCCGCGTCTCTCGAGCGCCTACGCGGAGGAGATCAAGACCAAGGGCGCGTGGTTCAACCAGGCCATGAACGGCCTCTACCCGCCGGGCTCGACCTTCAAGATCCTCACCACCATCGCCGCCCTCGAGCGCGCCGCCATCGTGCCCGACCGCCCGATCACCTTCTGCGACGGCACCGTGCAGATTGGCGGCCGCACGTTCTACTGCGACAACGGCCGCGGCCACCACGGCCACGTGACGCTGGCCGACGCCATCGCCTACAGCTGCGACGTCTACTACTACGAGGCCGGCCGCCTGACCACGCCCGACGGCATCGCCGAGGAAGCGCGCAAGTTCCACTTCGGCCAGAAGACCGGCATCGAGCTGCCGGCCGAGACCGGCAGCTCCCTCGTGCCCGACCCGGCGTGGAAAAAATCGCGCAAGAACGAGGCGTGGTTCGGCGGCGACACCGCTAACTACTCCATCGGCCAGGGCTTCCTCCTCGTCTCCCCGCTCCAGATGGCGTGCTTCACCGCCTCCGTCGCGCGCAACGAGCTCTACACCATCCCCACTCTCATCCACCGCGACAACGCCCCGACGCAGCGCGCCCCGTCCATCGGCCTCTCCGCGCACGAGCGCGACGCGATCGTCACCGGCATGATCGGCACCACCACCTACGGCACCGCCTCGATCATCACCAAGGGCCCCTACAAGGTCCCCGGCATCGACATCGCGGGCAAGACCGGCACCGCGCAGAAGGACGTCTACGAGGACGGAAAATTCAAGGGGAAGATCAACATCGCCTGGTTCATCTGCTTCGCCCCGGCGGAGCACCCCGAGATCGCCATCGCCGTCGCGCTCGAGGGCGACACCATCGGCGAGACCTACGGCGGCGGCCTCAACGCCGCGCCCGTCGCCAACGCGATCATCCGGAAATACGTCGAGAAGAAGACCGCCGTTTCGACGAAGCCCGATTTCAAAGTGAAGTGACCCGCCGCGCGCGCCGGAACACCGCGCGCGCCTCCGGCCACGTCTCGCGCCGGCCGTAGCGCAGGCGCTCCAGGTCCGCCGTCACCGCGGCGATCTCCGCGGCCTCCGGACCGCGGCCTCCGCTCGCCGTCCCCCGTCCGCGGATTCTCGCCAGCGCCCGTCCCGCCGCGCGCCGCACCGGGTCGAACGCCGCCGGGTGCCGCCCGCGCTGCCACCGCCCCCACGCCCAGCGCACGCCGCGCGCGCCGCCCACGAGCGCCGCCGCGACCAGCGCCACGCCGGCCAGCACGCGTCCCGCGCGCGCCCAGTCCCACGGCCCGGCCAGCCACGCCTTCAGCCGCTGCGCCCAGGCCTCGAGCCGCGCCCGCAGCACGTCGCCGGCCCCGGTCGTCGCGCTCTTCACGCTGTCCAGCAGCTCGACCTGCTGCCGGGCGTCGAAACTCACCACGCGCCGATACCAGAGCACGCGCAGGCTGTCGAACCGCGCCGTCCAGCTGTGGTCGCGCTCCCGCTCCTCGACCGGCGCCGCCGCGGCCGCCACCGTCCCGACCGCGCCGCCGGGCGTCGGGTCGACCCGCACCCACGCGTCCGCGCCGTTGAACACCTCGACCCACGCGTGCGCGTCCGAGTTGCGCACCATGAGGTAGTCCTCGAAGCCGTTCAGCGCGCCGCCGTGGAAGCCCGCCACCACGCGCGCGGGATGGCCGGCGGCGCGGCACAGCACCGCCAGCGCCGACGCGAAATGCTCGCAGAACCCCGGCTCGTTCGAATCCAGCCAGCGCACGATGTCGTCGCCGCGCCCGCGCGGGATCCGCACCGCCGGCGCGTAGGCGTGCCGCTGGCGCAGCCACGCCGTCGCGCGCTCGGCGAACGCCTCCGCCGGCAGCGCCGCGCCGCCGCCGACCTCGCGCAGCACGCGCTGCAGCACCGCCGCGTTCTCCGGTCCCGCCGGACCCGCCAGCATCGTGCGCGCATCGTAGCGCTTCTCGCGCCGCATCGCCTCGTCGCCGCGCACCCAGCCCTGCAGCAGCGCGCCGAACCCCGCGTCGCGCACGATCGGCGCCAGCGCGATGCCCTCGATCTGGAACGCCGTCATCGCCGCCGGCTCGCTGGGCAGCGCGACCAGGCGGTTGGGCGGACTCACCTGCACCGGGGCCGCGTCGCGCAGCCGCAGAACCGCGAACGATCCCGGCAGCGGCAGGTAGCGGCTCACCCCCGGTTCAAGGTAGATCGTCCACCCGCCGGGCAGCATCGCGCCGGAGGTCCACACCCCGCCGCCCGGCACCGTGCGCCGCACGCTCTGGCTCGCGCGCAGGTGCGCCTTCATCCAGCCCGAGATCCGGAAGCCCTCCGGCGTGTATTCGTCGAGCGTGACCAGCCGCCAGTAGAGATCCGCGGCGGGGCGCGGCCCGGCAGGCAGGTCGACGCGCAGCGCCACGCTGTGGTCCTGCACCAGTTCGCCCACGTCGCCGAAGCGCACCGTGTCTGAGAAGCCCGTGCGGCTCTTGCGCGTGAGGTATTTGTCCAGGAAGAAGCTGCTCCCGATCTCGAAGCGCGGGATGAGCAGGAACAGCAGCGCCGAGATCGCCACCACGGCGGCGAACAGCGCGCTGCCCACGCCGAGCAGGCGCCAGTCCGTCGCCGCCCGCAGCCGCGCCAGGAACGGCCGCCAGCGGCCGCGCGCCCACGCCGGCACCTCGCGCATCTCCTCCGGCCGCATCACGCGCGGGCCGGTGTCGACCATGTCGATGAGCGTCACGACGAACAGAAACCCGAGCGCGCATCCCGTGAACACCAGCAGCAGCAGCGCGAACTCCATCGCCACCGTCAGCACGCCCGCGACCACGATCAGGAACAGCCCGAGCACGATCAGCTGCAGGTCCTCGCGCTTCCGCCGGTAGGCCACCGCGCGATAAAGCACCAGCAGCACCGCCAGCCGGATCAGCACCGGCAGCGTCTCGGTGCTGAAATGGAAATCCACCGCCACCGCCACGACGATCGCCGGCACGGCCAGACGCCATCCCAGCGCCGGCACCCGCGCCGGCAGCTGCGGCCACACCACCGCCGCCGCGATCACGCCGCTCGCCAGCGCCACCAGCCCGAGCGCCTCGACGTCGAGGAAGAACACCGTCCACAACGACACCAGCGCGAGCGCGCCGCCGAGCAGCCACTTGAGCCGCCGCAGTTCGTCGAGACTAAGCTGAGGCCGTGGGGACGCCATCGACATAGGCCGTGACACCGCGCGCTCCTTCCGGCGCGAACGTGATGAGGTTGTGGGACGGCTCGCGAGCCCGTTGTAGGGCGGGGTCTCCTGACCCCGCCGCTTGAGGAACCTCAGCCGACTTCTGCGGCGGGGTCGGGAGACCCCGCCCTACAGGCTCCGCGCGCGCGAGCAAATCCAGCACCGCCTCGACGTCGCGCACGCGCCGCGTGTCGATCCGGTGGCCGTTCACGCTCACGCCGCGCAGGCGTCCCGCGGCGAACAGGTCCTCCGCCAGCGTCGCCGCAAAGCCGCACAGCACCTCGAACTGCTCGGGCCGCGGCCAAAGTTCCGCCGGCGTCTCCACCCCCAGCGCGAAGCCCTCCGGGCTCTCGGCCGCGAACTGCCGCACCATCAGCTGCCCCAGCCGCGCGCTGGCCTTCCAGTGCACCAGGCGGTGCGAGTCGCCCGTCTGGTAGCGCCGCAGCGCCAGCAGGTCCTCGCCGGTGCCCGCGCGCGCGGAGCGCCGGCCCTGCGTGCCGCCGGCCGCCGCGGCCGCGCCCCGCCACTGGTAGTCCACCTGCGCCGGCCAGACCAGCACCGAGCGGCGCAGGCCGGCGCCGACGCTCTTGCGCAGGAAGCCGAAAGGGAAAAACGAGCCGACCGCCTCGAGCGCGAGCACCTGCTCGCCGCGTTGCGCCGGCTTGTGCACCCAGTCGAGCGTCCACTCCCCGCCCGGCTCGATGCGCCCGCGCAGGAACACGCGCCCGCGCGTGACCGCGCGCTCGGCCGCCGCGAGGATCTCGCGCACCTTCTCCTTCGCGAGATCCGGTCCGGGATCGGACGCCTGCGCCCGCGGGTGCGTCGCGAGGTCGAACCACAGGCCGTAGGTCGGCAGCCAGCGCTTCGTGTTCCGCACCTCGACGGTGACGATCGCCTCGTGCCCCGCCCGCCAGGCCGCCGGCCGGCGCAGACGCCAGCACACGCCCCGGAAGTTGAGCCACGACATCAGCCCGCTGAGCAGCAGGCAGGCGAGCAGGAGCGAGAGCGTGAGGAACAGGATGTTGCTCGCCGTGTTGTAGGCCGCGGTGCCGATGCCCATCGCCAGCCCGATCAGGAACACGCCCGGCACCGTCACGCCAATGCGGTGGCGCTTCGGCGGAAAGACCAGCGCCCACACGAGTCGTTGCCAGGAAAAATTCCACCGCTGCGGAGCCGGCGCGCCCGGCCCATGCCACGCGACCGCGTCGTCTGGGTAGGGGCGGTTGTCCCCAACCGCCCTTCCGTCGGCTCGCGACCAAGGCCCGTTGGGGACAACGGCCCCTACCTGTTCGCTCCCGGCCATGATTGATTATTCCGGCACCGGGATCGCCGCGATGATCCGGCGCAGCGCCGCCAGGATCGTGCGGCGCTCCTCGAGCGCGTCGGAAGTCTGCCGCGCCAGCCCGAGGCGGTGCGCGAACACCGGGCCGGCCATCTCCTGCACGTCGGTCGGGATCACGAAATCCCGCCCGAGCAGCAGCGCGCGCGCCTGCGCCGCCGCGCGCAGCGCCAGCCCGCCGCGCACGCTGATGCCGGCCTTGAACTCGGTCTCGGTGCGCGTGGCGGTGACGAGCTGGAGCAGGTAGTCGAGCACGCTGTCCTCGACGAACACCCGGGCCGCGAGCGCCTGCAGCTTCAGCACGTCGGTGCGCGTCGCCACGGGATTGAGCGCGATCGCGTCGTAGCTGGTCTTGGCCGCACGGAGGATGTCGAGCTCGTCCGCCGGCTGCGGGTAGCCCATGTGCAGCCGCATCAGGAAGCGGTCCATCTGGCTCTCTGGCAGCGGGAACGTGCCCTCGTAGTCCACCGGGTTCTGCGTCGCCACCACCATGAACGGCGCGCCGACCGCGTGCGCGGCGCCGTCGACGGTGACCTTCGCGCGGTCCATAACCTCGAGCAGCGCGGACTGCGTCTTGGGCGTGGCGCGGTTGATCTCGTCGGCGAGCACGATGTTCGCGAACACCGGTCCGGGCTTGAAGACGAACTCCTTCACCGTCTCGTCGTAGATCGACACGCCGGTGACGTCGCTCGGCAGCAGGTCGCTGGTGAACTGGAGGCGCGAGAAGCCCGCGTCCATCGCGCGCGCCAGCGAGTAGGCCAGCGTGGTCTTGCCCACGCCGGGGAGGTCCTCGATCAGCAGGTGGCCGCCGGCGAGCAGGCAGACCAGCGTCTGGTCGACCACGTCGTCCTTGCCTCGGATGGTCTGGCGCATGGCGGCCTTGAGCCGGGCGAGCAGGTCGCGGGCGGCGGCGACCTCGGCGGCGGGGGCAAAGTCACTCATGGCGGGCACCCTAGGGCGGCACGCGGCCGGCGCAAACGGTTTCCCGGTGAAAAACCGGTGATTTCGCGTGGCCAACGCGCCGGCTTCCCGCCAACAACTCCCGCGCGCCATGGCCGCCTTCGAACTCTCCCTCCTGCTCATCCTGCTGCTGGCGGCGCTCAGCGTCGTGGGCCGCCGCCTGCCCTGGCCGCAACCGATCACGTTCGCCCTGGGCGGCGCGCTGGCGGCGCTGCTGCCGCACTTCCCGCGCGTCACGCTCGACCCGGGCTTCTTCTTCCTCTGCTTCGTGCCGCCGCTGCTGTTCTCCGACGGCTGGCTCATGCCGCTGCGCGACTTCCTCGCCGCCAAGCGCCCCATCCTGATGCTCGCCACCGGGCTCGTCGTGCTGACGACGCTCGTCGTCGGCTTCGTCGCCTGGTGGCTCATCCCCGGCCTGCCGCTGGCGATGGGCTTCGCCCTCGGCGCCGTCGTGTCGCCGACCGACGCCGTGGCGGTCAGCGCCATCACGCACCGGCTCAAGGTCCCGCCGCGCTTCACCACCGTGCTCAACGGCGAGAGCCTGATGAACGACGCCACCGGCCTGGTGGCGTTCAAGTTCGCCCTCGCTGCGGTGTTCGCGGGGACGTTCTCGCTTCGGGCCGCCGCGCTGGATTTCCTCTGGGTCGCGCTGGCCGGCCTCGCCCTCGGCCTGGCGATCGCCTGGGGCGTCGGCCGCGTGCGCGACCTGCTGGCGCGCCTGGAACGCTCGGACGAGTTCATCGAGATCACGCTCTCGCTGCTCACGCCCTACGCGGCCTACCTGGCGGCCGAGCGGCTGCACCTCTCCGGCATCCTGGCCGTCGTGGCCGCCGGCCTCTACTCGGGCTGGCGCGACCCGCTGCGCATGAGCGTGCGCGCGCGGCAGACGACCTGGACGGTGTGGTCGGTCGTGCTCTTCTGGCTGAACGGCCTCGCCTTCATCCTGCTCGGACTGCAATTCCCGCGCTGCTCGCCGCGGTCTCGCAGCACTACACCCTGGCGCAGCTCGCGCTCTTCACCGCCGCGGTGTCCGGCGCCGCCATCCTCGCGCGCCTGGCCTGGATATTTCCCGGCGCCTACCTGCCCTTCCTGTTTTCGCCGCGCCTGCGCACCCGCGAGCAGCCGCCGTCCTGGCAGATGGTGCTCGCCGCCGGCTGGGCCGGCATGCGCGGCAGCGTCACGCTCGCGGCCGCGCTTTCCATCCCGCTCCTGCAGGAGAACGGCGCGGAGTTTCCCGGGCGCGACATCGTCATCTTCCTCTCGCTCGGCGTCATCTTCACCACGCTGCTCGTCCAGGGCACGACGCTCGAGGCCCTCATCTGCAAGCTCCGCCTGCCCGCCGACGACACGCGGCTCCGGGAGGACCGCATCGCCCGCATCCGCGCGGTCGAGCGCGGGCTCGCCAGCCTGCGCGAGCTCGAGCGCACCACGATCTCGGTCGAGGAAACCGCCGCGCTGGGCGTCGTCGTCGCCGAATACGAGCACCGGCTCGCCGAACTCACCGCCCAGGGCGAGACGCAGTCCGCCGCGCAGACGCGCCGCCGGTCGAGCCGCCAGCACCGGCTCCACGCCCTGCGCGCCGAGCGCCACGCGCTGGCCGAGCTGCTGCGCGAGAACGTCATCACCGCCGACACCCACCGTCCGCTCCAACAGCTGCTCGATCACGAGGAAGCCATGCTCGCCGGCCTGCCCGAGCACGTGGAGGGCTGAGCACGCCCGGCGCGTTCAGATCACCGGGGTCAGCGGCGCGCCGACGGCCTTGTAGAGGCGGGTGAGAATTTCCTTCTGGCTCAACAGGCCGTCCGTGCCGGGGAACGAGCCGACCTCGAGGTAGCGGCGGTGGAACTCGGGATGCCCCGGCGGCACCGGCTCGGCGCCGGGCCGCAAGTCGTAGCTCGAGGTGTTGCGCAGCGGCCAGACCTCGAGCGGCGTGATCGAAATCACGCCCTCGATCAGACGGTTGAGCTTGTCCAGGCCGAGCGGGAAGTCGCGCCGCGCGATCACCCAGCTGTTCTCCGGCGCGAGGTCGCGCTCGATCTCGGCGCGCAGCCCGCGCGCGAACTCCTCGTCCTCGACGATCAGGCCGGCCTCGGTGTTCAGGCGCTCGGAGCGGGGGTCGAGGTTGTAGGAGCCGACGAAGGCCGTGCGGTCGTCGACGACGAGCGACTTCGCGTGCACGCAGAGGAACGGCCCGCGCTTCTGCGCGCCGGCCGCCAGGCGCGGCGCCGCGCGCCGCTCCATCTCGTCGTGGTGGCGGAACAGCTCCGGCAGCGCCGCCGGGCGCGGCTTGAACTCGTGGACCTCCAGGCCCAGCTGCTCGAGGTAGAGGCCGCGCAGGCGGTAGTTGGCCGAGTAGGCCAGCAGGTTGTCGGTCGAGGCGAAGCTGTTCGACGAGATGCGGAACTGCAGCGTCGGCTGCCGCTCGCGCAGCGCGCGGAACAGCGCGCGCGCCGCCGGGCTGAGCACGAGATACGGCGTCTGCATGACGACGCGCTCGCGCGCCTGCTCGAGCGCGGTCCGCAGCTCGCGGGTCACGCGCGCCGCCGGCCCGAACCAGCCGCGCGTCTTGCCCGGCTCGTCGCCCACGAACTCGGCGCGGCGCACCGGCCGCAGCCGCGCCGCGAAGCGCTCGCGGATCAGGGCCGCATCGTCCGCCTCGCGGCCCAGCGCGCCGAACATCCCGCCGAAATCCCAGTCCTCGCGCCGATCGTAGCGGCGGAAGCGCCCCCGCGCCAGCTCGCGGGCCACGTCGCGCAGCGCGCGGCTGGGCACGGCGTGGCGGTAGGCCCAGAATTCTTCGAAGGACTGCCGCGCCGCCGCGACGACCGGGCCGATGGCAAGCACGTCGCGATCGCGGAAGTTCAGCTCGGTCGCGTGGTCGAAGTAGGTGTTCTCGACGTTGCGGCCGCCGGTCACGAGCACGGCGCCGTCGACGATCATCACCTTGTTGTGCATGCGCTGGTTCGTGCTGCGGAACGCCAGCGCGCCGGCCGC
Source organism: Oleiharenicola sp. Vm1 (assembly GCF_047777955.1). Classification (GTDB taxonomy): domain Bacteria; phylum Verrucomicrobiota; class Verrucomicrobiia; order Opitutales; family Opitutaceae; genus Didemnitutus. The sequence continues at coordinate 3,676,560 of NZ_CP180537.1, forward strand.
CAGCTGCTGCCAGAGCGACGGATCGAGGCGGGAGAACGCCGGACGGTAGTGCCGGATCTCGAGGTTCGGGTGGACGGCGGCGAGGAACGCGATCGTCGCCGGGTCCTTCTCGGAGAACATCTGGTCGACGAGCAGGCGCACGTGCACGCCGCGACGTGCGGCCTCGATCAGCTCCCAGAGCAGCAGCCGGCCGCACTCGTCGTTCGTCCAGATGAAGGTCTGCATCTCGACCGACGCGCGCGCCGTGCGGATCAGGTGCACGCGCAGCAGCAGCGCATCGTAGCCGCTCTCGACGCGCAGCAGGCGGTTGGCCCCGTCGCCGGGAAAATCCCGGAGCGGCGAGAGCGGCCGCGGCTCCGCCGCCGCGGCGACGACCGCCGCGAGCCACGCGGCGAGCCACCCGAACCGCCAGAGCCGCCTCACTTCACCCATGCGATGGCCGCGATCTTCTTCGCCAGCGCCACGTCCCGAGCGGTCACCCGGTTGCCGGCGTCGTGCGTCGTGAGGCGGATCGCGACGCGGTTATACACGTTGGTCCATTCGGGATGGTGGTCGGCCGCCTCGGCCTCGAAGCCGACGCGCACCATGAAGCTCAGCGCCTCGCGGAAACTGCCGAACTGATACGTGTGCGCGAGCGCGTCGCGCTCGAGGGTCCAGCCGGGCAGCTCGCGGAGCGCCGCGGCGATCTCGTCCTGCGTCAGCGGGGTCGAAGCCATGGCGGAACGCAAGCGCCGGGCTTCGGCCTTGTCAAACGCGCGGGCCGGCCGCTGAATCGCCGCTTCGATGAGCACCTCCCGCCCGGCCCGGATCCCGCAACATGTCGCCATCATCATGGACGGCAACGGCCGCTGGGCGAAGCAGCGCGGGATGCCGCGCCTCGAGGGCCACCGCCGCGGCGTCGAGACCGTGCGCACCGTCGTCGACACCGCGCGCGAGCTCGGCATCCGCTACCTCACGCTCTACGCGTTCTCGGCCGAGAATTGGAAGCGCCCCGGCGAGGAGGTCTCCGGCCTGATGGGCCTGCTCGACTTCTTCCTCAAGCGGGAGCTGAACAACCTGATCAAGGAGAAGGTCCGCCTGCGCACCATCGGCCGCATCGAGGCGCTGCCGGAGAACGTCCGCCGCGAGCTCGATCGGGTGAAGGCGGCGACGCAGCACTTCACCGAGTGGAACCTCGTCCTCGCGCTCAACTACGGCGCGCAGACCGAGGCGGTCGACGCCGCCCGCGCCTACGCCGAGGCCGTCCGCGACGGCCGCGAGAACCCCGCCGAGGCGAGCTGGGAGAAGTTCCGCCGCTACCTCTACACCGCCGAGATCCCCGAGCCCGACCTGCTCATCCGCACCTCCGGCGAACTGCGCCTGAGCAATTTCCTCATGCTCCAGCTGGCCTACGCCGAGCTCGTCTTCACCCCGACCCTCTGGCCGGACTTCGGCCGCGCCGACCTGGTCGCCGCCTGCGAGGAATACGCCCGGCGCGAGCGCCGCTACGGCGCCACGACGGAGCAAATCCAGACTGGCCGCGCCTGAGCCGCACCGCCTTACTCCGCCCGTGCTTTCCCGCATCTTCAGCACCGTCCTGCTCTGGGGCCTCATCCTCGGCAGCCTGTGGTTCTTCGGCCCGCACGCCGCCGTCGCGATCCTCACGCTCCTCGCGGCGCTGACGCTGCACGAGTTCTACCAGCTGGCGGAAAAGATGGGCTTCAGGCCGTTTCGCTGGATCAGCCTGGCCTTCTCCGTGCTGATCACCGCCGGCCCCTACTACGTCACCGAGTATTTCTTCGACGGCGACGAACCGGCCAGCTTCGCGCCGACGCTGCTCGCGCTCGCCATCGTGGTGTTCGGCGTGCGCATCCTGTTCGAGCGCGACAACACCAACCGCGTCGAGTCGCTCATCGCCACCATCGTCGGCCTGCTCTACGTGCCGTTCCTGCTGCATTTCCTCGTGCGGCTGCTGCTCCTGTATTCCGACACGAACACCGGCCTGGTGGCCTGCCTCTGGGTCGTGGCGGTCTCCAAGTTCTGCGACGTCGGCGCGCTGTTGACCGGCCTGGCCATCGGCAAGCACAAGATGGCTCCCCACATCAGTCCGAAGAAGACCTGGGAAGGCGCCGTCGGCGGCGTGCTCACCTCCGCCGGCATCGGCGCGCTCATCGCCTGGCTGGCGGCGGACTACGTGCCCGAGAGCCTGACGCCGGCCGTCGCCGCCCTGGTCGGCGTGCCGATCGCGCTCGTCACCATCGTCTCCGACCTCATCGAATCGGCCATGAAGCGCCGCGCCGACATCAAGGACTCGGGCAGGATGATCCCCGGCATCGGCGGCGCCTTCGACCTCACCGACTCGCTGATCCTCACCGCACCGGTCGCCTACGTGGCCTTCTTCTTCCTGTCCTGAGACCGCGGCGGACTGCGGTCGCGTGACGAGCGCGGCCACCCCGGGCGACGAAGCGCGGGTGCCGTTCGCGGCGCGACCGCGCCCTCCTCCCGCCACGCTGCGCCTCCGATTTTTGCTGTCCCCGCGGCGCGCCGACCCTCATAAACGCCGCTCGCACCCGTGGCCACCTCCACTTCCAAACGTCGCATCGTCCTCCTCGGCGCCACCGGCTCCATCGGTGAAAGCACGCTGAAGGTCGTCGCCGCCCACCGCGACCGCCTGGAGCTGGTCGGCATCGCCGCCCACGGCCGCCACGGGCGCCTGGCCGAGATCGCGCGCGAGTTCGGCGTCCGCCACGTGGCGCTCTACGACGACCGGGCCTTCGCCGACGCGAAAACCTCCGGCGCGTTTCCCGCCGGCACGACCTTCTACGGCGGCCTCGCCGGCCTGACCGAACTCGCGACCCTCGCCGAGGCCGACACCGTGCTCGTCGCCGTCGTCGGCACCGCCGGCCTCCAGCCCGCGCTCGCCGCCATCGCGGCGCGAAAGACGATCGCGCTCGCCTCGAAGGAGCTGCTGGTGATGGCCGGCAAGTTCGTCATGGCCGCCGCCCGCGCCCACGGGGTCGCCCTGCTCCCGGTCGACAGCGAGCACAACGCCGTCTTCCAGTGCCTCGAGGGCCACCGCGCGAGCGACGTCCGCCGCATCGTGCTCACGGCCTCGGGGGCGCCTTTCGCGACTGGCCGCTGGAACGGCTCGCGGGCGCGACCGTGGCCGACGCGCTCAAGCACCCGAACTGGGCCATGGGCCCGAAGATCACGGTCGACTCCGCCACCCTGGCCAACAAGGGCCTCGAGCTGATCGAGGCGCAGTGGCTCTTCGATCTTCGCCCCGGGCAATGCCAGGCCGTGCTGCACCTGCAGAGCATCGTGCACTGCCTGGTGGAATTTTCCGACGGCTCGATGCTCACGCAGCTCTGCCCGCCGTCGATGACCTTCCCGATCCAGCACGCGCTGCTGCATCCGCACCGCGCGCCGAGCGCGACCGTCAGCGCGCTCAGCCTGGAGAAGACCTTCAGCCTCGACTTCCGCCCGGTCGAGGCCGCCCGCTACCCGCTGCTCGGCCTGGCCCAGGCCGCCATGGCGGCCGGCGGCACGGCCCCGGCGATCTACAACGCCGCCAACGAGGTCGCCGTCGCGGCCTTCCTGGCGGGGGCGCGCCCTTCCTTGCGATTTCGCGGACCGTGGAACAGGTTCTCGCCCGCGTGAAATCCGCCGAACCCGCCGCGCTCGCCGATGTCTTTGCCGCCGACGCGGAGGCCCGCCGCGTCGCCCACTCCCTCCTTTCCTCTCCCGCCTAGCCCCCACATGGAATTTCTCACGTCCGTCCTCGGCACCGTCTGGTCGATCTTCCTGATCGTCCTCTTTTTCGGCGGCTCGATCTTCGTGCACGAACTCGGCCACTTCCTCGCCGCCCGCCGGCGCGGCGTGAAGGTCGAGCGCTTCTCGATCGGCTTCGGCCCGAAAATCTTCGGCTGGCGCGGCCAGGACGGCGTCGACTACCGCGTCTCCTGGCTCCCGCTCGGCGGCTACGTCGCCCTGCCGCAGCTCGCCGACATGGCCGAGCTCGAGGGCGGCAGCACCGTCGACGTGAAGTCCCTGCCGCCGGTCAGCTACACGACCCGCGTGATCGTGTTCGTCGCCGGCGCGGTGTTTAACCTCATCTTCGCCTTCCTCCTCGCCACCCTCCTCTGGCAGATCGGCCGCCCGGCGCCGGAGAGCGTCACGACGACCAAGATCGGCTACATTGCCGCGACCTTGAAAACCTCCGAGGGCAAGGACGTGCAAAGCCCTGCCGCCAAGGCCGGCCTCCAGATCGGCGATGTCATCCGCCAGGTCGACGGCCGCCCCGTGAACGACTGGCTGCAGTTCAAGAGCGCCCTCGTGCTCAGCACCCAGGTCGGCGAGGCCGGCGACCGCTCGGCCGTCCTCACGATCGAGCGCGACGGCAAGACACTGGACATCCCGGTCGAGCCCGTCCGCGCCGGCGAGGACCGTTTCCGCACCATCGGCGTCGCCGCCGCCTACCTGCCCGTCGTGGAAAGCGTCAAGCCGGGCTCCGCCGCCGCCCAGCTCGGCTTCCAGGCCGGCGACCGCTTCGTCGGCCTCAACGGCGCGCGCCTGCACAGCTTCGACCAGTTCTACGACTACGTGGCGAAGAACAAGGGCCGCCCGAGCGAGCTGACCATGGCCCGCGCCGGCGGCGAGGTGCGCCTCACCGTGCCGCCGTTCGACGAAAAGAAGTCGAATCCGTTCAGCGGCCTCCAGCTCACCGTGCCCTACCAGCTCCTCCACGACACGCCCTGGCACCAGTTCTCCGACACGGTCGAGACCACCTTCCGCACCTTCTGGAGCCTGATCAGTCCGCGCGGCGACGTCAGCGCGTCGAACTTGAGCGGCCCGATCGGCATCGGCCGCGGCTTCTGGGACGCCGCGCAATCCGACTACCCGCTGCGCTTCGCCACCTGGTTCGCCATCCTGGTGAACATCAACCTCGCCATCTTCAACCTGCTGCCGATCCCCGTCCTCGACGGCGGCCACATCCTCTTCGCCACCGTCGCCAAGCTCCGCGGCCGCCCGATCCCGTTCAACATCATCGCCACCGCGCAGAGCGTGTTCGTGGTGCTCCTGCTGGGCATGATGCTTTACGTGACCGTCTTCGGCGACATCCGGCGCCTCGTGCGCGACTACCGCGCCGACGCCGCGGCCAAGGAGCAGGTCGAGCAGCAGAAGAAGGCCGCCGAGCCGGCAAAGTAAGCAAGTCGCCGCGCGATTCCTCCGTGGAGGCGGGGCCATCAGCCCCGCGTGCCGTTGGCTACGCAGCGACCAACCCGCGGGGCTGATGGCCCCGCCTCCAAAGGTTGGCGCTCAACGCCCAGTCTACCGGCCTTGCCTCTTGCCACTTGGCACTTGGTGAATTGTTACTTTCCAACGCCATGTCCTACTGCGCCTCCCGCTTCCACACGCTCCGCCGCCGCACCGTCGAGGTGAAGGTCGGCTCCGTCGGCATCGGCGGCGCCAACCCCGTCCGCGTGCAGTCGATGACGACCAGCGACACGCAGGACATCGAGGCGACGGTGAAGCAATCCATCGCCCTCGCCGAGGTCGGCTGCGAGATCGTGCGCGTGACCGCCCCGAACGTCCCGGCCGCAAAATGCCTCAAGGACATCCGCGCGCGCCTGAGCGCCGCGGGCTTCGGCGCCATCCCGCTCGTCGCCGACATTCACTTCCTGCCCAACGCCGCGATGGAGGCCGTCGAGCACGTGGAGAAGGTCCGCGTGAACCCCGGCAATTACGCCGACAAGAAGAAGTTCGCGGTCAAGGAATACACCGACGCCGACTACGACGCCGAACTCGGGCGCCTGCACGAGGCCTTCTCCCCGCTCGTGCTCCGCTGCAAGGAACTCGGCCGCGCCCTGCGCATCGGCACCAACCACGGCTCGCTCTCCGACCGCATCATGAACCGCTACGGCGACACGCCGCTCGGCATGGTCGAGAGCGCGCTCGAGTTCGTCCGCATCTGCGAATCGCACGGCTTCCACGACATCGTCCTCTCGATGAAGGCGAGCAACCCGAAGGTCATGATCCAGGCCTACCGGCTGCTCGTGGAGAAGATGGACCGCGCGCACCGCGCCTACCCGCTCCACCTCGGCGTCACCGAGGCCGGCGACGGCGAGGACGGCCGCATTAAGAGCGCCATCGGCATCGGCAGCCTCCTCCTCGACGGCCTCGGCGACACCATCCGCGTCTCGCTCACGGAGGATTCCGTCTACGAAATCCCCGTCGCCCGCGCCATCGCCGACAAGGCGATGAGCCTGTGGTCCGCCGGCTCTCAACTCTCGACCCTCCCCCTCAACTTCCCACCGCCGACGCCGTCGACCCGTTCACGTTCGTCCGCCGCGACGCCGCCCCGCTCGAGCTCTCGCCCGCCTGCGTCGCCGGCGGCGAGCAGCCGCCGCGCGTCATCGTCAGCGCCGGCACCGTCGGCCGCGTGGCCGAGGTCGCGCGCCAGCTCTCCGATCCCAAGCTCAAGGACACGCCCGCCGAGGGCCTGCTCGTCCGGGTCGACACGCCGAGCGACCTGGCGGAGCTCGCCGACACGCTCAAGCGCACGCCGCTCCCCGTCCAGTTCCTCGTCGTCGAGGCCGGCCCGCTGCTGGTCGCCGCGGATTTCGCCGCCGTGCTGCCGCCCGACGGCGGGCGCGTCGTGCTCTGCCGGCACTTCGGCCCCGGGGACGCCGCCGACCTCGAGGCCTTCGCCGCGCTCGTCCGCGCGCGCGCGCACTTCCTCGCCGTCGACCTCGCGCCCGACGCCGAGACAACACTGCTCGAGACCGTGCGCCGCCTCGGCGACGCGCGCCTGATCTTCACCCGCAGCAGCGTCGGCCCGGGCGCCGGCCATCCCACCGGCGCCTATCGCCGCCTGCGCGAGTTCCTCCGCACCGCCGGCGCGCGCGCCCCGGTGTGGATCCGCAACACCGCCCGCACCGCGGTCCGCCACGAGGCCGCCTTCCTCTCGAAGCTCCTCGAGGCTTCCTTCCTCACCGGCGGCTCGCTCGGCGACGGCCTCGGCGACTTCGTCAGCATCGAAACCGAGTCCGACGCCCCGCGCGCCACCCGGCTCGCCTACAACGTCCTCCAGGGCGCCGGCGCGCGCATCTCGAAGACCGAGTTCGTCGCCTGCCCCAGCTGCGGCCGCACGCTCTTCGACCTCCAGACGACCACGCAGCGCATCCGCGCCCAGACCGGCCATCTCAAGGGCGTGAAGATCGCCATCATGGGCTGCATCGTGAACGGCCCCGGCGAGATGGCCGACGCGGACTTCGGCTACGTCGGCGGCGCGCCGGGCAAGATCAACCTCTACGTCGGCAAGACCTGCGTCCAATACAACATCCCGCAGAGCGAAGCCGACGCGCGCCTCATCGCGCTCATCCGCGAACACGGCAAGTGGGTCGATCCCGAGCCACACCAGCTCGCGCGCTGACCGCGCCGCGCCGCGCGCGGCGCTTTTCGCGGAAATTTTCGCATGCCACCTGCGCCGGAATTCCGTGTGTCGACCGCGTTCCCGCCGATCCGGCCGCGCCGGCGCGCGCGCGCGATTGGCCGATTCCCGAGTGAAAATCGCTCCCCGCGCCGCGCATTTTTGCGGCAACAAAAAAATGCCGAAAGTTATGCGCCCGCGCTTGTGAACAAGTTGTCGGAAACATGGCCTTGAAACGCATTTTTTGATTCACGTTATCGTCGCTTTCTCCTTTAACGACCTTCCGCTCGTTTCGTTCTTTGCGGTTCCCTTCGCGCCCCTCAGTCCGTCACCTCGTCCAGGATGTCCCCTAGACGCTGGCCATGATGCCCTTCCGCGGCCCTCACCCCACGCCCCCGGAAACCTGGCCAGAGACCCATTTTGCCTGCCGAGATGTGACCCCTGTTGACCCTGCGCGGTGGATGCTGCCAAAGATGCGAACCGGGCGATGTGAATAAGCCTGCGTCCGTCCACCAAGCCATGCCTCACCCTGCGCCCCAAACTTCCCTCTGGGAAACCGTGAAGTGCGACCTCAAGAGTCTCTTTCCCGAGGATGTTTTCCAGATGTGGTTTGAGCCCATGAGCTGCCTCGAGGCCAACGACGACGCCGTCGTGCTCGGCGTGCCGAACGACTTCGCGGCGATCTGGATCCACGACAACTACCTCGACCTGATCTCGCAGCGCATCCGCCTCACCGCCGGCCGCCTGGTCCACGTGTCGCTGCGCAAGGCCGACCCCGTCACGGGCGCCTCCGCCCCCGTCCCGGTCCGCGCCGAGCCCGCGCCGCGCCACCGCGCCGGCGCCAAGAGCCGCACCGTCCGCTACGACGAGCGCGTCGCCGTCGCCGGCGCCCTCAACCCGCGCAACACCTTCGAGAATTTCGTCGTCGGCTCGAACAACCAGCTGGCCCACGCCGCCGCCCTCGCCGTCGCCCAGGCCCCCGCGCAGGCCTACAACCCGCTCTTCATCCACGGCAGCACCGGCCTCGGCAAGACGCACCTGATGCACGCCATCGGGCACAGCATCCTGCAGCGCAACCCCGAGGCGAAGATCGCCTACCTCTCCACCGAGAAGTTCACCAACGAGTTCATCCACGCCATCCAGGAGAACTCGCTGACGAAGTTCCGCCAGCGCTACCGCAACGTCGACGTGCTCCTCATCGACGACATCCAGTTCCTCGCCGGCAAGGAGCGCATCCAGGAAGAATTTTTCCACACCTTCAACGACCTCTTCGAGTCGGGCAAACAGATCGTCCTCTCCAGCGACCGCCCCGTCACCGAGATCGCCGCGCTCGAGTCGCGCCTCGTCTCGCGCTTCCAGTGGGGCCTCGCCGCCGACATCCAATCGCCCGACCTCGAGACCCGCGTCGCCATCCTCCGCACCAAGGCCAGCAGCCTCAAGGTCGACATCCCGATGCCGGTCCTCGAGTTCATGGCGCAGCACATCTCGAAGAACATCCGCCGCCTCGAGGGCGCGCTGATCAAGGTCTCGAGCTACTCCGCCCTCACCGGCAAGCCGCTCGACCTGCCGACCGCCGAGAACCTCCTCAAGGACGTGCTGATGGAGGAGGCGCAGAACCGCCTCAGCATCGAGGCGATCCAGAAGCGCGTCGCCGACCATTACCAGATCCGCCACTCCGACATGACGAGCAAGCGCCGGCCCAACGCCATCGCGTTCCCGCGCCAGATCGCCATGTATCTCTGCCGCCAGCTCACCCGCCACTCCCTCCAGGAAGTCGGCGACGCCTTCGGCGGCCGCGACCACGGCACCGTCATCCACGCCATCAAGACCGTGGAAAACATGATGGAGACCGACGACTCCGTCCGCGGCAGCGTCGACTTCCTCAAGGCGCAGCTCTCCAAGTAATCTCGTTAGCACACACGCACTGACACCAAACAAACGGCCGGGCGAAAGCCCGGCCGTTTGCCTTTTGCACCGTAGGAGTTGCAAGCCCACCGCCGTCCACCTACCTTCCCGCGACCTTTCCCATGACTCTCACGCCCGAACAAAAAGCCGCCGTCGCTTCCTGGGTCGCCGCTGGCGACAGCCTCTCCACGGTCCAGAAGAAGCTCGGCGAGCAGTTCAAGATTTCCCTGACCTATCGCGACGTCCGCTTCCTCGTCGACGACCTCGAGCTCGAACTCAAGGACCCGGCGCCGAAGGTCGACACCAGCGACGTGACCAAGGCGCCGCCCGCTCCGCGCCCCGCCGCGCCCGCGCCGGAGAAGAAAGGCATGCTCGACAAGCTGAAGGAGAAAGTCGGCCTGGGCGCCGGCGACGAGCCGCCGGCCGACGACGAGGACGAGCTGCCCGCCGATGAATTCCCCGCCGACGACGAGCCGCCCGCCGGCGCCGGCGGCGTGACGGTCGAGCTCGACCGCGTCGTCCGTCCCGGCTTCGCCATGAGCGGCACGGTTGCCTTCAGCGACGGCGTCAGCGGCAAGTGGGCCCTCGACCAATACGGCCGCCTCATGCTCGACACCGGCCAGCCGGGCTACAAGCCGAGCACGCCCGACGTGCAGGCCTTCCAGCGCGAACTCAGCGCCCAGCTCCAGCGCCACGGCTACTAAGCGAACGGGTGGGATGGGATCGCCGGGCCCGGCGCGATAAACGTGAACGGCGCGCCCTGCCCGATTGCGCTACAAACGCCCCCTTTGACGCGCCCCGGACCGCGCCTATCGTCCGCGCATCGGCGGACACGACGCCCGCCGGCACTCCCCATCCACGTCAGGAGGCTCCATGCACAAACTGCGTCTCTGGTTCGACTGGGCGGAAGCCCATCCGAAGGTGTGGCTCGATCTCGTCCGGATCTACCTCGGGATCGCCCTCTTCGTTCGCGGACTGCTCTTGATCACGAACGCGCGCACGGAATTCGTCAGCGAGCTGGTCGCGCGCTCCGGCCAGTCGTGGCTGCTCTCGGCCGCGCTGCTGCACTACGTGACGCTCGCGCACTTCGTCGGCGGCGCGATGCTGGCGTTCGGCGTGCTCACGCGCATCGCCGCCGCCGTGCAGCTGCCGGTGCTGGCCGGGGCCGTGCTGCTCGTGCACCGCGGCGAGGGCCTCATGGCCACCAGCCAGTCGCTCGAGCTCTCCACGCTCGTGCTCGCGCTGCTCGCCGTCGTGACCGTCGCCGGCCCGGGCCCGCTCTCGGTCGACGGCGAGGCCCACGCCCACCATCCGCTGCCGCCGGGATTGCCGACGGAGCTGCACTGAGCCTCCCGGCGCGCCGCCTCAGGTCCCCGCCAGCAGGCGCTGGAACTCCGCCTCGTCGATGACCGGCACGCCGAGCTCGCGCGCCTTGTCGAGCTTCGAGCCGGCCTCCGCGCCGGCGAGGACGTAGCTGGTTTTTGCTCACGCTGCCGGAGACCTTGCCGCCCGCCGCCAGGATCTTGGCCGAGGCCTCGTCGCGCGAGAGCGTCGGCAACGTGCCGGTGAGCACGAAGGTCTTGCCGGTGAACACGCCGGCGGCGACCACCGTGCCCTGCGGATCGATGCCGAGCGCGCCGAGTTTGGCGAGCAAACGCCGGCCGGGCTCGCTGGCGAAAAACTCCTGCGTGCTCGCGGCGACCGCCGGGCCGATGTCGGACGGCACGCCGGCGAGGACGCCGGCATTGAGCGCCTGGATCTCGGCGTCGATCTCGACGCGCCGCGCCTTGCGCCGCTCCTTGTCGGTCTCGTCCCGGGGCGGGTTCTTCTTCGAATTCGGGCTCTCCCGCTCCTTCTCGTCCTCCAGCGCCGCCCGGCGGAGCACGGCGCGCAGCAGGGCCGAGTCGGCGAGCTCGGCGAAGTTGCGGTGCCGCCGGCCGAGTTCGCGGGCGGTGGACTCGCCGACGTCGGGCACGCTGAGCGCGTAGAGCCATTTCTCCAGCGGCAGCGCGCGCGCGGCGTCGCGCGCCGCGACGACCTTGGTGGCGTTTTTCTCGCCGAAGACCCGTGGCTCCTCCGCGGTGCCAAGGTTGAGCGTGGCGAGCGTCTCGAGCGGCACGTGGTAGAGATCCGGCGGGTCCTGCACGAGGCCGAGCTCGACGAGCTTCGCCGCCACCACGTCGCCGACGCCTTCGATCGCCAGCGCGCGGCGGCTGCAGAAGAAGCCCAGCCGGCCCGCGCGCTGCGCGGAGCAGTCGTAATTCTGGCATTTCCACGCCACGCCCTGCGCCTCCTCGGCGGCGACCTCGAGCTTGGCGATGCGGCCGCCGCACACGGGGCAGCGGTGGCCGACGGCGGCGGGCAGGTCGAACTCCGGCGCGCCGGCGGGCCTTTCCTCCGGGAACGAGCGCAGCACGGCGGGAATGACCTCGCCCGCCTTCTCGATCTCCACCAGGTCGCCCACCCGGATGTCCTTGCGGCGGATTTCCTCCTCGTTGTGCAGCGTGGCGCGGCTGATCGTGCTGCCGGCGAGGAAGACCGGCTCGAGCTCCGCCACCGGGCTGAGGATGCCGGTCTTGCCCACCTGGATGGTGATGGCCTTGAGGCGCGTGCGCGCGGTGTCGGGCTTGTATTTGTAGGCGATGGCCCAGCGTGGCGCCTTGTCGGTCGAGCCGGCCTCGCGCTGCAACGCCACGTCGTCGAGCTTCACCACCGCGCCGTCGGTGCCGTAGGCGAAGCTCCGGCGCAGCCCGTCGAGCTCGCCGATGGCGGCCCAGACCGCGTCGATGCCGCGCACGTGCCAGATGCGCTCGACGCCCGGCAGGCCCCAGGCTTTGAGGCTGGCGTGCAGGCCGGCCTGGGTGGCGATGACCGCGGGCTCGCAATGGCCGAGGCTGTAGCAGACGAGCGAGAGCCGGCGCCGGGCCACCTCGGCGGGGTCGAGTTGCTTGAGCGTGCCGGCGGCGGTGTTGCGCGGGTTGGCGTAGAGCTCCTCGCCCGCGGCGGCGCGCTCGGCGTTGAGCCGCTCGAACTCGGCGGCGGTCAGGTAAATTTCGCCGCGGATCTCGACCAGGTCGGGCACGGGCGCGTGCGGGGCCGCGGCGAGCCGGCGCGGCAGCGCCGCGATGGTAAGCACGTTGGCGGTGACGTCGTCGCCGACGTCGCCCTTGCCGCGCGTGACCGCGCGCACGAACTCGCCGCGCTCGTAGGTCAGGCTGATCGCCACGCCGTCGATCTTCGGCTCGACCGTGTAGTGCAGGTCCTCGCGGCCCAGCAGCCGCGCCAGCCGCGCATGGAAGGCCCGCACCTCCTCCTCGTTGTAGGTGTTGTCGAGGCTGAGCATCCGCTGCAAGTGCGCGACCTCGCGGAAGCCCTGCACGCGGTCGTCGCCGACGCGCTGCGTGGGCGAGCTCGCGACCGCGAACTCCGGGAAACGGTCCTCGAGGTCGGCCAGCTCGCGCTTGAGCAGGTCGTATTCGAAATCGCTGATCTCGGGCTTCGCCTGCCGGTAATACCGTTCGTCATGGTGCGCGACCTGGGTGCGGAGTTCGGCGATGCGCTGCTGGGCCTCGGCGGGATTCATGCGACGGCGTGAGTTGGACGCATCCGCGGCCGGTTTTCAACTCCGCCCGCGCCGGATCAGCGCGCGCTCCAGCGTCGTCCGATACCACGCCCAGTGCGTGTAGGCGGTCACCGCCACGACCGCGCCGAGCGTGTCGGCCGCCCAGTCGGCGAACTCGACGCTGCGGCCCGGCGTGAAGCTCTGGTGCCACTCGTCCGTCAGCCCGAACAGCGACACCGCCACGATCGGCACCCAGGCCCGGCCCGGCCCGAAGCCGTTGCGCGCCACCAGCGTCGCCAGCAGGCCGAAGATCGCGCCGTGCGCCAGCTTGTCGAAGTCGACGATGGGCGGCGCCGCCACCTGCCCGCGTCCGGACGCGACCACGATCACCGTGGCCAGCAGCGCCGGCCACAGCCACCCGCGCCAGCCGTGGGGCGATGACCATTGCATCCGCCCAGCCTAGCCCGCGCCCCGGCGGGCCGCTCAAGGCAATTTCAACGGCGCTCCGATCTTCGTCGCGGACGCAGGGCGGGGCTCCGAACCCCGGTGAAACGGGCGCGACGTCATCTTCGCCGCGGCGGGGTTCGGAGACCCCGCCCTACAGCGCCGCGCCGCCCGTCCGCGCCGGTTTGAAGCGCAAATTCTGAGACAAATCCGTCAAATGATACAGTGCCCCGGCACTTGCCGGCCCGCCCACCCGCCGCCAAGTTAAGGGCCGATGAATTCCCTGCTCACCGACCGCGGCATACTCTGGCTCGGGACCCTGCTCTACCTGGCCGGGTTCGCGGTGGGCTGCATCCAGCTCCTGCGCAAGCAGCAGGCCACCGGCGAGCGCACGCTCCTGAACCTCCTCCTGGCCTTCGGCCTCGCGACCCAGACCGCCGGCCTCTACGTCCGCGGCCTGGCGCACGGCGGCTGCCCGCTCGGCAACCAGTTCGAGATCGTCCAGTTCGTCGCCTGGTCGGCCATGGTGCTCTACTTCATCGTCGGCCCGGCCTTCCGCGTCAGCCTGCTCGGCCTGTTCACCGCCGGCTACGCCGCCAGCCTCGCCGCCATCTCGCTGGCGCTCCCGCAATGGGACCTCACCCGCGGCACCAAGCTCTTCGGCAACAACCCCTGGATCGAGTTTCACGCCGCCCTCGCGGTCTTCAGCTACGGCGTCTTCGGGCTGCTGGCGCTGACGTCGATCATGCACCTGCTGCAGAACTGGGCGCTGAAGCACAAGCGCCTCGACGGCCTCTTCTGGTTCCTCCCGTCGGTGGTCCAGCTCGACCAGATCAACCAGCGCATGCTCATGGCCGGCGTCGGCCTGCTCACGATCTCGCTCGCGGTCGGCGCGTCCTGGTGGGTCCGCGACACCGCCTCCGTGCACTGGCCGAAGCTCCTCGTCACCCTTTCCGTCTGGGCCGTCTACGGCGGCGCCCTCGTCCTGCGCTGGCGCGGCTTCCTCTACGCCGTGCGGTTCTCCTGGACCTGCGTCGCGCTCTTCCTGCTGGCGATGCTGTCGCTCGGCCCGATCAACGCCAACCGCGAGTCGCATCGCGTGGAGCTGACCCCGGAGCGCTGAGCCATGCAGAGCCCTTCGCCCGTCCTCGTTCTCTTCGGCGCCAGCCACCACACTGCGCCCCTGGCGGTGCGCGAACGCCTCGCGTTCGACGAGGCGCGCGCCCAGCAGCTCGCCGAGCGCCTGCGCGCCACGCCGGGCGTGCGCGAGTTCGCCCTGCTCAACACCTGCAACCGGGTCGAGCTCTACGGCGTGGCCGAGAGCCCCGACACCGCCGAGGCCGTCCGCCGCACCCTCAGCGACGTCACCGGCTGCGCCCCGGCCGAGCTCGAGGGCGTCGTCGTCCGCCGCGACAACCACGACGCCATCGCACACCTCTTCGAGGTCGCCTCCGGCCTCGACTCGCAAATCGTCGGCGAGGTCGAGATCCTCGGCCAGGTGAAGAGCGCCTACGACAAGGCGCTCGAGCGCAAGTGGACCGGCCCGGTCCTGAACCGCGTTTTCCAGAAAACCTTCCAGGCCGCGAAGCACATCCGCACCAACACCGCCATCGGCGCCGGCCAGGTCAGCATCGCCACCGTCGCGGTCGACCTCGCGGGCAAGATCTTCGGCGACCTCGCCGCCACCAAGGTCCTCGTCGTCGGCGCGGGCGAGATCGGCCTGAAGACCGCCCAGGCCTTCCAGAGCCGCGGCACCCAGTCCATCACCGTGGCCAGCCGCACGCTCTCGCGCGCCGAGGAGACCGCCGCCGCCGCCGGCGGCTGGGCCGCGACCATGGCCGAGCTGCCGGAGCTGCTCGCCGCCTCCGACGTCGTCGCCAGCTCGACCAGCTCGCCGAACGCCGTCATCACCCGCGACCTCGCCGCCGCCGCGATGAAGAAGCGCGTCGGCCGCCCCTCTTCCTCATCGACCTCGCGCTGCCGCGCGACATCGAGCCGGAGTGCGCCGGGCTCTCCGGCGTCTACGTCTACAATCTCGACGACCTCGCGCAGATCGCGGAGTCCAACCTGGCCCAGCGCCAGGCCGAGGTCGCGAAGTGCCGCGCCATCCTCGCCGAGCGCACCGCGCAGCTCTGGCCGGCGGTCGCCCACTCGCTCGGCACGAGCCACGCGGTCAAGCCGGGCGCCTGAGCGCGACCCGCGCGCGGCACCGGCCGTGCGGTCGTCACCGGCCGGCGCTCACGCCGCCAAGTTCGCGCGCGCCGCGATCTTTTCCCGGGCGCGCAGCAGCGCCTCGGCCAGCGCCGGGGGCTTGATCGGCTTGGCGAGGTAGTCGTCCATGCCGGCCGCGAGGCAGCGCTCGCGGTCGCCCGGCATGGCGTTGGCGGTCAGGGCGATGATCCACGGGCGCGCGGCGGGAGACGGATACAGGCGCGTGAGTTGCGCCGCCGCCTCGAGCCCGTCCATCTCGGGCATCTGCACGTCGAGCAGGATCACGTCGTAGCGCTGCCGGCGCACGGCCTCGAGCACCTCGAGGCCGTTGGCCGCCACGTCGGCGCGGTAGCCGAGGTTTTTCAGCAGGTGGAGCGCGACCTTCTGGTTGACCGGATTGTCCTCGGCCAGCAGCAGGCGCTCGCCGTGCTGGAATTCCGCCTCGGTCAGGCCCGCCGGCGGCACCACGGCGGGCGCCGCCGGGGCGGCGTCGGCCTCCGAACGGGGTCCCAGCACGCGCGCCAGCGTCTCGACCAGCGCCGAGGGCTTCACCGGTTTCATCAGGTTCGCGGCAAAGAGTCCGGACGGCACGCGGTTGCCCACCGACGACAGCAGGACCAGCGGCAGTTGTTCGGCGGAGAGGAAGCCCCGGATGGATTCGGCCAGCGTCTGGCCGTCCATCCCCGGCATCTGCATGTCGAGCACGGCGACGTCGAAATGCCGTCCCGTGCGCAGCAGGGCGAGCGCCTCCTGCGGGTCGGCCACCGCGTGCGGCACCATGCCCCAGCCCTTGGCCAGCTCGCCCAGGATCCGCAGGTTGGTCGCGTTGTCGTCGACCATCAGCAGGTGGCGGCCGCCGAGCGTGGCCCGGGCGGGGTTGACGAACGGCCGCGGCTTGCTCGCCGCCGCCTCGAGCTTGAGGGTGAAGGTGAAGGTGGAGCCCACGCCGGGCGTGCTCTCCACCCACATGCGGCCCTCCATCAGCTCGGCGAGGCGCCTGCTGATGGCGAGGCCGAGCCCGGTCCCACCGTATTTGCGCGTCGTCGTGGCGTCGACCTGCGTGAACGACTGGAACAGCCGCCCGATCGCCTCCGCCGGAATCCCGATGCCGGTGTCCCGCACCGCGAAGCGGAGCTCGACCCGGCCGTCGTGGGCGGCTTCCGGCTTCACCGTCAGCACGACCTCGCCCCGCTCGGTGAACTTGACCGCGTTGCCGAGCAGGTTGACCATGATCTGGCGCAGCCGGACGGCGTCGCCGCGGACGTTGTTCGGCACGCCGTCGGCGATCTCGTAAAGCAGGTCGATGTGCTTCTCGGCCGCCTTGGCCGCGAGCACGTCGAGCGCGCCCTCGACGCACTCGCGGAGGGAGAACTCCGCGCTCTCCAGCTCCATCCGGCCGGACTCGATCTTCGAGAAGTCGAGAATGTCGTTGATGATCGTGAGCAGCGCCTCGCCGCTGGCGCGGATCGTCTCCGCGAACTCCCGCTGCTCGCGGGTGAGCGGCGAGTCGAGCAGCAGGCTCGTCATTCCGATCACGCCGTTCATCGGCGTGCGGATCTCGTGGCTCATCATGGCGAGGAACTGGCTCTTGGCCTGGCTGGCGAGGTTGGCTTCGACCGCCGATTGCTGGGCGCGCGCGATCAGCTCCTCCAGCTGCTCGTTGAGGGAAGCCGCGGCCTCCATGGCCGCATGCCGCTCCTCCTCGCGCTGTTTTTTCTCCGTGATGTCGACGACGGTGGAGACCTGCTCGAACGGCCCGAAGCTCACGGGACGGCACGCCCGCACCGTCAGCTCGCACCACCGCGCCGACCCGTCCGGCCGGAGGTAGCGTTTCTCCATCGTGTAATGATCGATCTCGCGCCGCTGCAGCCGCTCCTCGTTGGCCACCTGCCGGGCCCAGTCGTCGGGATGTGTCACGGCGCGGAACGCCGCGGGATCGAGCGCCTGCGTGCGGTCCAGGCCGCTGAGGCGCAGCACGGCGTCGTTGATCCAGCTCTCGGTCCGCTCCCCTGGCGCACCCAGCTCACGCCCATCGGCAGGGCGTTGAGGATGAAACGCAGCTGGGCTTCCCGGCGGGTCATCTCGTTCGTCATCCGTTCCGCCAGCACGACGGATTGCCGGTGGGCACGCACGATCGCCCACACCAGCGCCGCCGCGCCCAGCGTCGACACGGCGCCAACGCCGAGCAGGAAGCCGATCGGCACCGCATCGAACGAGGGCAACCAGGTCCGCTCGGTCGCCACGAGCGCCAGGGTCGCGCCCGCGCCGGCCGCCAGCGTCAAAGCCGGCAGCCACCGGCTGCGCAGGAGGCGGCTGGAAAGGGCACGGAAGGGCATTCCGCCCTCCCATCGGCACAACGGCCGCCAACCTGACTGCAAAACGCCGGGCGCCCCGCGGCGGCGCTCACGGGGCCGGGGGCGCGTGACGGCGCTGGCGCAGGGCCGCGATCGCCCGCTCGAGGGCCGCGCCGAGGTCCGCCTTCTTGATCGGCTTGCTCAGGTAATCGTCCATGCCGGCGGCGAGGCAGATCTCCCGGTCGCCCTGCATCGCATTTGCCGTCAGCGCGATCAACCAGGGTCGCGTCGCCGGGTCCGGACGCGCGGCGGTCAAGCGGCGCGCCACCTCGAGGCCGTCGAGGTCCGGCATCTGGACGTCGAGCAGCACGACGTCGTAGGCGCGCTGCTCGAGCGCCTCGAGGGCCGCGTAGCCGTTGTCCACCACCTCGGCCGAGTAACCGAGGCTGGCGAGCAGGTGCAGCGCGACCTTCTGGTTCACGACGTTGTCCTCCGCCAGCAGCAGGCGCTGGGGCCGCGTGCCCGGCGCCACCGGCAGCGCCGGCGCAACGTCGGGCGGGCGCGCGGTCGCGCCCAGGCAGCGCGCGATGGCCTCGAGCAGCGCATCGGCCTTCGCCGGCTTCGTCAGCGCGGCCACGAAGAGTCCCGGCGGGGGACGCTGCCCGATCGACGACAGCAGGATGAGCGGCATCTCGCGCGCCGTCCCCGCCTGGGTGAGCGCCTGGGCAAACGTCACCCCGTCCATCAGCGGCATGTGCATGTCGACGATGGCGGCGTCGAAGCGCTGTCCGGCCCGCAGCCACAGGAGGGCGGCGGCGCCGCTCTCCGCCGCCCGCGCCTGCATGCCCCAGCCCTGCGCGAGCCGGGTCAGGATCCGCCGGTTGGTCGGGTTGTCGTCGACGATGAGCAGGGTGCGGTTCGCCACCGACGACCGCGCATTCTGCTGGAAGGGCCGCGGCTTGCTCGGGAGGGCGTCGACCTTGATCGTGAAGCTGAAGGTCGAGCCGCGGCCCGGCTCGCTCTCGACCCACATGCGCCCGCCCATCAGCTCGGCGAGGCGCTTGCTGATGGCGAGGCCAAGCCCGGTCCCGCCGTATTTGCGCGTCGTCGTGGCGTCGACCTGCGTGAACGACTGGAACAGCCGCCCGACCGCGTCCGCCGCGATCCCGATGCCCGTGTCCCGCACGGAAAACACCAGCTCGAGGGGCGTCACCTCGCCCGGCCGCGGCCGCGGCGACCCCTCCGCCACGCCGACCGACAGCACCACCTCGCCGTGCTCGGTGAACTTCACCGCGTTGCCCGTGAGGTTGACCAGGACCTGCCGGAGGCGGGCGGCGTCGCCGCGCACCGCCATCGGCGTGCCGTCGGCGATCTCGTAAAGCAGGTCGAGCTGCTTCTCGCCCGCGCGCGGCGCGAGCACGTCGAGCGCGGACTCCACGCAGTCGCGCAGCACGAATTCCGCGCTCTCGATCTCCATCCGTCCCGACTCGATCTTCGAGAAGTCCAGGATGTCGTTGATGATCGTCAGCAGGGCATCGCCGCTGGTGCGGATCGTCTCGGCGAACTCGCGCTGCTCGGCGTCGAGCCGGGTCTCGAGCAGCAATCCGGTCATGCCGATGATGCCGTTCATCGGCGTGCGGATCTCGTGGCTCATGACCGCGAGGAACTGGCTCTTGGCCTGGTTGGCCTGCTGCGCCTCGTGGGCCGCCCGCTCCGCCCGCTCGTTCGCCCGCGCGAGCTCCGCCTGGGTGTCCTTCAGGGCCGTGATGTCCACCAGGGCGTTCAGCTCCTGCACCGGCCGGCCCGCCGGGTCGCGGTAGAGCTGACGCGAGAGCTGCACCCACGTCATGCCGCCATCGGGCTTGAGGTAGCGCTTTTCCAGCGTGAAGCGGTCGATGGCGCCCGCCTGCATCTGCACCATCAGCTCCGCCTGCCGCCGGGCATCCTCGGGATGCGTGACCCGGTCGAAGGCCGCCTGGTCCTTCGATTGCTCGCGGGGCACGCCGGTGATGCGCACGTGCTCGGCGTTGACCATGCGCGTCTCGTCCCGCCCCGGCACGGCCCACGACAGGCCCACCGGCACCGATTCGAAAATGAAGCGGAAGAGCGCCTCCTGTTGCTGGAGCTTCTGTTCCGTGCGTTTCAGCGCGGACACATCGACCACGACGGAGATCTCCTGCAACAGCCGTCCCTGCGCGTCGCGGAACGCGCGGACGTGCAGGATGCACCAGCACTCGCTCCCGTCCGGCCGCATGTAGCGCTTCTCGAGGGTGAACTGCTCGGTCTCGCCCCGGCGCAGCCGCGCGTAGGCCTCCTGCTGCCGCCGCCAGTCGTCCGGCGGCGTCACCGCCTCGAAGTTCGCGTTGTCGAGCGCCTGCGCCCGGGTGAGGCCGCTCAGCGCGACCACCGTATCGTTCACCCAGCGGCGCTCGCCGCCGCCCGCGAACGATTCCCACGCCACGCCGACCGGCAGGCTGTTCAGGATGAAACGGAAAAGCTCCTCCCGCCGGGCCAGCTCCGCCTCCGCCTGCTTGCGCGCGGTGATGTCGAGCTGGATCGACATGAACCCCGTGATCGCGCCCTGGGCGTCGCGCAGGGGCTGCATCTCGAAATCCGTCCAGATCGCCCGGCCGTCCTTGCCGTAGCAGAGCAGCTCGCCATGCGTCGGCCGGCCCTCTCGGGCCGCGCGCGTGATCTCGGCCAGCGCGCGCCGGCCGGTCTCGGGGCCCTCAGCAGCCCGGGGGCAAACCGGCCGCGAGCCTCATCGAGGGTGTAGCCGAAAAGGCGGCTGAAGCCCTCGTTGAGCCAGACCACGTTGCCCGCGGGATCGGCCAGGCCGACGGCATTGGCCGTGTGGCTGGCCACGAGCGCCAGCCGCTGCGCCTCCGCCTCCGTGCGCCGCAGGTCGGTCGTCATTTGCTCGGCCAGACGCAGCGCGCGCGAACGGGACGTCGTCAGGACCCGGGTCAGACCCGTGCCGAGCAGCGCGACCACCAGGCCGCCGAACAAGAGCAGCTGCGGCGTCCGGGAACGTCCGGCCGCATCGAAGCTCGGCCGCGTCCGCACCCGGAGGGTCATGGGCTGCCCGTAGAGCGAGAGCGGCAGCGTCTTCGCGAAGGTCGGTTCCCCCGCGGACGGCGTCGCGGGCGCCGCACCGGCGGGCGCGGCATCGCCGTGGTTCAGCAGCACCGCGCCGTTCGCGTCGGCGCCCTGCACGAGCTCGAACTCGAGCTGGTCGTCGACCACTTCGCTCGCCTGCTCCACTAGGTGATCCAGCCGCAGGGCCGCATAGACCCAGCCGTGAAGCGCCCCGACACGCGGGCCGGAGGCCGCCCCATCCGGGCCGCGGAATACCGGCAGAAACAGCAGGAAACCGGGGGCGTCCTCCCGGCCGACGATGAGATTGATCTTGCCCGACAACGCGAGGCGACCGGTCTGGAGCGACAGCTCCGCCGCCGCCCGGCGATTGGTGCCCGCGCCGATGTCCACGCCCAACGCGCGGTCGTTGAGGTCGGCGGGAGCGATTGCCGCCACGAGCCAGAGCTCGTCGTGCGGGCTGTCCATCTGCGCCGCGTAATGCGGGTAACCCGCTCGCCGGCGTTCCGCGACGAATGCCGGGGCGTCCGCCCGCGCCACCGGTTTGACGAAGCCCAGCCCGACGACGCCGTTGCCCAGGTAGGGGATCTCCCGCGCCACGTGCTCGCTCCATTCCGCCGCGCCCGGCAAGCCCCGCTGCCCCGCCAGGGCCGCCAAGCCGGAGAGCGACTGTTCCGTGGGCCGGAAAAGGTTCTCGATGCCCGCCGCCAGCCGTGCGGCCAGGCGGTCAAAGCGATCCGCCTCGATCCGCCGCAACTCGATGCGCACCAGCCACCACCCGGCGAAGGCGAGCGCCAGCGAGAGACCGCCCACCAGCAGCGTCAACCGCCAGCTCGCGTCGCTCGTGGCGAGGGTGGATTCACGCCGAAGCATCGTCCTTCAGGATGCTCCAGGGCCGGCCGGTCGCCAGTTCTTTTTCTAGGTCAGGTGCCGCCCCACCCAGTCGGCGGCACTGCCCTGCGTCGGCGCATGCAGCAGCGCGCGCAAGTGGGCCGCCAGCTCGCGCGTCCGGGCGGCGCGCGCCGGATCGCCCAGGCAGGCGCGCAGCTGGGCCGCCAGCGCTGCCGGCGTCGCCGCGCCTTGGATGAACTCCGGATACATCGCCTCCTTGAGCAGCAGGTTCGCGATGCCGATGAACTCCACCTTCACGATCAGGCGGCCGAGGAAATACGTCAGCGGATCGGTCTTGTAGGTCAGCGCCCCCGGCAGGCCGGCCAGCGCGCACTCGAGCGACATCGTGCCGCTCGCGGTCAGCACCGCGGCGCCCCCGACCGGCGCGCCGCCGCCGGCGCGCAACTCGACCCGCGCACCGACCGGCGACGCGGCCTGGAGCGTCGCGAGCAGCGCGCGGATCTCCTCGCTCGGATACAACGCCACGGCGCGCCGCTCACCGCCCGCCGCGGCGAAAGCCTCGAGCAACACCGGGAACAGGCGCTTCACCAGCGCGCGCCGGCTGCCGGGCAGCAGCAGCACCGGCCCCGCCGGATCGAAGGCGACCGGGAGCTGGTAGTCGGGCGAAAGGAACGGGTGCCCGACAAACTCGACCGGCAGCGTCGTGTCGGCATAGGCCGCCGGCTCGAAGGGAAAGATCGCCGCCACGCCGTCGAGGTGTTTCGCCATCGCGAAGCGCCGCCCCGCGCGCGAGGCCCAGATCTGCGGGCTGATGTAGTAGAGCGCCCGGGTCGGCCCGCCCGCCTTGGCCGAGAAGCCGCGCTCGAACAGCCCGCGCGCGATGCGGAGGTTCAGGCCCGACGAATCGACGAAGCACACCGCGCGCGGCCGGTGCTCGCCCACCCAGCGCACGACCTCGGCGATGAGCGCGCGGTAATACGAGAGCTGGGCCAGCACGGCGAAGCCCATCGTCGACCCGACCGTGAGGTCGCGCAGCAGCTGCGCCCCCGCCGCGGCCAGGCGCGGTCCGCCGAGCGCACAGACGCGGACGTCCGGCCGCTTCGCTCGCAACTCGCGCACCAGGCGCGCCGCGTGGGCGTCGCCGGAGTGCTCGGCCGCGACGACGAGCAGGTCCACCGCGCCGCCGAGCGGCGCGGGCAGGGTCGTGGTCGTGAGCGTGCCCGCGGACGCCATCAGGATTTCTGCGCCCGGCGGATCTGGTCGGTGATCGCGATCGCGACCTCGAGCGCCGACTTGCCGAGCGCGGCGCCGACCTTGGGCTGCTTCGCCTCGCCCACGCTCTCGAGGAAGTGCGCCAGCTCGATCGCCAGCGGCTCGCCCTTCTCGATCGGGATTTCATGCACCGGGATCGACGACGCGTCGCCGGCCTTGGCCAGACCGATCTTCAGCTTCACGCCGTAGGCGATGATGTCGCTCTTCTTCACCAGGTGGCCCTTCTGGTTCATGAAATCGAGCGAGAGGTAGGCGTTGTCCTGGAAGACGCGGATCTCGCGGTTCTTCTTCAGGCTCATGCGCGACGCCGTCAGATTCGCCACGCAGCCGCTCTCGAACTCGATGCGGGCATTGGCGATGTCCTCGGTCTTGGAGAGGACGTTGATGCCCACGCTGTCGATCTTGCGGATGGGCGACTGCACGAGGGCGAGCACGATGCCGATGTCGTGGATCATCAGGTCGAGCACGACGCCGACCTCCGTGCCGCGCGTGGTATAGGGCGCGAGGCGCTCCGTCGTGATGTATTGCGGCCGGCCGGTGTGCTTCTCGAGGTAGGCCATCACCGGGTTGAAATGCTCGATGTGGCCGACCTGCACGATGCGGCCGGCCTTCTGCGCCGCGGCGAGCACGCGCTCGGCCTCCTCGAGCGAGGCGCAGAGCGGCTTCTCGATCAGCAGGTGGCAGCCCGCGGCCAGCAGCGGCAACGCGACCTGCTCGTGCAGGTCCGTCGGAACGACGACGCTGACCGCCTCGCAGGCGGCGCCGAGCTCGGCGAGCGTGGCGAAGCGCCGGCAGTTGTGCTTCGCGCAAATCTCCGCCGCGCGCGCGTCGCTCGTCTCGTAGATGCCGACCAGCTCGGCGTTCGGGAGCGACGCATAGATGCGCGCGTGGTGTTGGCCGAGCGAACCGACGCCGGCGACGCCGCACTTGATCTTGGACTTAGCCATGCGCGCGACGGTAGCGGGCGCGCCGCACGGGGCCATGCAAAAGATGCGGGGCGGCTTGCCGGCAAATCGCCCGTCGCCTCGCCCTACATTTTCGCCGGCGCGCGCCTCAGCGCCAGCGGCCCTGATGGAGAAAAAGCTGCCGCTGCGTCTTGGCGGCGTGGGCGGCGTTGTGCGTCACGAGCGCGAGGGCGGTCTTCTCCTCGGCGCAGACCTCGAGCAGCAGCTGGATCACCTCGTCGCCCGTGCGCTCGTCGAGGTTGCCCGTCGGCTCGTCGGCGAGGAGGAGTGGCGGACGGTTCATCAGCGCCCGGGCCACGGCCACGCGCTGGCGCTCGCCGCCGGAGAGGTGCGCCGGCACGTGGTTCGCGCGGTCGGCGAGGCCGACGCGCCGCAGCAAGGCCGCGGCGCGGTCGCGCTGGGCCGCGGTCGGCGCGCCGAGCATGCGCGCGCCCATCAGGACGTTCGCCAGGGCGTCGATCTCGGGGATGAGGTAGTAGGCCTGGAAGACCATGCCGAGGAACCGGCCGCGGCGGGCGGTGAGCTCGCTCAGCGTGAGCTTCGCGGTGGCTTCGGCGCCCCAGAAGATCTCGCCGGCGTCGGGCCGGTCGAGGCCGGCAAGGAGGTTGAGCAGCGTGCTCTTGCCCGAGCCGGATTCGCCGCGGATCGAGACGCTCTCGCCCGGCGCGATGGCGAGATCGACGCCGCGCAGGACCTCGAGCGTGGCGTCGCCACTGCGGTAGTTCTTCCGCAGGCCGCTGGCGCGCAGGACGGGCGTCGCGTCACTCACTGCGCAGGGCCTCCACGGGTTTCAGGCGCGCGGCGCGCCAGGCGGGGATGAGGCCCGCCAGCGTCGCGGCGGCGAGCGAGAAGACGACGATGATCGCCACGTCCTTTGGCGCGGTGTGTGCCGGCAGCGAGCTGAACTGGTAGAACTTCACGAACGCCTCCTGCCCCATCGTGAAGCTCGCGATCAGGCGCACGATGGCGTCGCGCCAGTGCAGCAGGGCGAAGCCGAGCCCGAGCCCGACCGCCGTGCCGCCCGCGCCGATGACGAGGCCCTGGGCGCAGAAGCACAGGGCGACGTCGCGCGCCTTGCCGCCCATCGCCGCGAGCAGGCCGATCTCGCGCGTCTTGCGCACGACCGACATCAGCAGCGAGCTGGTGATGGAGAACGCGGCCACGACGATGATGAAGGTGAGGAGGAAGAAGATCATGTTGCGCTCGAAGCTGAGCACGGCCTGGAAATCGGCGTTCGATTCGAACCAGGTCAGCGCGTAGGCTTGCGGCGGCAGGGCGTCGTTGAGCGCGGAGGCGACGGCGTATTCGTCCGCGCCGGGCTGCAGCCGGACGTTGTAGCCGTGCACGGTGCGGCCGAGACCGTAGAGGTCCTGCATCAGCCGGAGCGAGCAGAGCACGGTGGAGCTGTCGAGCTGCTGGTGCCCGATCTGGAAGATGCCGGCGACGCGCACCTCGCGCGGGAGGAGGACCTCGTTCTGCTTCAGGCGCTCCATCATCAGCGGCGAGTAAACGCTGACGTTGTCGCCGACGCGCACGCCCAGCGAGCGGGCGAGGATCGAGCTGAGGATCACCGAGTCGTCGTCGAGGTCGTCGAGCCGGCCCGCGATGAGGTAGCGCTGGAGCGGGATCACTTCCTTCATCCGCTCGACGTCGAAGCCCGTGATGGCGGGAAACGCCGGCCGGCGCTCGAACTCGAGCATGACGACGCCGGCCGCGAACGGCGCGAAGCTGGCGACGCCGGGCTGTTTCCGCAGCGCGTTCTCCGTCGCCGTGGCGAGCTGCGGGTCCAGCACGCCGCGGGCGCGCACCTGCACCTCGCCCTGCGTGTCGATGATCATGCGCTGGATCTGGTGGCCGAAGCCGCCCATCACGCTCGTCGAGACGAGCATGAGCGCCACGCCGAGCCCGACGCCGAGGACCGAGATCAGCGTGAAGAACGACACCCGCCCGGTCGGGAAGAGCTGCTTGAGGGCGAGGTAGATCGGCCAGGGCATCTTCAGTTAAACCACAGAGACACAGAGGACACGGAGAAGAGGGCTGGGTTCTCTGTGCCCTCTCGGTCTCCGTGGTTCAAACCTCAAGTGGCCGCGGTCGTCGGCCGCAGCGACGGGAAGAGGATCACGTCGCGGATGCTCTCGGCGCCGGTGAGCAGGATGCAGAGGCGGTCGATGCCGACGCCCATGCCGCCGGCCGGCGGCATGCCGTGCTCGAGGGCGAGGAGGAAGTCGGTGTCCATCTTCTGCACTTCCTCGCCGACCTGCTTCTCGAACATCTCGCGCTGCACGAACGGGTCGTTCTGCTCCGAATAGGCGGGCGCGACCTCCATGCCGCCGATGATGCACTCGAAGACGTCGATCAGGCCGGGGTCCTCGGCGTTGAGCTTGGCCAGCGGGCAGAGCTCCTTGGGCAGGTGGGTGACGAAGGTCGGCTGGATGAGCGTGGGCTCGATCTTCTTGCCGAAGATCTCGTTCACGACCTCGTAGGTCTCCCAGCCCGAGTGGACCTCGAGCCCGAGCTTCTGGCAGGCCTCGATCGCCTTCTCGCGATACTCGGGCTTGCCGCGGTAGGCACTGAGGTTGAAGCCGACCGCCTCGTCGATGAGGGTGAAGTAGCGCACGCTGCGCCACTCGCCGGCGAAATTGATCATCTGGCCGCTGGCGGCGTGCTTGATCTCGGTGGCGCCGATGACGTCGCGGCAGAGGTCGGCGAAGATGGCCTTCAGCAGGTCCATCATGCCGTGGAAATCCGAGTAGGCCTGGTAGACCTCGAGCATGGTGAACTCGGGGTTGTGCTTGCGCGAGACGCCCTCGTTGCGGAAGACGCGGCCGATCTCGAACACGCGGTCGTAGCCGCCGACGAGCAGGCGCTTCAGGCGCAGCTCGAGCGCGATGCGGAGGAAGAAGTCCGTGCCGAGCGCGTTGTGGTGGGTGACGAACGGCCGCGCCGCGGCGCCGCCGGCCACGCCCTCGAGCATGGGCGTCTCGACCTCGAGGAACTTCCGGTGCGCGAGCGTGGAGCGGATGCTGGCGACGATCTTGCTGCGCAGCATGAGGCGCGCGCGCGACTCGGGGTTCACGATCAGGTCGAGGTAGCGCTGGCGGTAGACCTGCTCGGCGTCGGTCAGGCCGTGCCACTTCTCCGGGAGCGGGCGCAGGGCCTTCGCCACGAGCGCGTAGCGGTCGACCTTGACCGTGATCTCGCCGGACTTGGTTTTGAAGAGCGTGCCTTCGGCGCCGACGATGTCGCCGAGGTCGAGTTTCTTGAAGGCCGCGTAGGCCTCGTCGCCCACGAGGTCCTTCTTCACGTAGAGCTGGATCTGGCCCTGCTGGTCGAGAATCTTGACGAACTGGCTCTTGCCCATGTCGCGGATGACGACGAGGCGGCCGGCGACCTTGACCGGCACGGTGTAGTCCTGACCCTCGATGTAGGCTTTGAGCGCCTCACCCGAAAAGTGCGTCTGCTCGCAGTTGGCGCGGAACGGGTCCGAGCCCGCGGCGCGCATGTCCTGCAGCTTCTTGAGCCGCACGGCATACTGGTCGTGGGTGATGTCTTGAGGAATCTCGCTCATGGAACCGCGCACGATTGGCCGCGGCCCGCACCGGGGCAAACGGAAATTGGGTTCTAGCCGGCGGCCCGGACGGGGCCCGCGCCGCCCCTCAACGCTTCACCGCCCGGGCATAAACCACGTTGGTCTCGATCGCCTCGACCTTGCGCCGGACGACTTCCGCCCGCACCCGCGCCTCGACCAGCTGTCGCTCGGCCTCGGTGAGCATCTCGATCGTGCCGCGGTAGCCGGAGCCCATGACGATGCTCCACCAATCCTGCGGCGCCGCCAGCACGTGCGTGCCGGCCTCGGCTTCCGCCCGCACCTCCTCCACCCCGCCCTCGCGCATCATCGCGGTCACGGCCGCGGGCGTCGCGATGCGATCCCACGGGTTGAAATCCTTGTGGAGCTCCGGGCGAACCTCGCGCACGGCCTCCCAGAAGATCGCGTTGGCCGGCTCGAACACCCGCGGCCCCCAGGTCGTGAGCGCCAGCTGGCCGCCGGGGCGCACCCAGCGCCACAACGCCCGCACCGCCGCCGGCATGTCCGGCAGAAAGAAGATCCCGAACACGCACACCACCGCGTCGAAGCTCCCCGCCTCCGCGGGCAGCTCCGTGAAATCCCCGACGCGAAACTCGAGCTGCGCCAGGCCGCGGCTCGCCGCCTTCGCCTTGCCCAGCTCGACCAGCCCGAGCGCCAGATCCACCGCGAGCACGCGCCCGCCGGCGCCGACCGCCTCCGCCGCCGGCACCGCCGACGCGCCGCTGCCGCAGCAGACATCGAGCACCCGCTGCCCGTCCTTCAACCCCAGCCGGGCCACCGTCGCCCGCCCGAACCGCCCCCAGAACGACAGCGCCGGGAGGTCGTAACAGTCCGCCGCCGCGTGGTAGGTCGCGCGCGCCCGGGCCGTCACTGGATTCGAGGAAAACATCGGCCCACCTTGGCAATTCCCGCCGCGCGCGCGCAAGGGGCGCGCCCTACGCCTTTCGGCTAGAAAAACGATGCAACGGCGCGCGCAAAGCCGCGCCGGGCTCCGTTTCGCCGCGCGGTCACCAAACCCTTGCGCGAACGCCGGCGCTCGGCGACAGTCCGCCCGTCCATGTCGCACCCGCCCGGCCCTCCCGCTCGCGCCCCCGCCCTCGACCTCGTCGACTGGGGCCGCACCGCCTACGCGGACGCCTGGCGCCGGCAGGAGGAACTCGTCGCCGCGCGCAACGACGGCCGCGCCGCCGACACGCTCGTCTTCACCGAGCACGATCCGGTCTTCACGCTGGGCGTGCGCCGCGGCGCCGAGCAGAACCTCCTCTGGGACCCCGCCGAGCTCGCCCGCCGCGGCATCGCGCTGGTGACGACCAACCGCGGCGGCGACATCACCTACCACGGCCCCGGGCAGATCGTCGGCTACCCGATCGTGCACCTCGCCCCGCGCAAGGACCTGCACGCCTACCTGCGCTTCCTCGAGGAGGTGATGATCGCGAGCGTCGCCCGCTTCGGCCTCGCCGCCGGCCGCAACCCCGGCAAGACCGGCATCTGGATCGGGAAGCGCAAGATCGCCGCCATCGGCGTCGCGGTGAAGAAATGGACCACGTTCCACGGCTTCGCGCTGAACGTGAACACCGACCTCGCCCCCTTCACCGGCATCATCCCCTGCGGCATCACCGCCGCCGACGGCACCGTCACCTCGATGCACCTCGAGCTCGGCCGGCCGGTCGACCTCGCCGCCGTGAAGCGGACCCTCGCCGCCGAGTTCCGCGCGCGCCTGCCGGAGTTCTTCGCCGGCGCGACGGCATGAGCGAGCCCGCGCCCGCCGCCGCCCCCTCGCCCGCCGCGTGCGGCTCGGCCTCGCCGTGCTGCTGCTCGCCCTCGCCGCCGCGTGGAGCAACAGCTTCGCCGTGCCGTTCCTCTTCGACGACGTCACCTCGCTCGACGCCAACGCCTCCATCCGCCACCTCTGGCCGCTCGTGCCCGGCCCGCTCGCGCCGCCCGCCGGCGGCGACACCGTCTCCGGCCGCCCGCTCCTCAACCTCAGCTTCGCGCTCAACCACGCCGTCAGCGGCCGCGCCGTCTGGAGCTACCACGCGCTCAACCTCGCGATCCACGCCGCCGCCGCGCTCCTGCTTTTCGGCCTCGTCCGCCGCACCCTGCGCACCCCGCCGCTGCGAGAGCGCTTCGCGGCCGACGCCGACTGGCTCGCGCTCGCCGTCGCCGCGCTCTGGGCGCTGCACCCGCTGCAGACCGAGTCCGTCACCTACCTCTCGCAGCGCGCCGAGTCGCTCGCGGCGCTGCTGGCCTTCGCCACGCTCTACGCCTTCGCGCGCGGCTGGTTCGCGGCCGCGTTCCTCGCCGGCCTCGCCGGCATGGCCGCCAAGGAAACCACCGTCGTCGTGCCGGTGCTCGCCGCGCTCTACGCCCGCTGCTTCCTCGCCGCCGGCTGGCGCGACACGTGGCGGCGCTTCGCGCGGCCGCTGCTCGCGCTCGCCGCGACCTGGCTGCTGCTCGCCGCGCTGCTCGCCCTCTTCGGCAACCGCGGCGGCACCGCCGGGCTCGGCACCGCCTCGTCGCTCGACTACGCGCTCGCCCAGCCCGCCGCGATCCTGCGCTACCTGCGCCTCGCGCTCTGGCCGCACCCGCTGGTGTTCGACTACGGCCAGCGCCCGCCGGCGTTCGACGCCGGCGCCCTCGCCGCGCTGCTGGCGATCCTCGTCCTGCTCGGCGCCACGCTCGCGGCGCTGGCGCGCCGCCCCGCCCTCGGCTTCGCCGGCGCGGCGTTCTTCCTCCTGCTCGCGCCGAGCTCGAGCGTCGTGCCCGTGGCCTCGCAGTTCATGGCCGAACACCGCATCTACGCCGCGCTCGCGCTCGTCGTCGTCCTCGCCGCGCTCGCGCTCCACCGCGTCCTCGGCCGCGCCGCGCTCTACGTTCTCGCCGCCCTCGCCCTCGTCGCCGGCCTCGCCACCCACGCCCGCAACCGCACCTACCGCACCGACCTCGCGCTCTGGTCCGACGTCGTCGCCCGGGCCCCGCGCAACGCCCGCGCGTGGGTCAACCACGGCCTCGCGCTCGAGGCGGCCGGCCGCTCGCCCGAGGCGCTCGACTCGTTCGCCAACGCCGTGGCGCTCGAGCCGGTGTTTCCCTTCGGCCACAACAACTACGGCCAGGCCCTTCTGCACGCCGGGCGCACGGACGAGGCGCTGCGGGAATTCGAGCTCGCGATCGCCCAGAATCCCCGGCTCGCCGCCGCGCATTTCAACCGCGCCAACGTCCTGCTCGCCCTCGGCCGCGTCGAGGACGCCATCGCCGGCTTCGCGACCGCCGTGCGCCTGCAGCCCGGCCTCACCGACGCGCGCCTGAACCTCGGCAGCGCCCTCCACCGCGCGCGGCGCTACGCCGAGGCCGAGGCCGTGAACCGCGCCCTGCTCGCCGAGCAGCCCGACTCCGTCGCCGCGCACTGCAACCTCGCCAGCACGCTCTTCGCCACGCGCCGCGAGGCCGAGGCGCTCGCGCACCTCGCCCGCGCCGTCGCGCTCGCGCCGGACAACCTCACCGCCCGCGTCAACTACGGCACCGCCCTCGCCGTGCTCGGACGCCCCGCCGAGGCCGTGGCGCAGTTCCGCGCCGCCACTGAGCTGCGCCGCGACGATCCCGCGCTGCTCCTCAACTACGCCGCCGTGCTCGCCCAGGCCGGCGACGCCCCCGCCGCCCGCACCGCGCTCGACCGCGTGCTCGCGCTCCAGCCGGGCAACCGCGACGCCCGGCGCCTGCGCGAACAGCTGCGATGAAACCGGCGCGCCCCTCGACCGCGCGGCGTGGCTTTGGGCCGGCTGCCTGGGGCTCGCGCTCCTCGTCGCCTACTGGCCCGGCCTGCGCACGCCCTTCGTGTTCGACGACCTGCCGTCGCTGCCGCAGAACCCGACGCTCGCCTCGCTCGCGCACGCCTGGAGTCCGCCGCCGGGCGGCCTGACCGTCAGCGGCCGCCCGTTGCTCAATTTCACCTTCGCGCTCAACCGCGCGCTCGGCGGCGACCAGGTGCTCGGTTACCACGTCGCGAACCTCGCGATCCACTTCGCCGCCGCCCTGCTGCTCTTCGGCCTCGTGCGCCGGACGCTGGCGGCGCGGGCCGACGCCGACCGGCTCGCCGGCGTGGTCGCCCTGCTCTGGGCGCTGCACCCGCTGCAAACCGAGTCGGTCACCTACACCGTGCAGCGCGCCGAGTCGCTCGCCGGCCTGTTCATCCTGGCGGCGCTCTACGCCGCGGTCCGCGCCCGCGCCAGCGCGCGGCCGGGGCCCTGGCAGGCGCTGTCCGTCGCCGCGTGCTTCGGCGGCGTGGCGACCAAGGAGACCGCGGTGGTGGCACCGCTGCTCGTCCTGCTCCACGATCGCACGTTCACCGACGGCTCGTTCGCCGCCGCGATCGCGGCCCGCCGGCGTTTTTATCTCAGCCTCCTGTCCTCATGGCTGCTGCTGGCGGTGCTGGTCGCGGGCACGCACGGCCGGAGCGGCTCGGCCAGCCTGGCCGGGCCGGCCAGCCCGTGGCAGTATGCGGCGCTGCAGCTCTCCGCGATCGCGCACTACGCGCGGCTCGCGTTCTGGCCCCGTCCGCTGGCCTTCGACTACGGTCCCTTCCAGGGCGTCGACCTCGCGGCGCTGTTCCCGGGCGCGGTGTTCACCGTGGGCGCGGTCGGGGCGACGGCCTGGCTGCTGTGGCGCCGGCCCGCGCTCGGCTTCCTCGGCGCGAGCTTCTTCGTCCTGCTCGCCCCCAGTTCGAGCGTCGTGCCGATCGTCACCCAGGTCGCGGCCGAGCACCGCGTCTACCTCGCCCTCGCGCCGCTGCTGGTCGCGGTCGTGCTGGCCGGTGCGCTCTGGCTGCCGCGTCCCGCGGCGATCGGCGTCGCGGCCGTCGCGGCGCTCGCCGGCGCCGGTCTGACCTGGCAGCGCAACACCGTCTACGCCACGCCCCTCGGCTTGTGGCGCGACGCCGCGGCCGCGTGCCCGACGAATCCCCGCGCGCACCTCAACCTCGGCGAGCAGCTCTCCCGCGCCGGGCGCCTCCGCGAGGCGATCGCGTGCTTCGAGGCCGCGCTGCGGCTGCAGCCGGACTACGTCACCGCGCTCTACAACCTCGGCACGGCGCTGGTCAGCGACGGCCGGCCGCGCGCCGCGCTCGCGCCGCTGCAGCGCGCCCTGGAGCTCGAGCCGCAGCACGCCGAGGCCGCCTACAACCTCGGCAACGCCTACGCCGCGCTCGGCGCGCACGCGGAAGCCGTGCGCGCATTCACCTGGAGCCTGCGCACCCAGCCCGACCGGGTCGCCGCGCACTACAACCTCGCCAACAGCCTGCTCGCGCTCGACCGCCTGCCCGAGGCCATCGGACACCTGCGCCGCGCCGTCGCGCTCGCCCCGACCTACGCCGACGCGCGCTTCAACCTCGCCAACGCCCTGCTGCAATCCGGCCAGCCGGTCGAGGCCATCGCGGAATACGAGGCCGTCCTCCGGCTCAACCCGCGCGATGCCGACGCCGCGGCCAATCTCCGCCTGGCGCGCCAAGCCGCCGCGCCGATTCGCCCGCCCTGATCCGCGGCGCCCGGCGCCGACCCAGGCGCGCGGGCAACGGCGTTAATTATCCGCGATTAAGCCGCGCACCGCCCCCATCAGCGCACGCGATAGCACGGCGGGGA
Source organism: Oleiharenicola sp. Vm1 (assembly GCF_047777955.1). GTDB lineage: Bacteria > Verrucomicrobiota > Verrucomicrobiia > Opitutales > Opitutaceae > Didemnitutus. Next base: position 3,709,788 of record NZ_CP180537.1, read on the forward strand.
CGCAAAACCCACTTGTCCTTCCGCCGCCTTCGTGTCCTTTCGTATCTCCCTCCGATGACGCCCACCTCGCGCAAACCCGACTGGCTCCGCGCCAAGCTGCCCTCCGGCCCCGGCTACAAGGCCACCCGCGCGCTCGTGGAGTCGAACAAGCTCCACACCGTCTGCCAGTCCGCCCAGTGCCCGAACATCGGCGAGTGCTGGTCGCGCGGCACCGCGACGGTGATGATCCTGGGCAACATCTGCACGCGCTCTTGCAACTTCTGCGCCATCCAGGTCGGCCGCCCGACGGAGTTCGACCTCGGCGAGCCGGCACGCGTCGCCGACGCCGTCGCCAAGATGGGCCTGCGCCACTGCGTCATCACCTCCGTCGCCCGCGACGACCTGAAGGACGGCGGCGCCAGCGTCTGGGCCGCGACCATCCGCGCCACCAAATACAAGAGCCCGTCGTGCGCCATCGAGGTGCTCGTGCCGGACTTCAAGGGCAACCTCGACCAGGTCGACATCGTCCTCGCCGCCAAGCCCGACATCTTCAACCACAACGTCGAGACCGTGGAGCGCCTGCAGAAGCCCGTGCGCGTGCAGGCCCGCTACGACCGCAGCCGCTCTGTGCTCCGCCACGCCAAGAGCCGCGGCTTCACCACCAAGACCGGCATCATGCTCGGCCTCGGTGAGACGCAGGACGAGATCGCGCAGTGCATCCGCGACATCGCGAGCGACAAGACCGACATCCTCACCATCGGCCAGTATCTCCAGCCCACGCCGCAGCACTGGAAGATCGACCGCTGGGTGCCGCCGGAGGAATTCGCGCACTGGAAGAAATTCGGCCTCGAGCTCGGCATCGGCGTCATCGAGTCCGGCCCGCTCGTCCGCTCCAGCTACCACGCCGACGAGCAGTCGCAGAAATACACCGGCGTCGAGCACCTGAACACGCAGAACGCGCTCGCCGCCGCGAAGTGACGCCGCCCCGGCGCCGCCGCGCCGGCCGGCTAAATTAACCTCGCCCCGCCCGACGGCGGGGCTAATTTTTTGCGGGCAAAACAGCTCGCATGGACACCAAACAACAAATCGTCGAGAACTGGTTGCCCCGCTACACGGGCGTCCCCCTCAAGGACTTCGGCCAATACGTCCTGCTCACCAACTTCGACGCCTACGTCGAGACCTTCGCGCAGTGGCACAACGTCCCCGTCATGGGGCGCGACAAGCCGATGAGCTCGGCCACCGCCGACGGCATCACCATCATCAACTTCGGCATGGGCAGCGCCACGGCCGCGACCGTCATGGACCTGCTCACCGCGGTCAACCCGAAGGCCGTGCTCTTCCTCGGCAAATGCGGCGGCGTGAAGCACCGCGCCAAGGTCGGCACCCTCATCCTGCCCATCGCCGCCATCCGCGGCGAGGGCACGAGCAACGACTACTTCCCGCCCGAGGTGCCGGCGCTGCCGTCGTTCGCCCTGCAGAAGGCCATCTCCACCACCATCCGCGACCACAGCCGCGACTACTGGACCGGCACGGTTTACACCACCAACCGCCGCGTCTGGGAGCACGACGCCGAGTTCAAGAAATACCTCGCCCGCCTCCGCGTCATGGCGATCGACATGGAGACCGCCACGATCTTCATCACCGGCTTCCACAACGAAATCCCCACCGGCGCCCTGCTCCTCGTCTCCGACGAGCCGATGACGCCCGAGGGAGTGAAGACCACGGAGAGCGACCGCCGGGTCGACGGCGACCACGTCGCCACGCACATCCGCATCGGCATCGACTCCCTGAAGCAGCTCATCAACCAGGGGCTGACGGTGAAGCACCTCAAGTTCTGAGGGAGGGCGTTGCGAAACCGGACCCGGATCGCTTGGCTCGACGCGGTGTCATGATCGTCCGCATCAAAGGCGCGATTTCGAACTGCTACCTCCTGCTCGGCGACAAGCCGGTGCTGGTCGACACGGGCGCGCCGGGCGACCTGCCGCGCATCCTTTCCGCGCTCAAGCAGCACCACGTCGAGCCGTCGCAGCTCGCGCTCATCCTCCTCACCCACGGCCACAGCGACCACGCCGGCACCGCCGCCGAGCTGCGCGCGCGCAGCGGCCGCCCCGTCGCCCTTCACGCCGGCGACGCGGCGCTCGCTCGCAACGGCGCCAACGGCGTGCTCGCCGCCTCGGGCCCGCTCGGGCGCCTGCTCCGGCCGTTCGTGGACGAGAGCTTCCAGGCCTTCGAGCCGGACATCCAGTTCCGCGAGGCGTTCTCGCTCGAGCCCTACGGGGTCCGCGGCAAGGTCCTGCCCACGCCCGGACACACCGCCGGCTCCGTCTCCGTCGTGCTTGCCTCCGGCGAGGCGATCATCGGCGACGTGCTGCGCGGCTCGATGATGTGGCCCAACCGCGCGCGCCCGCCGTTCTTCTGCAACGACGTCGACCTGAACGCGCGCAGCATCGTGCGTCTCGCCCGCGAGGGCCTGATGCGCTGCCACCCCGGCCAGTTCGGGAGCTTTCCCGGCTCGGAGCTCGGCCGCTACCTCACCACCGGCGGCAACGAGGTGTTCGAGCTCTCCGGCGAGCCGGTGTGAGCTTGTGATTCTCGTCTCGCCGCCACCGATTTGGCGCTTACGCGAACAGCCCGGTCCAGACGAACCAGCCGTAGGCGGCGAGCAGCACCGCGCCAGTCCACCGCGGCAACCCGCCGAACGCGAGCAGGCAGAACGCGTGCAGGACCACCGCGCCGCCGAGCAGGTAGAGGCCGGTGATGAAGAGCGGCGGCACCGCCACGGGCGTGAGGAGCGCGAGCACGCCGAGGCAGAGCGGGATGCAGATGTGCCCGTCGCCGACCTGCGAGCTGTAGACGACGTCCGCGCGCTTCTTCCAGCCCCAGTAGAGCGCGAGCAGCGCGTTGGGCAGCACCATCAGCCAGCCGCTCAGCCAGCCGAGGTTGGCCGCGCTGACGAAGCCGCCCTTCTGCGCCGTGATCCAGGCCACGAGCCAGTCGATGCTCTCGTAGAGCGCCCACGCCGCCGCGAGGACGACGAGGAGGTCGAGGTAGAAGAGGAAGCCGAACGACACCCGGCGCTGGACGTTGTGCTTCATCACGTCGAACACCTGGAACGTCTGCCAGAAGAGGAACAGCCCCACCAGCAGCAGCCCGTCCGTGCGCGTGAGCCGGCCGTCGTCGGCCAGCAGCCACGTGCCGCCGGTGAAGAACAGCACGGCGACGAGCGTGAGCAGGAGCGACAGGCGGTTCACCTGCGCGCCCGTCGCGGCGCTCGCGGCGGCGCCCTTGCCCGCGGACTTGCGGCCGCCCTTCGCCGCCCCGGCCTTCGCGCCGCCCATCACCTGCAGGCCGAACAGCACCGCCGGCAGCCCGAGCAGCAGGGTGAGGTTGGTGACGTTGTTCACGAGGCAGTTGGTCAGCACCTCCTGCGCGGGTCCGCGCCGCTGCCACACGATGGCGACGAAAAGCAGGTTCCCCAAGCCGGAGCAGTAGGGCATCACGAGCGTGCCCAGGGCCGTGCCCTCGAGGCCGTGGTCGAGCATCGCCTCGAGCCGCCACAGCATCAGGAGCGACGCGGCCAGGAAGACCCCGAGGTAGGTCCACGGATCGGTGAGTCCCAGCGACTCGATGAGCGGCGGCAGCACGCCGCGGATTCAGGCGGCGGGCGCGCCGGCGTTCAATAGCGAAGGGGCGCGGCGCCTCCGCCCGGCACGGACCGGCGGCTCACTGCAGCGACGCATCCAGCCGCAGCCAGCGGTTGGAGAGGTCGCGAAAGACCGCGTCGGTGTTCTTCTGCGGGACGTTCTCGCCTGCGGTGATCGTCTGCGCGGCGCTGAAGTCGCCGAGCACGGCGCAGTAGTCGTTGTTGACCATGATGCCGATGAGGTCGCCGGTCTGGGCGAAGACGAGGTCGCCGCGCTTGGGTGCGATCTCGCCGAAGAGGCGCGTCGCGATCCGGTTGTCGATCTTCACGTAGCCGCGGCGGGCCGCGTCGATGCGGAAATGCGTCTCGCCGTAGCGGCCGTCGTCGGCGCGCACGAGCACGACGGACGGGAACTTGAACGGCTCCGTCGCCAGCTTGTAGATCTTCGCGCCCATGAGCGCGGCGAGCGAGTCGTCGAGCGGGACGACGATGACGCGCGGGTCGGCGTTGAGGAAGCGGAGCTCGCCCACCGGGGCCTTGAACGAGCCGCGGGTGAGCTGCCCGGCGATCTGGTCGTAGGCCGGCGGGTTTTCCCAGACCAGGCTGAACGGCGTGTCGCTCAGGTGCGCGAGGGCGTAGACGCGCGTGCCGTCGCTGACGAGGACGGTCTGCGAGTCCTTGTCCTTCACGCTCGGGCTGAAGAGGCCGGGCCGGCGCGTGGTGAGGTGCAGCTGCACGCGGTTGTTGAGGAACTCGGCGAAGAGCGTGTTCGGGTTGATCGGGCGGTTGTCGCGGATCTCCTGGGTCAGCTCGGTCGACTTTTGGGCCAGCTGGCCGACGCCCTGGGCGAGCTGGGTGGTCTGCTCCTGGACCTTGGCGCGCTCCTGGCGCTCGACCTCGATCTGCTGCTTGGCCTCGGTGAGGTTCTGGGTGATGAGCTGCTTCTCCTGCTCGGCGACCTTGACGGCGACGGCGAGCGACTCGATGCGCTGGCGCGCATCGGCGTTGGCGCGCTCGGCCTTGGCGAGCTCGGCCTTCTGGCGCTCGGCCTCGGCGCGGCGCTCCTCCAGCTCGCGCTGCATCTTGGCCAGCTGCTCCTTGGTCAGGAACGCCTCGTTGGTGGCCTCGGAATATTTCTTCTCCAGCTCCTTCGCGGCGGCGGTGGTGGTGGAAAGGGCGCCCTGGAGCTGCTGCTTCTGCTGCTCGAGCTGGGAGAGGGCCTTCTCGCGCTCGGTGAGCGTGCCCTGCGTGTTGTTGAGCTGCGCGGCGAGCTGGTCGCGGGCGGCCTTCTCGTCCTCGAGGGAAACGCGCATGAGCTCGACCATGTCGGCGTTGACCGCGGGCGCGGCGGCGGCGGACGCGGCGGTCGGCGCGGGCGTGTCGAGCGGGCGCTGCGGCTCGGCCTTCTCCCAGCGGGTGAGCGCGAGGAGGTTGAGCAGCAGGAAGTCGCAGATGATGAGGAGAAGCGTCTTGTTCATGACGACGCGGGAGGGGCCGGCTCAGGCCGCGACGGCCGGCTTGGCCTCGAGGATGAGCTTGCGCTTGTAGCTGCGCACGTGGCGGATCTTGACCAGCGCGACGCAGATGATGCCGAAGAGGTTCGAGGAGTAGGCGGCGAGGAGGTTGGCCTCGATCACGCCCAGCACCTGGAGGACGAGCGCGGTGGCGGTGCCGGCGATGCCGACGTAGAGGCCGCCGTCGAAGAGGTTCTCCTCGTTGGCGAGCAGCTCCAGCTTGGTCGCGGCGGGCAGCGGCTGGCGGTCGACCTCCGCGAGCTTGAGCAGGCAGATCACATACATGCCGACCTGGAGCGCGGCGAAGACGGTGATGGAGAGGATGGTGGCGATGTCCATGGCGGGAGCGGTGGTTGAAATCGTCTTGGCGGCCGGCGCGGCAGTCTGGCCGAGGATCGGCACGACGAGGCGGACCTGGTAGTCGGTGGCGGCGGCGGCCTTGAGCAGGAAGGGCTCGGAGAACACGAAGAAGATGAAGGTCAGGATGCTCGCGAGGACGCCGCTGCCCATGCGCGGGAACGCGCCGGGCAGGCGTTTTTCCTCGGGGAAGAACAGGCGCAGGTCGATCGAGCGCAGGAGCAGGAACGCGCCGAGGAGGAACGCGGCGTATTTCGCCAGCACCGCGAGCTCGGGGTGGCGCAGCACGAAGCCGGCGCCGAACTCGAACTCGAGGCCGGAGGCATGCACCACCGGCGCCTGCCGCGTGACGAGCTGGCGGACGGCGCCCTCGCCGCTGGCGAGCGCAAGCCGGAGGTTCTCCGCGCCGGGCTTGCCGAAGGCGATGAGGTAGCGCGCGACGCCGTCGGCCGAGCGCGTCAGCAGCGCGGCGGTGTAGATCACGGGCAGGTGCTCGGGGGCGACGCGGGTGAGATGAGCGAATTGCGCGACCGTGCCGGGATTCGACGCGGTGCGCAGCAGCTCGGAGAGCTGCACCCAGTTGAGGCGTTTGCCGAGGGTGAGGATATCCAGGTAGAAATCCTCGAGCGGGCCCATCTGGCCGGTCGCGACCGCGGTTTCGGCGAGCGCCCGGACCTCGCGCTGCAGCGTCGGGGAGAGATGCTCGGTCTGCCAGAGGTAGGCGGTGAGGAGGATGACGGCGTCGAGCGGCTGGCCGCCGGGGCGGCGGGCCGGCACGAAGCGCTGCGTCGTGGTGAGCTCGCCGGTCTTGAGCAGCGCCTGCACGCCGGGGAGGCGGGAGACGGAGAGGTATTTCCGCATCGCGTCGCGCGCCGGCGCAGTGACGAGGAATTTGAGCACGGGCGTCGGCTCGGCCGGCGTCGCCGCGGTGCGCCCGACCAGCAGCGGCTCGAGCGCGGGATCCCAGCCGCCCCACGGGACCATGTCGCGGTGGCGCTTCAGGTAATCCTCGCAGAGCACGCCCACGGCGCCGGCGCCGGGATCGTTCACCGTCCGCGCGGCCTCGAGCACGAGCTGGGCCGGGCCGGGCCGGTCGAGGTCGAGCAGCGCGCGGGCGAAGGCGGCGACGCTCTGGGTGCCCCGCCCGGCCTCGCGCAGCAACGCCGGGTTGAGCGACTTGACGTTCACCGGCAGCAGCCAGGCCCCGGCGAGCAGGGCCAGTCCCGCGAGCACGCCCGCGATCCACGCGACGGAGATCGCGCCGGGCAGGGCGGTGTCGGGCTTCGGCATGCGGGTGGACATAGCGTGGAGCGGCAGTGGCGAAAACTATTTATTTGCGCGCGACTTGCGCGGGCAAATACGCTGCGCAGCGTTACGACCCATGCCGCTGCGAATTGTTCACTACGATGATCCCGTGCTCCGTAAGAAAGGCGCCAAAATCGCGACTTACGACGCGGCCCTGCGCAAGCTCGCGGCCGAAATGGTCGCCGCGATGCACGGCGCGCACGGCATCGGCCTGGCGGCGCACCAGATCGGCCAGGCCGTCCAGCTGTGCGTGATCGACCTGCGCGAGACCGAGGTGGATTTCGACTGGGAGCTCGACGGCGCCAAGCCGCCGCTCGAGCTGTTCATGCCGATGGTCATCACCAACCCCGTCATCGACGCCGTGCCCGAGCCGCAGACCGCGATGGAGGAGGGCTGCCTGTCGTTCCCCGAGATCCGCGGCGATGTCACGCGCCCGGACGAGATCGCGGTGAAGTATCAGGACGAGCACGGCACGCCGCACACGCTGCGCTGCAACGGCCTGTTCGCCCGCTGCGTGCAGCACGAGGCCGATCACCTGAACGGCATCCTCTTCATCTCGCGCATGGACAAGTCCACGCTCGAGGCGCTCGAGCCGCAGCTCAAGGCGCTCAAGAAGCAGACGCGCGAAGCGGCGAAGAAGTGACGCTGCCATGGCCGAAGCCGGCAAAGCTCCCGCGCGCTCCATCGCCACCCGCACCGGCGACGACGGCAGCACTTCCCTGCTCTACGGCCAGCGCGTGCCCAAGCACCACCCGCAGATCGAGGCCGTCGGCGCGCTCGACGAACTGAACGCCGCGCTCGGTTTCGCCAAGGCGACGCAGCCCGCGGGCGCGGACCGCGCCGAGCTCGAGCGGATCCAGCAGGAGCTCGTCGCCTTCATGGGCGAGATCGCCTGCGCCGAGGCCGACGCCGGGCGCTACGCCGCCTCGAAATTTTCCCAGATCGACGCCGCGGCGCTCGCGCGCCTCGACGCCGCCGTCGCCGCCATCGAGGCCCGCCAGCCGAAGTTCGACGGCTGGGCCACGCCTGGCGCGAACCTGCACGCCGCGGCGCTCGAACTCGCGCGCACCGCGGCGCGCCGCGCCGAGCGCCGGGTCTCCGGCCTCGCGGCCGGCGGGAAGACCGTGCGCCCGCTGCTGCTGCAGTATCTCAACCGCGCCTCGGACCTGCTCTGGCTCCTGGCCCGCGAGGCGGAAAGCCGCTAGCCCCGCTCCGCCCCGGCGGGCCGCGGAAGCGGCGCTTGTCTTCCGCCGCGGAGTGCCCACAAGTGGACCTGTCATGTGGCTGCCCATCGTTCTCATCCTGATCGCCGCGTTCGCCCGCGTGCTCGCGACGATGGATTTCTCCTGGGCGAACATCTCGCCGGTGATGGCGATCGCTTTCTGCGGCGCGGTGTATTTCCGCAAGCGCTGGACGTGGGCGGTGCCGTTCGTGGCGCTGTGCCTCTCCGACATCTACATCAACTGGTTCTACGCGCGCGAATACGGCTACGCGCTGCCGACGGCGGGCTACTTCGCGCGCTTCGCGTGCTTCGCCGCCGCGATCCTGATCGGCCGCTGGGTCGCGACGCGCAAGTCGTGGCTGTGGCTGCTCAACGGCAGCCTGCTCGGCGCGCTGCTGTTCTACCTCGTCACGAACACGCAGTCGTGGTGGTCGGATCCCTTCTACGCCAAGACGCTCGCCGGCTGGTGGCAGGCGCTGACGATCGGCCACCCGGAATTCCCGCCGACGATCTACTTTTTCAAGAACACCCTGTTCGGCGACCTGATGTTCACCGGGCTTTTCGCCGGCATCATGGAACTGGTCGCGCAGCGGAAGGGCGAGCCGAGCCTCCTCGACAGCACGGAGGAAGAGGAGGAAAGCGAGGAAGAGGCCGCGCCCGCCCCGGAAGAGGCCAAGACCGACTGAGCGCCCGCCGCCGGTCCGCCGGACGCGCGACCGGAGCGGAGGCTCAGAGCAGGTCGGCCGCGAGCTCGGCCAGGCGCGAGCGCTCGCCCTTGGAGAGCTTCACGTGCGCGTGGAGCGACTGGCCCTTCATCCGGTTGTGGCAGAAGACCAGGCCGTTGCTGCGCGCGTCGACGTAGGGGTTGTCGATCTGCGCCGGATCGCCGATGAGCACGATCTTCGAACTCTCGGAAATGCGCGTGATGACGGTCTTCACCTCGTGCGGCGTGAGCTGCTGCGCCTCGTCGAGGATGAAGAAGCGGCGGGCGATCGAGCGGCCGCGGATGAAGCACAGCGCCTCGATCTCGACGAGGCCGTTCTTGATCAGGCGCTCGTAGGGCTTCATCGGCGGGAGACCGTTTCCGTTGCCATTGCCGCCGCCGTGCGCGGGCTGCGGTGCGGTCATGCTGCCGATGATCTCGTCGTGCTTGCGCTTTTTCTTCCCGACCTTCTTCGCGGCGAACTGCGGCTCCTTCGGCAGCTTGGAGGGCATGAGCACCTCGAGCGCGTCGTGGTAGGGCTGCAGCCACGGCTTCATCTTCTCCTCGAGCGAGCCGGGGAGGAAGCCGATGTCCTTGCCGAGGGCGATGACGGGGCGCGAGATCGAGAGGCCGTCGTAGCGGGCGTTCTCCGGGTCGGTGATCTGGTGGAGCGCGCAGCCGGTGGAGAGGAGCGTCTTGCCCGTGCCCGCCTTGCCGAAGCAGGTGATGAGCGAGATGGAGTCGTCCATCAGCGCGTCCATGAAGAACTGCTGCTCGAGATTGCGCGGGCGGATCGGGATGCCGCCGGGGGCCTTGACGAACTCGGGGAAGCGCAGCCGGCGCACGACGCCCTGGCCGTAGTAGCGGCCGGGGGCGGTCTTGCCCTCGGGCGTCATGAGCAGGACGTATTCGTTGAGATAGAGTTTTTTCGCGACCTCGTCGGCGATGGCGAACTGCCCCTCGGAGAAGAAGCGCTGCATCTCGTAGACGTCGAGCGAGAGCGTCTGATACGAGTCGGTGTCGGGCGCCTCGGGGACCTTGTCGTTGAGGTAGTCCTCGGCCTCGAGGCCGACGGCGCGGGCCTTGAGCTGCACGTTGACGTCCTTGGTGACGAGGATCGTCGGCGGCGGGAAGGTTTCCTGCACGAAGAGCGCGGCCGCGATGATGCGGTTGTCCTTCTTCGTGAAATCCGAGACCACGGCGCGCAGCCGCTGCATCGCGGGCGTCGACCAGTTGTTCTCGACGAGGTAGCGGTTGATGATGATCGAGAGCGTGCCGCCGTTGGGCAGCTTCACGCCCTCGTGCATCGAGCGCGAGTCGGGCAGCAGCTCCTGCAGCAGCCGGTGCACGCGCCGCGCGTTGCGGCCACGCTCGGTCGACTGCTCGCTCTTGATCGCGTCGAGTTCCTCGAGCACCTCGACGGGGATCGCGAGGTTGTTGTCCTCGAACTTGAACAGCGACTGCGGGTCGTGCAGCAGGACGTTCGTGTCCAGAACGTAGGTCTTAACCTTCGTGCCAACGTGATGCTGCGGTGGATTGTAAACCCCACTCAGTGTGGATTCCATCGACGTGGATAACTTGTGAGCAACCCATGTATCCGCTTGGCGGTTTTGTAAATGCGATAATCGCAAATTGGTGAAAAATTCTCGTGAACTGACGGGCGTTGACCGCGCGAACGCCCGCAAGCGGCAGCGGCACTGGGCTCGGAAGAGCGCGTTTTCCCTCCCGAACCCGCCGCGCATCGCGCGCCCGCAGGCGTCGGCGTTCGGGGCGCGGGTGGAAAAGCGCAGTCAGATTCAAGGTGCCGAGGCGCGACTTTTCCGCGAACCTGCGGGTCCTTTCGCCATGAATCCCATGCACGTGATTGATTATCGCATCAACGGCGACGACATGCAGTTCGTCGAAGTCGAGCTCGACCCCAACGAAGCGGTTGTCGCCGAGGCCGGCGCCATGATGTTTATGGACGACGGCATCGAGATGGAGACGATCTTCGGCGACGGTTCGCAGCAGAACCGCGGTTTTCTCGGCTCGCTGCTCGGCGCAGGCACCCGCGTCCTCACGGGCGAGTCGCTTTTCATGACCGTCTATGGCAACCGCTCGATGCAGAAGCGGCGGGTGGCGTTCGGCGCGCCGTATCCCGGCAAGATCCTGCCCATGCACCTCGGCGAGATGGGCGGCGAGCTGATCGCGCAGAAGGATGCGTTCCTCTGCGCGGCCAAGGGCGTGAGCATCGGCATCGCTTTCCAGAAGCGCATCGGCGTCGGGTTGTTCGGCGGCGAGGGCTTCATCATGCAGCGGCTGCGCGGCGACGGCCTCGCCTTCGTGCATGCGTGCGGCACGCTCTACGAGCGCGTGCTGGCGCCGGGCGAGACCCTGCGCGTCGACACCGGCTGCCTCGTCGCGCTGCAGCCGGGCGTCGACTACGACATCGAGTTCATCGGCGGCATCAAGTCGGCGCTCTTCGGCGGCGAGGGCTTGTTCCTCGCGCGCCTCCGCGGCCCGGGCAAGGTGTGGCTGCAATCGCTGCCCTTCTCGCGTCTCGCCGGCCGCATCGTCGCGGCCGCGCCGCAGACCGGCCGCGGCGGCCGCGAGGAAGGCTCGATCCTCGGCGGCCTCGGCCGCGTGCTCGACGGCGACAACCGCTGATTCTCACCTGCTCCGCCGCTCGTCCCGTGGCGGAGCCGTTTGTCCCTAGCGGGTTGAAGGGACGGCGCCGACCGGCTTGGATCGGAGCGCAATGAGCACCACACTGACCTACGGCATCTATCTCGCGCTCGCGAACATCGCGCTGACGCTCGTCGGCTTTTTCCTCGGCTACCAGGGCGAGAACATCGCCCACGGCCAATGGTTTCAATACACGGTCTGGGTCGCGATGATCGCGGTCGCGGTCCTCGGCATCCGCGCGGTGCGCGAGGACTCGCCGCACAAGTCGCTCAGCTACGGCCGCGGCGTCGGCACGGCAGCGATGATCGGGCTCTACTCCGGCATTTTCGGCGGCATCTACGCGTTCATCCACTTCAAGTTCGTCAACCCGAACTTCATCGATTACCTCGTCGAATTCATCAAGAGCCAGCCCAACGCGGCGAACATGTCGGAGCAGCAGCTCGCCGGCATGGAGAAGGGCGTGCGGCTGTTCTACAGCCCGCCGGTGCTCGCGATCATGTCGCCGATCTTCAACACGATCATCTGCACGATCATCGGCCTCGTCGCCTCCGCCTTCCTGAAGCGCGCCGCGCCCGAGGGCGCCGAGCCGCCGCCGATGTGAGCGCACGCTGATCCTGCCTTTCCAACGAGCGAGGCCGTCCCCAACCCGGGGACGGCCTCGATTCGTTTCTGCACACACCGGCGCGCCACACCAGGCGCGCGGGAAATCCAGCCTAGAACGGGCGCAGCGCGCCGCGGGCCGCACGAGCGGCATCCGGAGCCGGATGGCCGCTCGTCTTGGTCTTCTCCGGCGCCTTCACCGCGGCGCCCTCCTGCTCGAGATTGTCGTCCGCCTCGAAGTCGATGGTCGCGGAATCGATCTTGCCCAGGCGCTTCTTCACCTCCGGCGGCAGCTTGTCGCGCTCCTCGTCGGTGTTGATCGGGCCCTTGAAGGTGACGCTGCCCTTGGCGTCCTTCATCGTCAGCTCCCGCTGGCCCTTGCCGGCCGTGATCTCGATCGAACCCTCGTCGTCGGAATAGGCAAAGTTGCCCTCGGCCATGTTCAGCAGCGACGAGCCGCCGTGGCGCTTGAAAACGTGCACGCGCGGACCGGCGAACCAGTTGCCCCGTTCGCGCCCGATGATGCGCAGGACGTCGTTGAGCTCGTCGCGCGCGAGGCCGGGCAGCTCGCGGAGGTGCTGGATCGCCGGACCGCCGTCGCCCTCGAAGAAGCGGAAGGCCTCGGGACCGGGCAGGTCGCCGGAGCGCAGGCCGAGCACGCGCGGCACCTCGCGCTCGGCGAGCTTCGCGGTGACGGTGATTTCCTTGCCGCCGCGGAAGAGCGTGAGCTTCACCTCGTCGCCGGGCTTCTTCGCGCGGATGAGCACGCTGAGCTGCCGCTGGTCGACGAGCTGCTGATCGCCGAGCCGGGTCAGCACGTCGTGCTCCTTGAGCACTGCGGCCGCCGGGCTGTCGGCGGCCACCCGCCGGACGACTAGGCCCATTTCCTCGGCCAGGCCGAGCTGCGAGGCGAGGGCGTCGGGCACCGGGGCGGTCTCGACGCCGAGGAAGGTGACTTTCTCGGTCGCGAGTTTCGGATCGGACTTGTCGCCCTTCTCGACCCGCACGCGGACGGGGTCGCTGACCTGGATGCGGACGACGTTGGGATCGACGTGCCGGACCACGGTGGTGGCGTGAGCCGAGGCGGCGAGGAGGCCGCCGAGGGCGGCGGGCAGAAGATAACGCACGGAATTTTTCATGTTCGGAGTGGGATTGGGGCGACGCATCGGTTTGCAAACCGGAGCCGACGCGTCACCCGGGGGTGGTCTGCAAAATCAGTGGAAGCTCGCGGGCATCACCCGCACCTCGTCGCGCGGCACGCTCCATTTGAGCGAGGCGTTGGTGGCGGGATTTTTCCAGGTGTAGGTGTCGACGTAGCGCGCGCGGATGCGGCGGGCCGGCGTGTTGTCCTCGAGGAGCACGGGGCCCTCGTCCTGAAGGTCGTAGAGGACGTTGGCCGCCTTCACCGGCCGGTAGGTGTCGCGCGAGGCCAAGGCCTGCGGCTGGAACTCGGTCGCGGGGGCGCCGCCGTCGGCGTCGCCTGGGCCAGCTCCGGCTCGGGCGCGCGCGTCGCAGCCGGCTCGGCAGACTGCCAGTGCCAGACGGCGAGCGACACCGCCAGGGCGACGCTGGCCGCCGCCGCCATCTGCCAGCTGAACCACTTCCACGAGCGCAGCGTGGTGGCGGAAGTGTAGGTCGGGAGGTCTGCCGGAGCCGCGGCTGTGGCCGGGCGGGCGGCATCGGCGGACGGCGAGAGTTCGTGCTCCACCCGGGCGCGGAGCAGAACCGACGGGCGCCGCGGGCGCAGCGCCTTCAGTTCGTTTTCCAGATCCTGGAGTGAGGTGTCATCCATAACTGAGCGGCTTCAATTCCTTGCGCAGCGCGCCGAGCGCATAGCGGTAGCGCGACGCGGCGGTGTTGGGCGAGATGCCGAGCAGCTCGCCGATTTGTTCGAAAGTGAGTTCCTCCCAGATCTTGAGCACGAGCACCTCGCGCTGCTCCTCGGGCAGGCGCTGGAGCGCGGCCTCGATTTCTGCCCGCCGCTCGTCGCCATCGCCGGGCAGCGGCTCAAAAATCCCCTCGCGCTCCTCGAGGCCGCCGTCGGCCTTCTCCTCGCGGGCGATCCGGCGGCCTTCGCGGCGGGCCAGATCGAGCGCGGCACGGCGAACGGAGGTGATGAGCAAGGCCTGCGGGTCGCCCGGCAACTCCCGCTGGTGGCGCCAGTAGCGCACGAAGGCCTCCTGGACCACGTCCTCGGCGTCCGCCAGCGAACGGGTCCACTGCCGCGCACAGAGCAGCAGCTTGGGTCCGTAAGCCTCGAACCAGTCTTTCCAGGATGGGGATGCACGCGTGGCCTCCATGATTCGTTGTTTCCTGAAAAGCGTCATGCCGCAGGGGATTTGTTTATCCCGCCCCCGGATTCGCGCAACCGGGCAAAAGAAAAAGGGCCGGTGCTGAACCGGCCCTGGCGTGGAGGGAAAAAGAAGAGGCCCGGGCTACCCCTAACCCGGGCCTCATTTGCACACTATGCTTTCGGCTGAAACTTTCAGGACGTGCGCTTGGCGCCGTCGAAGGCCGCGAAGGCCAGGATCGCCACCGCGGCGGCATAACCAACCACCAGGCCGAGGAGCGGGAGGTCGGTGTTGACCTTCGCCAGTTCGAAGAAGACGACGGCGAGGGTGCCCGTGAGGGCGGCGGATTGGAGGAGAGTCTTGGTGTTCATGTGGGTGAACCTTTCGGTGAGTTGTCTTGGATGACGGGGCAGAGATTACCACGAGCCTTGCAATAGGAGAAATACTTCGTTTCTATTCATTCCATAGCCTAAATCTATGGAAATTTACCAACTCCGCTACTTCGTCGCCGTGGCCGAAACGGGGAATTTCACCAAAGCCGCCGCCCGCTGCTTCATTTCTCAACCATCTCTAAGCCAGCAAATTCTGAATCTGGAAGAAGAGCTCGGGCAGAAGCTCTTCCACCGCCTCGGCCGCAAGGTCGCCCCCACTACCGCCGGCGAACTCCTGCTGGAGCGCGCCCATCGGATCCTCGCCGAAGCGGACGATGCGATCCGCGAGCTCAAGGAGGATCCGGCGCAAGGCCACCGCGTCTCGGTCGGCGTCATCCCGACGGTGGCGCACTTTTTCCTGCCCGCGATCCTGGCCTATTGCCGTGCCAACGAAATCCGAATCCAACTCAATAGCTGGGAGGATTTTAGGCCAACCGTCGTCCAGGCTGTGCTCGACGGCGAAATCGACCTTGGCGTGGTCTCCATGCCCGTGAACGAGCCGCGCATCGAGACCTCCGTGCTGTTTTCCGAGCCGCTCCTGCTCGCCGTGTCGGCCAACCACCCGCTGGCCAACGCCGCGAGCGTCACCCTCGAGGATCTGCGCGATCAGGACTTCGTCATGCTCGGCACCGGCTCCTCCACGGCGACGCTCGTGCAGCGCCTGCTCGGCGACCACGACTTCGAGCCGCGCATCGCGCACCGCGTCGCCCAGCTTTCCACCGCCAAGGCCCTGACCGCACTCGGCGCCGGCATCAGCGTCCTGCCGCGCAGCGCGCGCACCACCAACGACCCGGCGGGCCTCGTCTACCGCAAGTTCAGCGGCCAGGTGCCGATGCGCGAGATTTCGCTCATCCGCCACTATCGCCACCACCACACGAAGGGCGCGCGCATTTTCTCCGACGCCGCCCACGCGGTCGTGGGTCCGATGCAGAGCAATCTCACCACCACCCCGCCCTTTCGGCCCCCGGGCGCGACGCGAAGCTGAGTTGCACGCCGGGCAAAACTGAGAACCGTCGTCCGCTTCATGTCGGCCCAACCACGCATCCACGAGCGCCTCCTGCTGTTCACGCTGGCCGCCGTCCAGTTCACCCACGTCATGGACTACATGATCCTGATGCCGCTGGGCTCGCACCTGATGCGCGTGTTCGACATCAGCCCGGCGCAATTCAGCCGGCTCGTTGCCGCCTACAGCATCGCCGCCGCGCTCACCGGCTTCATCGGCGGCTTCCTGCTCGACCGCTACGACCGCAAGCGCGCACTGCTCTTCCTCTACACCGGCTTCGGGCTCTCCACCCTGGCCTGCGCCCTCGCCCCCAGCTATCAGTTCCTCCTCATCGCGCGCTTCGCCGCCGGCGCCTTCGGCGGCCTGGCGGGCTCGGTCGTCACCGCCGCCGTGAGCGACGTCATCCCGCCCGAGCGCCGCGGTGCGGCCATGGGCGTGGTCATGACCTCGTTCCCCATCGCCTCCGTGCTCGGCGTGCCGTGCGGCCTGGCCCTGGCCGGCTGGTTCGAGTGGCACGCGCCGTTCTTCCTGCTCGCCGCCATGAGCCTCGTCATCGGCGTGATCGGCTGGCGCGTGCTGCCCGCGCTGCCGCCGCATCCGGTCGACGCCCACCCGTGGCAGCAGATGCGCGCGATCTGCACCCATCCGATCCACCTCCGCGGCTTCGCGCTCTCGGCCGTGCTGGTGTTCGCCGGCGGCTGCATCATCCCCTTCATGGCGCCGTCGATGGTCACCAACGTCGGCCTGACCGAGGCCCAGCTCCCGCTCGTCTACCTCGCCGGCGGCGCGTTCACCTTCTTCACCATGCCGTGGTTCGGGCGCCTCTCGGACCGCCACGACAAGCTCCATGTCTTCGCTGCGATCACGGCCCTCGCGTGCCTCGCGACCGTCGTCCTCACCCACCTTCCGGTCGTGCCCGTCGCCGTCGCGCTGATCGTGACGACGCTGTTCATGATCGGCATGTCCGGGCGCTTCCCGCCCGCGATGGCGCTGATCACGAACTCCGTCGAGGCGCGCTACCGCGGCGGGTTCATGAGCGTGAACTCCGCCGTGCAACAGGGCGCCAGCGCGTTCGCCAACACCATCGCAGGCATCTTCGTGGCCCGCGAGGCCGCCAGCGGACGCCTCGAGGGCTACCCGCGCGTCGGCTACCTCGCCGTGGTCGCGTTCGCCGGCGCCATCTACCTGGCCGCGCGCCTGCGCGCCGCCGCGCCGCACGCCGCGCGTCCGCAGACGCTCGCGCCGGCTCCGGCCAAGGCGGGCTAACCGGCGCCGCCCGCGAGGGCGCGATCCAGTTCCATCCGCGTGCGCTCGAAGGTCGCCTTCACCGCGTCGAACTCCGACGGCGCCGCGGAACGCAGGCGCGAGATGAGGGCCTCCAGCGTCTTGAGCAGGCGCTTCGCCTCCGCCCACTGCGCGCCCTGGTCCGGCGCCGACTTCATGGCCGCATCGAGGTTTTTCCGATAGGCCTGCACCTGCACCAGGGCCGCGTCCACGTAGAGCCCGCGCGCCTCCTCGTAGGCACTCGGCTGGGGCGGCGGAACGGGCGGCTGCGCCCCGGCGATGGCTCCACTCAACGCTCCGATCAGCAGAATCCGTTTGGCGAGTTGCATGCTGAGTTAGACGCCCGTGGCGTCCAAAGTTCCCGCCCGCCCCGCTTATCAGTTGCAGCTCGCTCCTCCGGCGCTAACAGAGGCGTTGCGTGTCCACCTCGCCCAGCCTCCTCCCGTCAGCCGCCGCCCCGTCCAGGACGGCGCCGGCGCGCCCGGAAATCCTCGCGCCGGCGGGCGACTGGGAATGCGCCCGGGCCGCGGTGGAGAACGGCGCCGACGCGATTTACTTCGGGCTCGAGCGCTTCAACGCCCGCATGCGCGCGCACAACTTCACCATCGCGGACCTGCCGCGCCTGATGGAGTTCCTGCACCGCCGCGGCGTGCGCGGCTACGTGACCTTCAACACGCTGGTGTTCGCCGACGAGCTCGCCGACGCCGAGAGCTACCTGCGCAGCATCATCGCCGCCGGGGTCGACGCCGCCATCGTGCAGGACGTCGGCATCTGCCGCCTCATCCGCGCGCTCTCGCCGGATTTTCCGATCCACACGTCGACACAAATGACCGTGACGAGCGCGGCCGGCGTTGAATTTGCCAAGGAGCTCGGCGCCAACCTCGTCGTGCTCGCGCGCGAAAACTCGCTCGCGGAGATCGCCGCCATCCAGACCGCGCAGAAGGCCGCCGCCGGCGCGCTTCCGCTCGAGGTCTTCGTCCACGGCGCGCTCTGCGTCGCCTACTCCGGCCAGTGCCTCACCAGCGAGTCGCTCGGCGGCCGCTCCGCCAACCGCGGCGAGTGCGCCCAGGCCTGCCGCATGCCCTACGAGCTGATCTCCGACGGCACCCGCGTCGAGCTCGGCGACCGCCGCTACCTGCTCAGCCCGCAGGATCTCGCCGGCCTCGAGGTGCTGCCCGACCTCGTGCGCGCCGGCGTCGCCTCGCTCAAGATCGAGGGCCGCCTCAAGTCCCCCGAATACGTTGCCAACATCACCCGCGTCTACCGCGCCGCGCTCGACCGCGCGCTCGCAGAGGCCCAGCCAGCCCAGAGCCCAGAGTCGAGAGCCGAGAGCTCGAAAGCGATCCGCGCAACGCCTTCTCCGGCTCTCAGCCCTCAGCCCTCGGCTCTCGCCTTTTCGCCCGCCGCGGCCCGCTACGACCTCGAGATGACCTTTTCCCGCGGCCTCTACACCGGCTGGTTCCGCGGCATCAACAACCAGGAGCTGGCCCATGCGCGCTTCGGCACCAAGCGCGGCGTCTTTCTCGGTCCGGTCACGCAGGTCGGCCCGGACTTCGTGGTGGTCGCCCTCGAGGCGCCGCTGAAACCGGGCGATGGCATCGTGTTCGACGCCGGCAATCCCGAGATAAAGGAGGAAGGCGGGCGCGTTTACCAGGTGCAGCCGCGCGGCGCCCACTCGCAGGCGGGCGCGACCGAGACGCTCCTGCGCTTCGGCCGCGGCGACATCGACTTCGACCGCGTGCGCCCGGGCCATCGCGTCTGGAAGACCAACGACCCCGAACTCGACCGGCGTCTGCGCGCGACCTTCGAGGGCGACCAGATCCGCTTCCGCCGTCCGATCGACCTCGAAGTCCACGGCCATGCCGGCGCGCCGCTGACGCTCCTCGCCCGCGATGCCGAGGGCCACGTCGCGCGGGCGCAATCCGCCGCGCCGCTCGCCGCCGCGGAGAAGCAGCCGCTCTCCACCGAGCGGTTGCGCGACCAGCTCGGCCGCCTCGGCGGCACGCCGTTCGAGCTCGGCCAGCTGGCCAACCACCTCGAAGGCGCCGTGCACCTCGCCGTGAGCGAGCTCAACGAGCTGCGCCGCCGCGTCGTCGCCGACCTCGACGCCCAGCGCGCCGCGCCGAAGCGCTGGCGCCTGCGGGACGACGCCCCGCTCGCCCGCCTGCAGCCGCGTCCCGAGGCCCGTCCCGCCGCCGCGCCCGAGCTGATCGTCGTCATCCGCCACCTGCACCAGCTCGAGGCCGCCTGGGCCGCCGGCGCCCGCACGATCTACGCGGAGTTCGAGGACCCGAAGAAATACCGCGACGCCGTGCAGCGCTTCCGCGAGCTGCGCGGGGAGGACCCGACCGCGACGCTCTGGGTCGCCGCCCCACGCATCTTCAAGCCCGGCGAGGAATGGATCCTCAAGCAGGTGCTCTCGTGCGACGCCGACGGCTATCTCGTCCGCAATTACGATCACCTGAAATGGTTCGCGGACAAACGCCGCCGCGGGGATTTTTCCCTCAACGTCGCGAATCCGCTCACCGCCGCCTACTACCGCGAGCGCTACGGGCTCGAGCGCGTCACCGCGAGCTACGACCTCAACGTCGCCCAGCTCGAGGCGCTGCTCTCCGGCGCGCCCGGCGCGTGGTTCGACATCACGCTGCACCAACACATGCCGATGTTTCACATGGAGCACTGCGTGTTCTGCGCCTTCCTGTCGGACGGCACCGACTACCGCTCCTGCGGCCGGCCCTGCGACCGGCACGACGTCCGCCTGCGCGACCGCATCGGCGCGGAGCACCCGCTGAAAGCCGACGCCGGCTGCCGCAACACCGTCTACAACGCCCGCGCGCAGACCGGCGCCGAGTTCGTCGACCGCCTGCTCGCGCTCGGCGCGCGCTCCTTCCGCATCGAGTTCCTCAACGAATCGGCCGACGAACTGCAGCGCACCGTCGGCCGTTACCGCCAGCTGCTGCGCGGCGAGATTACCGGCGCGGAGCTCTGGCGGGAATTCAAGCTCATCAACCAGCTCGGCGTGACCCGCGGCCAGCTCGAGGCCGCGCCGCAGCTCCTGCGCAAGAAGAACTGAGCGCGGCCCGTTTTCGCGGGCTAATCGCCGCGTCAAAACCGCCTTTTTTGTCGCGTCGCCCGGGGTGCTTTCTAGTGTGCCCGCGCCCGTCCGCATGAGCCCGACCTCTCCGCAAGCCTCCGCCACCCAGCCCGTTTCCGCCTCGCCCGATCTCGAGATCAAGGACGCGGCGGTCATCTTCGAGCCGATCTGGGCGGACCTGGAGGCGGATTACGGCCGCGAAAACCTGCGCTTCCCCAAGGAACTCATCCTCCTCGGCGGCGCCCCTGGCGCCGGCAAGGGCACCAACACGCCCTACATCCTCAAGGCCCGCGGCCTCACCTGCGCGCCCATCGTCATGAGCGCGCTGCTCGACACCCCGGAGATGAAGCGCCTCAAGGAGGCCGGCTCGCTCATCGGCGACCGCGAGGTGCTCAGCGTCCTCCTGCGCCAGCTGCTCAAGCCGGAATACCGCGACGGCGTCATCCTCGACGGCTTCCCCCGCACCAAGGTGCAGGTCGAGTGCCTGAAGATGCTTTACGAAAAGATGATTCAGCTCTGGCGCGAGTTCTACGGCACGCCGCTGGGCATCCATTTCCGCCAGCCGATCGTCCACATCGTCGTCCTCTTCGTCGACGAGAAGGAGTCCATCGCCCGCCAGATCAAGCGCGGCCGTGAGTCGAAGGCGCACAACGACGAGGTCCGCACCTCCGGCCGCGGCCAGCTCTGGGAGGAGCGCGCCACCGACTTCGACGAGAGCCTCGCCGCCCGCCGCTACCGCGTGTTCAAGGAGCAGACCTGGGACGCCCTCCTCTCGCTCAAGGACGTCTTCCACTACCACCTCGTCAACGCCCAGGGCCCGCTGCACGAGGTCGAGAAGGCCATCGCCGACGAACTCGCCTACCAGAGCTCGCTCGAGCTTGACCCGCGCACCTACGACCAGCTCCGCACCCTCCCGCTCGCCAGCGACGTCATCGTCCACGCCCGCCAGGAACTGGTGAAGCGCCTCGACGGCTACGCCCTCAACCAGCCCGAGCTCTTCGCCCGCGTCATCGCGCTGATCGAGAAGAAAATCATGCCGATCATCATCCGGCACGCGATCTCCGGCCACTCCAACGTCAACAGCGAGGACCCGATCCTCGAGGAGCCGCAGGCGCTGGCGATGCTGATCGATATCTTCTCCGAGCGCGGCTACCACGCTGTCGTCGACATCATCCGCGTCGACGTGCCCGACCGCTTCGACCTCGCCACCGGCAAGATCCATTGCCGGCAGAAGAAGGTCCACCGCTTCATCATCAAGTTCCGCGGCTCGGAACTGCGCCGGGGCTGACGCCCGCCTCCGCCGCGCCGGCCGCGCCCTTTTCCGCCGGCGCCGCCGCCTCGGCCTCGCCCAGCAACACTGCCGCCGCGCGCTCGCCCGGCACCAGCCGCACGATCTCGCGCGCGAGCTGGAGCGCCAGCGTCCCCTCGCCTTCGGCGATCAACTCGCGCACGAGCCGGAACGCCGCCGCGCGGGCCACGCCGGGTTTCAGCGCCAGGTCGCGAAACACGATCATCGCCGCCGGCATCTCGCCGAGGGCGCGCCGGGCGCGGAACTCGCGCATCGCCAGCGCCGGCTCGGATTCGGCCAGCCATTCCGGCCCGCTCCGGCGCACCGCGCGCAGCACCCGCAGCGCCCGGTCCGGCTGGTGGAGCGCGAGCGCCTCGTCGATCGCCGCGAGCGCGGCCGCGCCGCTGCCGAAATTCTGCGCGCCGGGCTCGTCCGGCGCCGTCGCCGGCGGCGGGCTGGCCGCGGCCGCGCTCATCCGAGCCTCGGTGATCTTCCGGCGCGCCACGGCCTCGCCGAGCCGCCGGTATTCCCGCTGCAACGCATCGCTCTGGGGCAGGAAGCGCAGGCCGATCTCCGCCGCCTGCGCGGCTGCGGACAGGTTGCCGCCGCGCTCGAGCACGGTGATCACGAGCGGGAAGAACCCCGGCTTCAGCCGCCCCCGCAGCGCAGCAGATGCGCCGTCAGGGCCGCGCTCTGCGCGTCGCCGTCCGGTCCGGCCGCGCGCACGAGCCGCGCGAAGAGCTCCGGGACGTCGCGCTGCGCCTCGGGCAGCTCGGGCAGCGTGTTCTCCCACAGCGGCAGGCGACGGCGCGCCTCCGCGAGGTCGCCGCGCCGCAGCGCCAGCTCGGTCTCGTCCACCTGGAAGGCAAAGGGGTTGAAGCGGCGACGCTCCGCCTCCTGCGCGGCGCGCACGAGCACGAGCGGCAGGTCCAGCTCGACCGCGAGGGCGCCGAGCGCCTGCAGGGCGCGCTCGTCCGGACCGTGGAAGCGCAGGAACTCGACGATCGCGCCGTCGCGCAAGCTCGGACGCCGCAGCTCGTGCCAGCCGCGGATCGCCCGCAGCGCGGTCTCGACCGGGTTCACCGCGGTCTCAGCCTTCAGGCGGCGCACCGCGCTCTCGAAGGCGGGCGCGTCGCCCGCCGCCAACGCGAGCTCCATCTCCGTCCGCGGTTCGCGTCGGGCCGCGGGCGGCAGCTGCCCGAACAGCGCCGCGGCCTCGCCGTCGCGGCCGAGTTGCCGCAGCGCCCGGAGGAAAGGAGCACCGAGCGCAATCCCGCGCGCGAGCCGGCGTCGGCCGGCAGGGTCGCCAGCAGGGCCAGCGCCGCCGCCGGCTCCCGCACCAGCAGCAGGCTCGCCCGCGCATTCGTCACCGCACGGCGCGCCGCCTCGGTCAGCGGCGGCTGGCGGTCCGGCGCCAGCAGGGCCGCGCTGCGCTCGAGCGCCTTCGCCTCCGCGCCCATCAGCGCGTAGAGATCGAAGAGCGCGTCGAGCAGCGCGGGCTCGTGGGGCGAGCGCGCGAGGCCGTCCTCGATCGTCTTCAGCGCGCGTGCGCGGTCCAGCACCGCCCAGATCCGGGTCAGGGCGAGCCGGCCGGCGAGGTTGTCCGGCGCGCGGGCCAGCCCGGCCTGCAGGTTGAAGGCCGCCTCGACCAGCTGGCCCTGCTCGAGCCGGCTCTGGCCGAGGGCGAGCAGGCGCTCGCCGCGCATCCGGCGGAACTTTTCCGGCTGCCCGGGCGCCAGCGCCAGGTCGATCCACGCCACGCGCGTCTCCGCCTGCCGGCCCCACCAGTAATAAAGCGCCGTCACGCCGGCGAGGTAGCCGGCGACCGCGAGCACGGCGAGCGCGGCGAGCAGGCGCTTCCAGTAGATCACGATGTCCCACACCGGATCGCGCTGGAGCTCGACGCGCCAGCCGATCGCGCCCAGGAACCACCGGCGCGTGTCGGAGGGCGCGAGCCGGCGCCGCCAGCCGGAAGAGGATTGGATGCGGAGTTGCACGGGAAACAGCCGCGGCGGTCAGTTGCCGACCGGCGCCGGCGCCTCCGCTTCGCGCAGGAGCGTCGCCGCGGCCTTGTCGTCCGGCAGCAGGCGCGCGATCTCGCGGGCCAGCAGCAGCGCGGTGTCGGCCTGCCCCTCGGCGAGCAGCTGGCGCACGAGCTTGAACGCCGCCGCCCGCGACGCGCCGGGCCGGATCACGATCTCCTTCAGGGCCACGAGCGCCCGCGGCCGCTGGTCGAGCGCGAGGCGCACACGAACTTCCGCCGCGCCGAGGTCGGCGCGGGACTCCGCGAGCCAGGGGGCGATTTCTGCCGCACGTGTTCGATGAGCCGCAGCGCGTCGTCGGCGCGGTTTTGACGCAGCGACCGTTCGATCTCCGCCAGCGCGGTCGCCGCCGTGGCGGCGATCGCGGCGAGGTCGTCGGGCAATTCCAGCCGCTGCCAGGCGGCGGCGACGGGACCGGACGGGCGGACGGCGGCGAGTTCGTCGCGCAGCAACCGCGCCTCGGCCACCCGGCCGCGCTGGCTCAGGCGCTGGGCGAACTGGACGAGTGCGAGCAGGTCGGCGTCGGGGCGCGGCCGCTCGAGGTAGCCGTGCACGCGCGCGCGCGCGGTGGCGGGATCCTGGGCGAGGACGGCCAGCTCGGTCTCGCGCCGCGCCAGGTCGCCGGCGGCCCGGTCGAACCAGGCCGGGCGGGCGGCGCGGATGGCGCGCAGCAGATCGCCGGCGGTGCCGAAGGCCTCGTCCGCCAGCGCGGCGTCGAGCTGCGCGAGCGCGGCGGCGGCGGTCGGCGGCACCGTCACGGCGGGCAGCGCCGGGTCGGCGGCGGAGGGCGTCTTCGCCGCGGCCTGCTGGTCGGCCGCGGCCGCGAGGTCGGGGGCGAGGCGCAGGAGGGGATCGCTGTGCGGATAGTGGCGCAGGCCGAGCTGCACGACGTCGCGGGCGCCGGCGAAATTGCCCGCGCGCGCGAGGACCTTGCCCGCCAGCTCATACATGCCGACGGTGGCGCGGCCGCGCAGGTCGCCGAGGTGGTTGACCAGGCCGGCGCTCTGCTGCTCGCCGCCCGGCACGCTGGCGCGGACGAGGCGGCGGACGAACTCCGGGTAATAACGCTGCGCGGGCGCAAGCGTCTCGATCGTCGGCTCCCACTCGCGGAGGCGGCGGAAGGCTTCGTCGACGTCGCCGCGCCGCAGCGCCAGCTCGGTGAGGTGGACGCGGAAGGCGAACGGGCTGAGGCGGCTGGCGAGCGCGATCTGCTCGGTGCGCCGCAAGACGTCGGGCAACTCGAGGTTCACCGCGGCGGCGGCGAAGAGCTGCAGCGCGGCGTCGTTGCCGCCGAAGAAGCGGAAGAATTCCGCCTCGGTGCGGTCGCGGTAGGAGAGGCGCTTCATCTGGTGCCAGGCGTTGAAGGCGAAGATGAGCGGCGCCGGCTGTCCCGGTGCCGCGGCCTTGAGGCGGGTGAGCGCGGAATCGAGCGCGGCGGCGTCGCCGGCGGCGATGGCGACCTCGGCCTGGGAGCGGAAATCGTCGGCGGAGGTGCCGGGCAGCGTCGCGAGCAGGCGGCGCGCCTCGTCGAGCCGGCCGAGCTGCACGCAGGCGCTGAGGCGCAGGCGCCGGGCGCGCTCGCCCTCGGGGCCCGCGGCGTCCGGCGGGAGCACGGCGAGCGCCGCCTCGGCCTCGGCCGGGTTGCGTGCGGTCAGCAGGAGCGCGGCGCGCGTGTCCCGCACCCAGTCGCGGGCGGCGGCGTCGAGGGCCGGGCTTTGCGCGGCGGAGAGCAGGCGCGCGGTCGTCTCCAGCGCCCGCGCGCGCGCCTGTTGCGCCGCGTAGACGCTGAAGAGGGCGCGGAGCAGCTCGGGGTCGCCGGGCGAATAGGCCAGTCCGTCCTCGAGCAGCGCGAGGGCGCCGCGCGGGTCGGAACCGAGCATCAGGCGCGCGAGCGCGACGCGGCCGGCGGCGTTGGCCGGCGAGCGCACGAGGCCGGCGCGGAGGCCGTAGAAGGCCTCGACGGCGTCCTTCTCGCGCAGGCGCTCGAGCGCGGCGGCGATGGCGCTGTCGCCCCGCTTCTGGCGCACGTGCCCGGCCCGGACCGGGAGCGTCACGACGTCGAGCCAGGTCACCTGGTTGCCCGGGACGCGGTCCCACCAGAGGAAGAGCGCGGTGGCGGCGAGGAGGTAGAGCGCCAGGGCGGCGGCGGCGAGGAGCGCGAGCAGGCGCTTCCAGAGGATCTCGCAGGTGCAGGTGACCTTCATGCCGCGGTCGAAGCGCAGGGCGACGGCGCGCAGCAGCCAGAGGCGCCGGTCGCCCGGCGGGAGGTCGCGCCGCCAGGCGGAGTTCAGCTTGACGGAGATTTTCAAGGGGATCGGGCGATAGGAACGACCCGCGGCGCACGCCGCAACCCCGCAGGTGCGGCCGGCGCGATTTCGCGTCCCGCCGTCCGGCGGCCGCCGGGCAGCGGCCCCAGGCGCGTCACTCGAAGCGCAGGGCCTCGATCGGGTCGAGCGAGGCGGCCTTCCACGCGGGGTAGAAGCCGAAGCCGACGCCGATGCCCGAGCAGACGAGGATGCCGATGAGGGCCCAGTCCCACGGGAAGACGACGGAGGCCTTGAGCATCAGCGCGAGGCCGTTGCCCGCGGCGACGCCGAGGAAGATGCCGGCCAGGCCGCCGGCGAGGGAAATGACGACCGCCTCGATGAGAAACTGGGTGAGGATGTTCTTTTTGCGTGCGCCGATCGACTTGCGGACGCCGATCTCCTTCGTGCGCTCGGTCACGGACACCAGCATGATGTTCATGATGCCGACGCCGGCGGCGAGCAGGGCGATGCCGGAGATGACGAACGAGCCGGCGGCGACAGCGTCGGCGATCTTGGCGAAGGCGGCGATGAGCGAGTCGTTGGAGTAGATCTCGAAGTCGTTCTCCTTCTCCGCCTGCAGGCCGCGCACGGTGCGCATGACGGTGATGGCCTTGTCGAGGGTCTCGTTGTAGACCTGCTGCGTCGGCGCTTGGGTGGCGATGCTGATGGAGCGGCGCTCGGCGCCGAAATCGGCGATGAAGCGGGTGATCGGGATGATGGCGATGTTGTCGGAGCTGCCGCCGAACGCCTGGCCCTTGGCGGCGAAGACGCCGATGACGATGTAGGTGCGGTCCTTGATCTTGACCGTCTTGTTGAGCGGATTCTCCGAGGGGAAGAGCTTCGCGACGACGTCCTGGCCGATGATCGTGACCGGGCGCGAGAGCTCGACGTCGCCGGGCGTGAAGTTGCGGCCGACCTCGACGTCGAACTGGTTCGCGGCGAGGAAATTCTCGTCGCTGCCGCCGAAGCGGACGTCGGGCGTGGTCTTGCGGCCGCCGTAGGTGGCCTGCGCGCCGTCGTCGAAGATCTTGAGGCAGATGACGTCGGCGATGCCCTCCATCTCGTGCTTGTAGCGCATGGCCTGCTCGAGGGTGATGTCGCGGCGCATCTGGTAGCGGCGCCGGCCCTCGGGGCCGCCGCCGCCGAAGACGGGATACTTGGCGAACTGGAAGATGTTCGAGCCGAGGAAGCTCAGGCCGGTCTCGATCGACGAGCGCATGGCGGTGACGGTGGTCATGACGCCGATGACGGAGAACACGCCGATGGTGATGCCGAGCATGGTGAGCACCGAGCGGAGCTTGTTCACGCCCAGCGACCCGAAGGCCATCTTGAGGATTTCGGAGAGTTGCATGTTACTCGTAACGCAGGGCGACGACCGGATCGAGACGCGACGCGCCCCAGGCGGGGGCGAAGCCGGAAACGACGCCGGTGACGACGGAGACCAGGACGCTGATGACGACGAGGTCGGGCGAGAACGCGACGGGGAAGTTCGGCGCCGCCTCGCGGATGGCGAGGAAGAGCGAGAAGGAGATGCCCATGCCGATGACGCCGCCGATGAGGCAGATCGAGACGGCCTCGACAAGGAACTGGAGCAGGATGCTGCGGCGGCGCGCGCCGAGGGCCTTGCGCGTGCCGATCTCCTTGGTGCGCTCCTTCACCGAGACGAAGGTGATGTTCATGATGCCGATGGCGCCGACGAAGAGCGACAGGCCGGTGATGAAGAGGCCGGCGAGGGCGATGCCGTTCTTCACCGGGTCGAGCTGGGCCTTGAAGGCCTGCTGCTCGTTGATGTCGAAATTGTTTCTCTCGCCCGGCTGCTGGCCGCGCACGCGGCGCATGGCGCCGACGAGTTCCTCCTTCGCCTCGGCGAGGCGGCGCTTGTCGGCGATCTTCACGCGGATGTCGACGCCGCGGCGGATGGAGTTGAACTTCGAGTAGGCGTTGAGCGGCACGAGGACGAAGTTGTCCATGCTGAACAGGCCGAGGAACTCGCCCTGCTTGGCGAAGACGCCGATGACCTCGAAGGGCTGGCCGTTGATGGCGACGGTCTCGCCGAGCGGCGAGCGGCCGGGGAAGAGCGCCTCGGCCACGTCGAAGCCGAGGGTGCAGACCTGGCGGCCGGTGCTGGCCTCGGCGTCGTTGAACATGCGGCCCTCGGCGTAGTCGGTGCCGGTGAGCTGGGAGTATTCCGCCTCGGTGCCGGCCATGTAGATGCCGCTGACGCGGACGTCGCCGTATTTCACCGTGCTGGAGCGGCCGGCCACGGGGACGGCGAAGAGCAGCTCGGATTTCTCGGTGCCCGCGATGAGGCGGTTCAGGGCGGTGGCCTCGCGGGCCTGCGGGTTCGGGCGGTTGACGTAGTTCCACCAGTCCTCGACCGGGCCCCAGGGCCATTTCTGCACGTAGAGGACGTCCTCGCCGAGCATGGCGAGGCTGTTCTGGAAGCCGGTGTCGATGCCGCGGATGGCCGTGCCCATGAGGGTGACGGCCACGATGCCGATGATGACGCCCAGCGCGGTGAGGACGGAGCGCATCTTGTTCGCCCGGATCTGCGCCCAGGCGATGCGGACGGATTCGGTGAACTCGTAGAGGAGGCGCTTCATGGCGGCGAGGATCGCGGGGAGAAACCGGGGGGGCGAGATGGCGGAGACGAGGAGCGAGCGGGAGGGGACGGGCGGCGTGTTATCCGCGCCGAGGCGTCACGCCTGGCGCACGTCGGACTCGATCAGGCCGTCGCGCAGGCGCACGATGCGGCGGGCGTGGCGGGCGATGTCCTCCTCGTGGGTGACGACGATGATGGTGTTGCCCTGGGCGTAGAGGTCCTCGAAGAGCTGCATGATCTCCTCGCCGGTGCGGGAGTCGAGGTTGCCCGTCGGCTCGTCGGCGAGGATGATGGAGGGATTGTTGACCAGGGCGCGGGCGATGGCGACGCGCTGGCGCTGGCCGCCGGAGAGCTCGTTGGGCTTGTGGCTCATGCGCTCGCCGAGGCCGACGTTTTGCAGGGCGCGGACGGCCATCTCGCGACGGTCGTCGGGGCCGATGCCGGCGTAGATCAGCGGCAGCTCGACGTTCGCCAGCGAGGTGGAGCGCGGGAGGAGGTTGAACGTCTGGAAAACGAAACCGATCTCGCGGTTGCGGATGTCGGCGAGCTCGTCGTCGGTCATCGCGGAGACGTCCTTGCCGGAGAACTGGTAATGGCCGCTGGTCGGCGTATCGAGGCAGCCGAGCATGTTCATGAGCGTCGACTTGCCGGAGCCGGACGGGCCCATGATGGCGAGGTATTCGTTGCGGTGGACCTTGAGCGCCACGCCGCGGAGGGCGTGGACGATCTCCTCGCCCATGCGGTAGAGCTTGGTCACGCCCGCGATGTCGATGACGAGCGGGCCCGGCTCGCGGTAGACGCGCGGCGCGTGGGCGGGAGCGGGAGAGAGGGAGGACATGAGGGGCGGAAGGGCGGGCGGGGCGCGGGCGAAAGCCGCGCCCGGCTCGGGTTACTTGTTATCGTCCTTCTTGGGCTGTTCGATCATGATGCGCGCGCCGTCCTTGAGCTTGCGGCTGATGGCGGCGTAGCTGCCGGAGACGACCTCCTCGCCGGCCTTGATGCCCGACTTCACCTCGATGTGGGTGTTGTCGGAGATGCCGGTCTCGACCTTGCGGAGGACGGCCTTGTCGCCCTGGCGGACGAAGACGACGCGCTGGAGCTTCTCGGCCTCGCGGCGGGCGTTGCGCTTCTCGGTCTCGACGTCGAGGTCGTTGCCGGAGCGTTCCTTGGCCTCCTTGGCCTTCTGCTGCTGGACCTCCTCGGTGGTCTTGCCGCCCTCGGCGCGGACGGTGACGGACTGGATCGGCACGGCGACGACGTTGGTGACGGTCTGGGTCTCGATGTCGACCGTGGCGCTCATGCCGGGGCGGAGCTTCACGTCCTTGTCGTTGATGCGGATCTTCACGAGGAAGTTGGTCACCTCGTCGGAAGCGGAGGCGGCGAGCGCCGCCTGGTTGGAGCTGCTGGCGCCGGAGGTCAGCGCGGAGCTGCTGATCTCGGAGACGGCGCCCTCGAACTTGCGGCCGGGGAAGGCGTCCACGGTCACGAGCACGTGGTCGCCGACCTTGACGTTGATGATGTCGTTCTCGTTCACCTTCACCCGCACCTCCATGTTCGCGAGGTTCGCGATGCGCATGATCTCGGTGCCGGCGAACTGGTTGGTGCCGACGACGCGCTCGCCGACCTCGCTGGTGAGCGAGCTGATCGAGCCGTCCATCGGCGAGTAGATCGTGGTTTTGTTGAGCTGGTCGCGCGACTGGTCGACGGAGCCCTCGGTGCGGCGGATCTGGGCGAGGGAGGAATCGTAGTCGGCCTTCGCGACGTTGAGGTTGGTCTGCGCGGCGGTGAAGTCCGCGTCGGAGATCAGCTTCTTCTGGTAGAGGTCGTTCGCCTGCTTGAAGTCCTGCTCGGCCTTGACCAGGCGGGCCTGACTGAGCACGGAGCTGGCGCGCGACGAGGCGAGCGCGGCCTCCTGCTGCTCGAGCTGGGCCTTGTAGAAGTCGGGTTTGATGCGGACGAGGAGGTCGCCCTTCTTGACCGTCTGGCCCTCGACGACCGGGATCTCGATGAGTTCGCCGGCGACCTCGGGGGAGATCTTGACCTCGGTCTCGGGCTGGACCTTGCCCGTGGCGGTCACGACGTGCGTGATCGTCTTCACGAAGGCCTTCTCCACCGTGACCTGCGTGGGCTTCTCGCCGGCGCGGCCCTTGGCGGCCGCGGCCACGATCACCAGGGCGAGCACGGCGACGAGGCCGAGGATGATCCAGAGGCGTTTCTTCGATTTCTTCTTGGCCGTGGCGGCCGGCGCGACTGCGGCGGGCTGGGGAGTGACGGTGGACGTAGTCATCAGAGGGAAGGGAATTAAAATTAGCGGATGTCCTTGGCCAGAACTATCGCCGCCGCGCCGGCCCCCGAAAAACACAGAGGGGTCCCGATGGACCCCTCTGCAACACAACTGATAACTACGAACAAGGGGAGACAAGCGGGTGCCGCCGAAAAACGGAACGGCATTGCGACGACACGTGGCAACCGCACGACGAACAGCAAACCCGACGGGGTTGGCTGCGGCAGACGGCAAGACCGGCCAAAGAACGAGGGAAAAACACCCGAACCAGGCGGGAGTCGCAGCAGTTTTGGGACAAACGGCCCGGTGCCGGGATGGACGGGGCCGGCGCCGCCGGCCGGCTCAGAGCGCCGAGCGCATCAGCTCCTGGAGGCGGTCGTGATAGCCGCGGCTGAGCCGGAGCTTGGTGCCGTCGTGCAGGACGACGGCGTATTCGCCCGCGAACGACGGGCTGAGCTTCTTCACCCGGTCGAGGTTCACGATCGTCGAGCGGTGGATGCGGATGAAGCGCTTGGAGTCGAGCCGCTCCTCGAGGTTCGCCATCGTCTCGCGCAGCAGGTGCACGCGGCCGGCGGCGTGGAACTTCATGTAATCGCCCTCGGCCTCGATCCAGTCGATGTCCTCGGCCCGGACGAAGTAGATCTCGCCGCCGGAGCGCAGCAGGATGCGCTCGCGCGTGATCGACTCGGGCGCCGCCGGCGCGTCGGCCGCCGCCGCGGGGGCGGCGGGCGCGGCCGGGGCCGCCGGGGCGGACGCGGCGCCGGCCTGCAGGTGGGAGAGCAGGTGCGAGAGCTTCTCGCTCAACGCGTCGGTCTGCCGGCGGACGAGCTCGGATTTGGCCCGGCGCAGGGCCGTCCAGAAGCGGTCGTCCTCGAACGGCTTCAGCAGGTAGTCGACCGCGTTGACCTCGAAGGCCTGCAGCGCGTGCTGGTCGAAGGCCGTGACGAAGATCACCGCGGGCGGCTGCGGCCCGAGCGCCTCCAGCACCTTGAAGCCGCCCATCTCGGGCATCTGCACGTCGAGGAAGACGAGGTCGGGCTTCTCCGCCCGGATCCGGCGCAACGCCTCCGCGCCGGAGGCGGCTTCACCCACGACGAGGATGTCGGGATCGCTTTCGAGCAGCAGCACGAGGCCCCGGCGTGCCGCCGGTTCATCGTCCACGACCATGGTTCGGATCTTGTTCATGCGCCGGCGGCGGCCGCGGACGTCGTGAACGGCAGCACCAAGCTCACCGTGACGCCGTGGCCTTTTTCACTCTTCAAAACCATCTGGTAGTCCGCGCCGTAGTGCTTCTCCAGGCGCTCGCGCGTGTTCGTCAGCCCGACGCCCTCGGCCAGCGGCGCCGTGCGCGCGTCGAAGCCCGGGCCGTCGTCGCGCACCTCGACCTGCAGGCGCCGGCCGCGCACGCGCGCGGAGATGCGCACCCGGCCCGCCTCGGCCTTCTGCGCCACGCCGTGCAGGATCGCGTTCTCGACCACCGGCTGGAGGAACAGGTTCGGCACCAGCGCGCCCAGCGCCTCCGGCTCGGCCTCCGCCTCGTAGCGCAGCCGCTCGCCGAAGCGCGCCTGCTGGATCTCGAGGTAGCGCGAGAGGAAATCCAGCTCCTGCCGCAGCGTCACCGTGTGCACGCGGCTGCTCTCGAGCAGCGCGCGCAGGAGCGTGCTGAGCCGCGCGATGAGCTGCACCGCCTCGTCGTTGCGCCGGTCGCGCACGAGCACGGAGATGGTGTTCATCGTGTTGAAGAGGAAGTGCGGGTTGAGCTGGTTCTTGAGCGCCTTCAGCTCGGCCTGCACCAGCTGCGCCTCGAGCTGGGCCGAGCGCAGCGACTCCCGCTGGTAACGCTCGCGCATGCGCAGCGCGTAGGTGACGCCGATCACCGTCCAGTAGTAGACGACGTCGATCAGGTTGCGCCCGTAGAAGCCGCGCGCCGCCCAGTGCCAGAAACCCTCCGGCGACTCCCGCCACGAGGTCGAGGCCACGAACACGCGCGCGAGGTAGAACCCCGCCATGAGCGCGAAGCTCATCGTGACGTGGAAGCTCACGCCGCCCACCCAGCGCCCGCGGTTCAGCGGCACGGCGTCGCGCAGCCACACCACCACCGGCACCAGCACCGCCCACAACACCGCGCGCTGGAACTGCCCCTGCGCCACGGACCAGAACGCGACGTTCGGCTCCATCACCCGGGTGTTGAAGTAGACCTCCGTGCTCAGGGCGAGTCCCACGAATACCCAAAGGGCCGCGAGGATCAGCCAGCGGACAACACGGTGCTCGGTCATGACAGAGCCGACTTGGTGCTTCCGATACACATCGACTTCAAGCGGATTAATTGTCCCGGAAATGGGACCGCCGCGGGCCGCGCGCGCCGGGCCGCCGACGCTCAGCGCCCGCCGGATGCATGCGATCGCGCCACGCTCACCGCGTCCGGCCAGGCATTCGTCGCACCGCCCAGCGCCTCGCGCCAGCGCCGCGCCAGCCACGGCGCGAACAGCGTGCCCTTCGAGCCGAGCGCGCCGAACAGCCCGATCCGCGCGTCGTGCCGCCAGCCGGCCGCGGGCAAGCGGTCCGGCAGGCTCACGCGCACGCCGGCACGCTGCTCGATCACCGTCAGGTTTCCCGGGACGAACGCGCGCGCGGACGCCAGCAGGCTCGCCCGCGCCGTCGCGCTCGCGGCCTCGTCCTCCACCCCGGGCTCGTAGGTCGCCCCCACCCTCGCCCGCCCGGGCGCGTCGGCGATGGCCCACGTGCCGCGGCTCACCGCGTGCCCGACCGGCAGCTCGGACCCGCCCACGTGCAGGATCTCGCCCTTCGCCGCCTCGAACGGCAGCTCCGGGAAAAATTCGCGCGCCAGCACGCCGCGGCCGGTGCAGAGCACCGCCGCCGCGAAGCGCTCCCCGCGCCAAACCACGCCGGTCGCGTCCGCCTGCACTTCCGCGTGCGTCACCGCCGCCGCGCACAGCACGCCGCGCGCGCGCCAGCGCTCCGCCGCGCGCGTCAGGAGCGCGGGCAGGTCCACCCACGCCGCGCCGTGGATCTCCACGCCGCCGTCGGCCGCGCGGGCGAAGGGCGCCAGCTCGCCGCTCGCGAGCTTCCGCGCCGCCCGCGCCGCCTCCGTGGCGTTGGCGAACAGGCGCCGCAGGCGCAGCGGATGCCACAGCGTCACGCCGAGCTCCGCCTCAACACCGCGATACCAGTCCTCCGCGAACGGCCGCAGCTCCTCCACGCGCCAGACCTTCACGAAGCGCTGGCCCTGCACCGGATTCACGAGCCCGGCCGCGGCCATCGAGGCGGCGCGCGCGTGCCCGTCGCTGGCGATGGCGAACGGCACGCCGGCGCGCTCCAGCTCCAGTCCGAGCGCGGTGCCGGCGAGCCCCTGGCCCACGATCAGCACGCGCCCGCTCATTGGTCACACCGCCGCCAGCGCGGCGCCGACGATGCCGGCGTCGTTGTGCAGCTTCGCCGGCACGACCTTCGCCTGCGTGCGCAGCAGCTTGAACCAGGCCTTGTGGTCCTGGCTCACGCCGCCGCCGATGATGATCAGCTCGGGCGAGAACAGCCGCTCGACCACGCGCAGGTAGACGTTCACGCGCTCGGTCCATTCCTTCCAGTCGAGGTCGAGCTTCGTCTTCACCGCCGCCGAGGCGAAGCGCTCGATCGGCTCGCCCTCCCACGGGATGTGGCCGAGCTCCGCGTTGGGGAAAAGCTGCCCGCGATAAAACAGCGCCGAGCCGATGCCCGTGCCGAACGTCAGCATCAGCACCGTGCCCGCGCGGCCCTTCCCGGCGCCGAAGCGCATCTCGGCCAGGCCGGCGGCATCGGCGTCGTTGGCCAGCGCGACGCGGCAGCCCGTCGCCCGCGCAAAGATCCGCGCCCCGTTCTGGTTTTCCCACTCCGCCCCGAGATTGCCCACCGCGCCGATGTGGCCCTCGCGCACGATGGCGGGGAAGCCGATGCCGACGCGGCCCTTCCACTTGAAATGCTGCACGATCTGCCGCGCCGCCGCCAGGCCCTCGGCGCGCGGACACGGGCTGGAGATCGGCACGCGGAAGCGCTCCGCGAGCAGCCGGCCGGTCTGGAGATCCACGGGCGCGGCCTTGAAGGACGAGCCACCGATGTCGATGCCGAGAACTTTCATGGGGAAAGCCGCGCAACGTAGTAAACCGCACGCGCCGCGCAATCCTCAGCTGCCGGCTGTGACACGCGCCGCCTCGTCGGGCGTCGCCGGCCGCACCGCCACCAGCTCGACGTCGAAACGCAGCGTCGCCCCCGCCAGCGGGTGGTTGGCGTCGAGCGTCACCTGGTCGCCCTCGACCGCCACGACCGTCACCACCGGCGCATGCCGGTCCGGTCCGGCCAGGAACTGGTCGCCCACGCGCACCTCGCCGTCGATCGGCAGCTGCCCGCGCGGCACGCGCTGGACCAGCTCCTCCTCGCGCCGGCCGTAGCCGAGCTCCGGCGGCACGGCGACTTCGCGGCGCTCGCCCACGGTCATCGCCACGAGCGTCTGCTCCAGCCCGGGCACGATCTCCTGCGCGCCCTCGACGAAGCTCAGCGGCTCGCCGCCGCCGCGCGACGTGTCGAGCACGCGGCCGTTGTCGTCGCGCAGGGTGTAGTGGAAAGTGAGGAGGCGGATCGCGGCCATGGACGCCCAGTTCACCGGTCGCGCCGCCGCCAAGACAAGCCGATTTCCGTTCCCGCCCGCGGCCGCGCCGGTTCAGGTTTCCTGCCGCAGCACCGCCAGCGGCGGGTGGTCGCAGATGCCGCGGCTGGAGAGCAGGCCGGTGATCACGGTCACCGCGCTGACCGCCAGCCAGCCGAGCAGGAGCACCTCCGGGGCGGGCGTGGACCACTTCAGGTTGAAGATGAAGCGCGCCAGCCCCCAGTTCGCGCCGACCGCCAGCACCGCGCCGACCGCGGCGCCGAGCGTGCCGAGGGCGAGATACTCCGCGAGCATGATGCGGTTCACCTGGCGCTTCGTCGCGCCGAGCGTGCGCAGCAGCACGCTCTCGCGCACGCGCTGCCCGCGGCCGATCAGCACCGCGCCCGCGAGCACGATCACGCCCGTGACCACGGTGAAGAGCGCGAGGAACTCCACCACGAACGACGCCTTGGCGTAGATGCCGTCGATCGCCTGGAGGATGAGGCCGAGGTCGATGGCCGAGACGTTCGGATGCTCGCGCACCACCGCCTGCTGCACGCGGGCCGAGACGCCGGCGTCGGCGGCGCGCAGCGCCATGACGTGGAACTTCGGCGCGCCCTCGAGCACGCCGGCGGGGAACACGACGAAGAAATTCGGCGCCAGCCGCTGCCACTCGACGTGGCGCAGGCTGCCGACGACGGTCTTCACCGGCACGCCCTGGACGTCGAACTCGATCGCGTCGCCGAGTTGCACGCCGAGATCGCGCGCCAGGTTTTCCTCGAGCGAGACCGGCACCGCCTCCGCGCCCCCGGCGCCTGGCCCTCGAATTTTCCCGCGACGATCCGCTCGGTGTCGGCGAGCGCGCTGCGGTAGGTGGAGCGGTATTCGCGCCGGAGCGTCCAGGCCGCGACGCGCGCCCCTTGTCCTTCAGGACCTCGGCGACCGGGCGGCCCTTCAGGGCGTTGATGCGCATCGTCACGATCGGCGCCTGCGCGCGCACCGGCGCGCCGTTGGCGGCGACGATCTTCGCCACCGAATCGACCTGGTCGTCCTGGATGTCGAACAGCATCAGGTTCGGCCGGTCGCCGCCGCCCATCACCCGCAGCTGCCCGAGCAGGGTGTCGCGCGTGAGGTAGAGCGTCATCATCAGGAACGTGCCCATGCCGAGCGACACGAGCAGCAGCACGGTGCGGTTGTGGGGCCGGTAGAGATTGGCCACGCCCTGCCGCCAGGCGAAGGGCAGGCGGCGCAGGTTCAGCCGCTGCGCGACCCACGCGATCAGCTTCGCCAGCCCGCCGAGCACCGCGAAGCCGGCGAGCAGCGCGCCGGCGAAGCCCACGCCCCAGCGCAGGCGCCCGGTCTGCAGGATGGCGAACGCGAACACGATGCCGACGATGGCGACGAGCAGGAGCAGGCGCAGCCAGTCGCGCCCGCCGCCGTTGGCGTCGGCGAAGGCCGAGCGGATCGCCAGCAGCGGCGACACGCGCCGCACCTCGAGCAGCGGCAGCAGCGCGAAGAGCACGCTGATCAGCACGCCCGCGCCCACGCCGCTCGCGACCGATTTCCAGGAGACGAAGAAGTCGAACGCGAAGGGCAGGAACTCGCGCAGGAACGCCGGCAGCACCAGCTGCGCGCCGATGCCGAGCACCGCGCCGCCGAGCGCGCCGACGAGGCCGAGGCCCACGCCCTGCACGAGGTAGATGGCGAACGCCTGCGCCGAGCTCGCGCCGAGGCAGCGCAGCACCGCCACCGTCGGGATCTTCTGCCGCACGTGCGCGTGCACCGCGCTGGCCACCCCGATGGCGCCGAGGAAGAGCGAGGCGAAGCCGACGAGCATGAGGAACGAGTTCACGTTCTGGATCGCGCCGCCCAGCTCGCGCTTGCGCTCCTCGACCGTGTCGAAGCCCAGCCGCAGCTCGCGGAAGCGCTCGCGCAGGTCGCGCACGAGCTGCTCGACGTCGGTGTGGGCGGGGAACTTCAGGTAGACGCGGTGGCGTGCGAGGCTGCCCTGCTTGAGCAGGCCGGTGCCGTTGACGGCGGAAAGCGGGATGAACACGCGCGGCGCCAGCGCCGTCACGCCGGCGGCGGACTCGCCCGGGACCTTGAGCAGGCCGCCGGCGACGCGGAACTCGCCCGCACCGAGCCGGATCGGGTCGCCGGGCTTGAGGCCGTATTGGACGAGCACGCCCTCCTCGACGATCGCCGCCGCCGCCCCGTCCGCGAGCCGGGCGCGCGCGTCGGCCGGGTCGGACTGGAACTCGCCGTAGAAGGAAACCCGCCCTCGAGCGCGCGCACCTGCACCAGCCGCGTGGCGACGCCCGCGGTCGGCGCGATGAGCATGGAATTGAACGCGATCTCGCGCGCCTGCTCGCCGCCGAGGCCGGCGATGAACCGCTCCGCCTCGGGCGTGAGCGCGGCGCGGGAGGTGATGACGAGGTCGGCGCCGAGGAGGGACTTGGTCTGGTCCTCGATCGCCGCGCGCAGGTTGTCGCGCAGCGAGCCGACCGCCACGAGCGCGGCGACGCCGAGGACGACGGCGAGCGAGAACAGCAGCAACCGCCGCCGCGAAGCCCGCGTGTCCCGCCAGGCCATTTTGAGGATGAAGTTCATGAGGAGTCGGAGGGATTGCCCACGGAACACACGGAAGACACGGAAATCAGAGGACGAAGCGCTCGTGCTCGACTTTCGGGAAGTGACCGAAGTTGAGCAGGAGCCCCACGCGAAGCCCCGTCGCGTTCAGATAATTCTGCACTTGGGCGCGATGCTCATCGGTCAACGCGGAAACCGCCTTCAGCTCGACGAGCACCTGATCAAAGCAGATGAAGTCGGCGATGTATTGCTTCGCCAGCGGGCGCCCTTTGTAGGTCAGGGCAAGCGGCACCAGCGAACGAACGGGTATTCCCTGGAGCCCAAATTCGATGTCGAGACACTCTTGGTAGACCGCCTCGAGAAACCCACAGCCCTTCTCTCGATAAACCTCAAAACAAGCGCCGAGAATCTTGTAGGTCAGATCTTCATGCATCAGCTTATTCATGGTCACTCCTTCCGTGTGTTCCGTGTATTCCGTGGGCCCTCTCTTGTTTCGTGTTTGTCGCGGTGACCCGGATTCGTTTCACCCCACGCGCTCGTCGCTCACGACGGCGCCGCTGCGGAGGCGGAGGATGCGCTGGGTCTGCTTCGCGAGCTCGAGATCGTGCGTCACGAGCACGAGCGTGGTGCCGCGCTCGCGGTTCAGGCCGAAGATCAGCTCGACCATCGCGTGCGCCGTGTCGCCGTCGAGGTTGCCCGTCGGCTCGTCGCAGAAGAGGATCTTCGGCCGGTTGATGAAGGCCCGGGCCAGCGCCACGCGCTGCTGCTCGCCGCCGGACAACTGCATCGAGTAGTGGTCGAGCCGGTCGCCCAGGCCGACGCGCGCCAGCAGCTCCGCCGCCTCCGCCGCGCGCGTGTTGTCGCCGCGGAGCTCGAGGGGCACGAGGACGTTCTCCAGCGCGGTCAGCGTCGGGATGAGCTGGAAGTTCTGGAAGACGAAGCCGACGCTCTCGTTGCGCACCAGCGCGCGCTCGTCCTCCGACAGGCGGCCGATCTCGCGGCCGGCGAGGTGCACCGCGCCGCTGGTCGGCTGGTCGAGGCCGGCGCAGAGGCCGAGCAGCGTCGTCTTGCCCGAGCCCGAGGGGCCGACGATCGCGCAGGTGCTGCCGGGATCGAGCGCGAAGCTCACGTCCTTCAGCACGGTGAGCCCGCCGGCGGCGGTGGCGTAGGTCTTGGTGAGGTGCTCGACTTTCAGGATGTTTTGAACACTCATGGGCGCGATGCCGAGTAACACACCCACCGCGTCCGAAAGTGCAAAGTTGTTCGTCGGACGGCTGATTCGCCGGGCCGGGCGGTTCGCCGCGCTGCTGCTTCTCGGCGCCGTCGCGACGAACGCCGCGGCGCCCGCGACGAAGACCCTGCTTTTCTTCGGCGACAGCCTGACCGCGGGCTACGGCCTCGCCGACCCGGCCGAGGCCTACCCGGCGCTCATCCAGCAGAAGATCGACGCCGCCGGCC
The DNA here is from genome assembly GCF_047777955.1 of Oleiharenicola sp. Vm1. Lineage (GTDB taxonomy): Bacteria > Verrucomicrobiota > Verrucomicrobiia > Opitutales > Opitutaceae > Didemnitutus. The sequence continues at coordinate 3,749,083 of NZ_CP180537.1, forward strand.
TCGCCTGGAAGGTCGTCAACGCCGGCCTGAGCGGCGAAACCACCGCCGGCGGCCTGCGCCGGCTCGACTGGATCCTGCGCCAGCCGGTCGACGTCTTCGTGATCGAGCTCGGCGGCAACGACGGCCTGCGCGGCCTCGCGCCCGACGTCACGCGCGCGAACCTCCAGGCGATGATCGAGCGCATCCGGGCCAGGAACCCGCGCGTAACCATCGTGCTCGCCGGCATGCAAATCCCCACCAACATGGGCCCCGACTACGCGCAGGCCTTCGCCCGGATCTATCCGTCCCTGGCGGAGTCGACCCACGCCGTGCTCATCCCCTTCCTGCTCGAGAACGTCGGCGGCATCCCCGAGCTCAACCAGCCCGACGGGATCCACCCCACCGCCGCCGGCCATCGCGTGGTTGCCGAAACGGTCTGGAAGGTTATCAAGCCGCTTCTGTGAGGCTGATTCCCCCGCTGCTCACCCTCGCCGCCGCCGCGCTCGCCGCCGCCGCGTCCGCGCACGAGCTCCGTCTCGGCGCGTCGCTGACCTACGCGGAGAACTTCAGCCGCACCTCCTACGCGCCGACCGCGCAGGACGCCACGCTCGCCGACCTCGACGCGGCGTTCCTCCACGCGCAGCAACTCGCGGCCAACTGGACGCTGCTCGCGGCGCTCGAGGCCAGCGCGGAAAACGTCGGCCGCTTTTCCGCCCTGAACCGCCTCGGCCTCGGCGCGCGCACGACGCTGCGCCACAAGTTCGGCCTCGGTCCCCGGGTGCCCGTGCTCGAGGCCGGCGCGGCGCTCACCGCGGTGCATTTCCGCGAGCGCGGCCGCCGCGGCTGGCGCGAGGAGGGCTTTGCCTCCCTCAGCCAGCGCCTCACCGACTCGTGGCGCGTCGCCGCGACCGCCAGCTGGGAATCCTTCACCGCGGCCCACGCGCCGTTCGACACCCACGCCCGCCGGATCGGCTTGGAGACTTTCTACGACGCCACGGAGACGTGGCAGTTCGGCGCCGGCGCCTCGCGCCTGCACGGCCAGCTGGTGGCCAACGCCGCCTGGTCGGTCTACGGCCAGGCCCTCGGCGGGGGCTTCGGCCCCGCCATCCAGGACTACTACTCGCGCATCCCGTGGGAGGTCTCGGACACCTTCGGCTCCGGCTGGGTCGCGTATCGCGTGGATTGCCGCGCGGACTTCTGGTGGGCACAGGTCGCGGCCCGTCTCAGCGATTCCACCAGCCTGCCGCTGCGCTACGAGAGCGTGCGGGTGGTCAACCGCGTGGGCGTCCGCTACGACTCGGCTTTTTGGTCGCTCGGCGTGCTCCACCGCTTCTAATCCCGCCATGCCCCGCTCCGCCGCCGCGCTTGCATTCGCCGCCGTGTTGCTCGCCACGCGCCTGCTCGCGGCCGCGCCGGCCGCCGACACCGATGTCCGCGCCCTGGTCAAGGACGCCAAGGGCGAGGCGGTGCCCGACGCCGTAATCGCGCTCTACGCCCTCGACCCGACCGAGCTTCCGCCGCCCGCCAACGAGCCGGTGGAGATCGTGCAAAAGGACCAGGAATACATGCCCTACGTCACGGTCGTGCGCGTCGGCACGCAGGTGGTTTTCCCCAACCTGGACACGATCCAGCACCACATCTACTCGCTCTCGAAGGCCAAGCGCTTCGAGAAGCCCCTCTACGCGCCCGGCGCGCGCGAGGCCGTGCTCTTCGACCAGCCCGGCATCGTCACCCTCGGCTGCAACATCCACGACTGGATGGTCGCCTACGTCGTCGTGCTGCCGACGCCGTATTTCGCCCGGACCGACGCCGCCGGCACCGCCCGCCTCGCCGTGCCCGCCGGCCGCTATCGCATCGAGGTGTGGCACCCGCGCCTCGCCGCGACCGACGTGCGCGAGGCGAAGATCGGCCCCGGCGCCGCGCCGCTCGACTACGCGCTGAAGCTCAAGCCCGACCGCCGCATCCGGCGCACGCCCGAAGGCAAGGTCAGCGGCTACTGACGCCATGCGCGGCTGGTTTCGCTTCCGGCACTTTCGCACGCGCCTGATCGTGCTCATCGCCGGCCTGCTCGCGCTCGTCCAAGTGGCGACCTACCTCGTCGTCTCCCGCGCCAACCGCTCCAACGCCCTCGCCACCATCAACGCCGACCTCGCGCGCGCCGCCCGGCAGTTCGCCGCCAACGCCCGCCTGCGCGAGGAAAACCTCCTGCGCGACGCCCGGCTGATGGCGAACGACTACGCGATGAAGCAGCTCTTCCTCATGGAGGAGTTCAGCCCCGCCACCGCGCGCTCCGCCCTCGCCTCCTACAGCGCGCGCGTGCAGGCCCCGCTGCTCGTCCTGCTCGACCCCGCCGGCCGCCCGCTCTCCAGCACCCGCAGCGCCATCGCCGCCGCCGACCTCGCGCCCTTCCACGAGCTGCAGAAACGCGCCGAGGCCTCCGACGCCCAGCAGGCCTCCGGCTACGGTTACCTCGACGGCGAGCTGCACCAGCTCGTCCTCGTTCCGCTGCTCGCGCCGCCGCCCGAGATCGTCGCCTGGGTCGGCCTCGGCTTCCCCATCGACGCCGAGACGGCGCGCGAACTGAAGGCGGGTTCGGACGTCGAGGTGACCTTCCTCTCCGGCGGCACCGACGCCCGCGCGCTCGCCTCCACGCTCTCGGCGGAGATGGCCGGGCAATTCGAGTCGAACCACCCCGTCGCCGCGACGCACCTCGTCTCCCTCGGCGGCGAGGACTACGTCACCGCCGTGCAGATGCTCCCGATCGCCGGCGGCCCGCCCGCCCTGATCGCCCTCCAGCGCTCGCTCCGCACCCAGCTCGCCCCCTCGCGCCGCCTCGAGCGCACGCTTCTCCTCGGCACGCTCGCCGGCCTCGCCGTGGCGACGCTCGCCGCCCTCGGCCTCGCCCGCAACCTCAGCCGGCCGGTGCAGCAGCTCGCCGCGCACACGCACCGCGTCGCCGCCGGCGACTACACCCCGCGCCTCGACCTGCCGCGCGCCGACGAGCTCGGCCAGCTCGCCACCGCCTTCAACCAGATGACCGCCGGCCTCGCCGAGCGCGACCGCGTGCGCGACCTGCTCGGCAAGGTCGTGTCGCCCGAGATCGCCGCCCAGCTCCTCCACTCCGACCTCCAGCTCGGCGGCGAGGAACGCGAGGTCACGATCCTCTTCTCCGACCTGCGCGGCTTCACCGCACTGAGCGAGAAACTCCCGCCGCGCGAGCTGCTCGCCCTGCTCAACCGCTACCTCGACCGCATGAGCGCGGTGGTGGAGAAGCACGGCGGCGTCATCGACAAATACATCGGCGACGCGATCATGGCGCTCTTCGGCGCCCCGGTGGCCGGACCCGACGCCGCCGCGCGGGCCCTGGCCGCCGCCCGGGAAATGCGCGCCGCCCTGGCCGAGTTGAACCGCACGCTCGCCGCCGAGGGCCGGCCGCAGCTCGCGCTCGGCATCGGCATCAACACCGGCCGCGTCATCGCCGGCAACATGGGCTCGCACACGCGCCTCAATTACACCGTGGTCGGCGACGGCGTGAACCTCGCCGCCCGCCTCGAATCGCTCACCAAGGAGCCCGCCTACGGCGCCACGATCATCGTGAGCGAAGCCACCGCCGTCGCCGCCGGTGCCCTCGGCCAGCTGCGCGCCCTCGGCGCTGCGACCGTGAAGGGCCGGACCGAGGCGGTGAAGATCTACGCCGCCGACGCCTGAGCCCGCTCCGCCGGCGACGCGCGCGTCACTCGGCGGCCGTCCTCTGTCCGCAGCGCTCCTTCCTCAGTCCGCCGCCCACGCCGCCTTGGGCGCGATGCGGATCTTGGCGCGGAACGCGTCCGGGATCGGCGCGGCGGTCATGCCGCCCTTGCCGTCGGCCGTCACGCACACCGCGGTGATCTCGCCCTGCGCGCAGAGCTCGGGATCGACCTTGCCCTTGGTCACCTGGCGGAACTGGAAGAGCAGCACGATCGCGCGGGTGCGGATCTCCTTCACGAAGAGCCGGACCTCGACCGTGTCGCCGAAGCGCAGCGGCGCGCGGTAGTCGCACGTGGCGTTCACGCGCGGCCAGCCGACGACCTGTCCCGGCGCGAACGAGATGAGCGGCAGGCCCGCCGAGCGGTAGAACGCGGACTCGCACGCCTCCATCCAGCGGAAGAAATTCGAGAAGTGCATGATTCCCGCCATGTCCGTCTCGGCGAACTCGACGGTGCGCGTGATCGAAAACTCGGAGACCATGCGCGCGAGGATTGGGCGCGCGCCGGGCGACGCAATGCCGGATGTGCGCCGCGGGGCTAGGCGTTCGCCCGAGGCCGCGCCGGCGCGGCCCGCCGGGTTTTCTTAGGCGAAAGTCGGGCGTGCGCGCGGGGGTGCGGACTTGAGCGCGCCGGCGCGCGCGCTACGGTCCGCGGCCATGAAGCATTATCTCCGCGCCGGATGGATGGGAATCATGGCCGCGCTCGCCGTGTCGAGCGCCGTCGCTTTCGAGGGCCGCGTGTCGCTGGCGATCACGTCGGGCAAGGACCGCGAGCAGGTGATCGATTTCGCCACCAAGGGCGATCTCGTGCGCATGGAGCCCCAGTCGGCCGAGGCCGCGGGCGCGACGATGATCATGAATGCGGCGAAGCAGGAGATGACGATCCTCATTCCGCGCGAGCGCATGTATATGGTCATGCCGCTGCGCGGCGGCGCGGCGGCGGAGCCGGGCACCGGCTCCGCGGACGTCAAGGCCGAGAAGACCGGCCGCACGGCGAAGATCCTCGGCTACGACTGCGAGGAATACGTGATGAGCGACAAGGGCGAGACCACCGAGCTGTGGCTCACCGAGCAGCTCGGCAACTTCATGGGCCTCGGCGGCGGCAATCCGATGGGCGGCATGATGGGCGGACGCAAGGCCAAGCCGGAGGGCGCCGCGTGGGAGAAGCTGCTCAAGGGCAAGAAAGGCGTGTTCCCGCTGCGCGTCGTCGGCCGCGACGCGCGCGGCAAGGAGAAGTTCCGCCTCGAGACGAAGAAGATCGAGCCCGGCGCGCTGCCGGACGACCTGTTCGCGCCGCCGGCGGGCTTCCAGAAGTTCGCCATGCCCGCGATGGGCGGCTTCGGCGCCTGAACGGCCGCCGCCCAAGACCGCCGGTCGCGTCCACCGCGGCCGGCGATTTCGTCGCGCGTCGCGACGCTTTGTTACGGTGCGGAAAAATCATCCGGGAGCCACCGGCGCTCCGGGGGATGAGGGCTTGACTCAGCCAGAGCGCAGGCGTTCGCTGAGCCATTCTAACCTCGGAGTGGTTCCTCCGGGTTTCCAACACCAACACCTGCATCTGCACCATGCATAAATCGTTCACCAAACTGCTCACCGCCGCGGTGGCAGTCGTGACGCTTCTGGCGTCTACAACCGTCGCGCTCGCGCAAGGCATCACCACCGGTGCCATCGTCGGCACTGCACTCAACTCCTCCGGCCAGCCGGTCTCCGGCGCGGCGGTCACCATCGTCCACGAGCCGTCCGGCACCCGTGCGACCGGCGTGACTCGCGCCAACGGCCAATACAACGTGTCCGGCTTGCGCGTGGGCGGTCCCTACACCGTCACGATCACCGCCGACACCTATCAGGAGAGCGTTCGACGCGAGATCTACGTCGAACCGGGCTCCAGCGTCGATGTGAGCGCCAAGCTGGCCTCCTCGGGCGTCGTGCAGCTCGAGGCCTTCAACGTCGTCAGCAACCGCGACACGACGTTCGGCGCCGGCAAGATGGGCACGGGCACGGCGTTCAACGAGGCGGAAGTGAGCAACGTCACCTCCGTGCGCCGCAACATCCAGGATATCGCGGTGCTCGATTCCCGCATGTTCCTCGGCTCGCTCGACCAGGGCGGCCAGCTGAGCGCCCAGGGCCAGAACTTCCGCTTCAACTCGCTGCTCGTCGACGGCGTCCGCTCCGACGACCAGTTCGGCCTCAACAGCAACGGCTTCTCCTCCCTCCGCGGCCCCGTGCCGATCGACGCCATCCAGTCCCTCGGCGTTGAGCTGAATCCCTACTCCGGCCGCTACTCCGGCTTCACCGGCGCCCTGATCAACACCACGATCAAGTCCGGCACGAACCAGTTCGAAGGCAAAATCTACTACGAAGTCTCCAACGAGAACCTCCGCGCCAAGAACCCGCTCACCGGCGTCAAGGAGACCTTCGACGAGAAGAGCTACGGCATCGTGTTCAGCGGCCCCATCCTCCGCAACCGCCTCTTCTTCTCCTACGTCTACGACAACTTCGAGCGCACCACCGTCCCGCCGCAGGCGACGTTCATCCCGAACTCGGCCAGCCTCGACCAGATCATCGCGCGCGCCAAGGCGCTCGGCTACGATCCCGGCAGCTTCGGCGGCGGCGCGGACAACGTCTCCACCCAGGAAACGCACATCGGCAAGCTCGACTGGAACATCTCGGACAAGCACCGCCTCGCCCTCACCTACCGCCGCAACTACGGCGTCGAGTCGATCTTCCCGAACTACACCGGTTCGACGACCACGTCGCTCAGCGGCCACTGGTATACCCAGAACCGCAACACCGACTCCTACGTCGCGCAACTGAACAGCCAGTGGACGCCGGACTTCCGCACCGAGCTCACCGGTTCCTACACGAAGTATGACGGCTCCCCGCAAAACTCGGCCGCCGCTTTCCCGATGGTGACGATTTTCGGCGTCTCCGGCACACGCTCCAGCGATAATGCCGCGATCAACGGCGGCGTCGTCCTCGGCACGGAAAACTCCCGCCAGCTCAACAAGCTCAACACCGAGGAGAACCAGTTCAAGGCCATCGGCGAATGGTCGCGCGGTGACCACACCCTCACGTTCGGTGTGGAAGACGTCGCCACCGACTATGTGAACGCCTTCGTGCAGAACACCAACGGTGTCTACACCTTCGGCAGCAACGGCACGCCTGGCAGCGGCGTTACTGCCTGGCTCGCGGGCACGCCCCCGGCCTCCTACCAGCTCGCCAAGCCCTATGCTGGCTCCACCATCGAGAATGCGGTCGCCCGCTGGAGCTATGACAATTACGCGGCCTTCCTCGAGGACACTTGGCGCCCGAATGGCCAGCTGACCCTCCTCTACGGCGTTCGCTTCGACTATCCCTACATCGGCGAGGCTCCGCCGGTCGCCGCCGGCTTCCAGGCCGCGTTCGGCATGCCGAACAACACCACCAACAGCGGCAACTACACCGTCGCTCCGCGCGTCGGCTTCAGCTACGAGTTCGCCACGGCGCGCAAGACCCAGCTGCGCGGCGGCGTCGGCCTCTTCCAGGGCAAGAACCCCGCCGTCTGGCTCTCGAACGCCTACTCCAACGCCGGCTCCGTCTACAACTACACCGCCTCCACCAGCGAGCTGGCCGCCATCACCTTCAATCCGGACCCGGCAACCCAGACCGTCCCCGGCTCGGCCAATCCCGCTCCGAACATCAACGTCACGGACCGGGATTTCGTTCAGCCGCGCCTCTGGAAGTCGAACATCGCCGTCGACCATGAGCTGCCCTTCGGCGGCATCACGGCCACCGTCGAATACTACTTCAACAAGGTCGACCGGAGCGTGAACACGCTCTTCCTGAACTACCTTGAAGCCGGCACCCTGCCCGACGGCCGCATCCGCTACGCCGGCACCATCCCCGGCAATGCCAGCACCAGCACCTCGGTCAACGGCCGCCGCCGCGTCTCCACCTTCGCCGACGTGTTCTACCTGACGAACACGGACAAGGGCCAGGCCTGGGGCGCCACCTTCAGCCTCGCCCGTCCGATGAAGAACAAGTGGGGCTGGTCGTTCTCCTACACGCATGGCAACGCCACCGAAGTGAGCCCGATCACCTCCTCCACCGCCTCCTCGAACTACTCGAACCGCGCGGTGTTCAACCCGAACGAGGACATCGCCTCCACCTCCAACACGAGCATCAAGGACCGCATCGTCGCGAGCATCACGCGCCAGTTCGAGTTCATCAAGAAAGCGCCGACCACCGTTTCGCTCGTTTACCAGGGCCGCACCGGCCACCCCTACTCCTGGGTGTTCTACGGTGACGCCAACGGCGACGGATACGGTTTCAACGACCTGCTCTACGTCCCGACCGGTCCCGATGACCCGAAGGTCACCTGGGCGAACACGGCCCAGCGCGATGCGTTCTTCGCCTTCGTCGAGTCCAGCACGCTGGCGAAATACAAGGGCGGCCATGCCCCGCGTAACAGCGAGACCTCCCCTTGGCTCCAGACCGTGGACCTGAAGTTCACGCAAGCGCTCCCGATCTACAAGAAGGTCCGCGCGGAGCTTTACCTGAACGTCCTCAACTTCGCCAACCTGCTCAACGACAAGTGGGGCATTCAGGAGGAAGTGCCGTTCTCCTACCGCCGCGCGGTGGTCAGCGCCAAGTATGATAACACCACAGCCGGCGCGTGGGCCTATACGTTCACCAACACCACGCTCAACACCGTCCCGACGACGGTCGACGACACGCCGGTCTCCCGCTGGCAGGTCCTCGCCGGCATGCGCATCAAGTTCTAAGCGCATCCTGAGCTGATTCTCTCTCGAGGCGGCTGCGGCAACGCAGCCGCCTCTTTCTTTTTTGTCCCGCGGCGCTCCCCCGCGGGGAAACACTCCGGCCTCGCCGCGCGAAGACAGGCGCCGATGCCATTCCGACGCCTCATCATCCGTGCGCGCGTGCGCCGTCGCGCATTGCCCGCCCGCGCCGCGGCCTCGCGCGATGTCCCGACCGGTCATCGACTGCGCGACGCGCGTCCTGGCCGCGCTCGCGCCAGAGGAGAAACGCGCGCGGCACTTTCGTCGGCGCGCGCCGCGAAAAATTCTCCTCTGAAAACGCCGGCACGCCTGCCGCAACATTGCGTCAAGAAATTTTTCCGCGGAAAAAGCACGCCCGCCCGCCACCCCGTTTTCACTCGGGAAAGCGCCGTTTCCGCCGCTCCCGCATCGCGCGCGACACCGCGAGTTTGGGAGTTTTTTTTGTCCACCAAAAAATGTCGCGATTTTGCCGGAGAAAAAATTGACGGGGTATGGGCCACTACCATTAGTAGTGCCCCTGGTTCCGGGCAGCCACATCCTGTGGTGGTCAGCAACGTGTGAGGAAGTTCCAGCAACTTCGGTTCGCTTGGGCGTCCTGCGCGCTTCTATGACCACGGGAGGATGGTTTTGCCGCCAGCAAAACACACCCGTTTCACGTTCGACACACACCTGCGCTAGCCATGCTCAAATCTTTCCAAGTCGGCTCCAAGACTTTCGTCCTCGATCAGGAAAAAGCCGAAGCCGCGTTCGCCGGCAAAAAGGTCATCAACGGCCGCCAAGTCCCCTACTTCAACCTCCTCCCGCTGAAGTTCCAGTGGGCCTACGATCTCTACAAGAAGATGAAGGCCAACCACTGGGAGCCCGAGGACATCCCGATGGGCAAGGACATCGAGCAGTGGCGCGATGCCAAGGCCGTCACCGACCAGGAGCGCTGGATCATCCGCATGGGCATCGGCTACTTCTCCGCGGCCGAGGGCATCGTCGGCGACAACATCCAGCACGTCGTCCGCGAGCTCGTCACCGCCCCGGAACTGAAGCTCGTCCTCGGCCGCCACGCGCACGAGGAGAACATCCACGCCGACTCGCTCCTCTACATGATCTCCTCGCTCGGCATCAACCCGCACGAGTGCGAGGCGATGTTCGAGGACATCAAGTCGATCGATAAGAAGAACCAGTTCGTCAACCGCGCCTCCAACGCCCTCCGCCGCGACCTCGACCTCACCTCCGTCGCCAACAAGCAGCTCCTCGCGAAGAACATCTTCATCTTCGGCCAGTGCATGGAGGGCACGCAGTTCTACGGCCTCTTCGGCATGGTGCTCTCGCTCTATCGCCAGAACAAGTTCCCCGGCATCGGCCAGATGTTCCGCTACACCCTCCGCGACGAGTCCAACCACATCGAGCTCTTCCGGAACCTCTTCATGGACCTCGTCGAGGAGAACCGCGAGATCTGGACGCCCGAGTTCAAGGAGGAGCTGCGCCAGACCATGGCCGAGGCCATCGCGCTGGAAAAGGAGTTCATCCGCGACTGCCTGCCCGTGAACGCCGTGGGCCTCGCGATCGACGAGTTTCTGACCTACATCGACTACATCGCCGACCGCCGGCTCGAAGGCTGCGGCCTTGCCCCGCTCTCCGCGGGCATCAAGAACCCGCTCCCCTGGCTGGCCGAGATGATGGACATCAAGAAGGAACAGAACTTCTTCGAGGGCCGCGTCACCGAATACCAGAAATCGTCCGCCCTCCAAAACACCAGCGACGACGAACTCTGAGCCGTCCCGCCCGCGCGGGACGGCCCCTCGCCGAGCCCCGCGCCCCGCGCGCCGGCCGGCCCGGATCCCTCCCGCTTTCGTCCCCTTTCCCCTACCCCTCCGTCCGCCCGTCCCCACCCCACGCAGTCCGCAATCACGATCTCCATGAGCGATTCCTCTTCCGTCCACACCGACCTCGTCCTCAAGAAATTCACCGGCACCCCGCAGGACCAGAAACCCAACTATAACTGGCGCGACGTCCTCCGCGAAGACGTCACCGTCCCCGAAGTCGAGGTCCTCTGCCCGCACGGCACCGAGCGCTTCGACCTCGCCGAGGTCGCCGACACCGTCGGCAAGTCCCTCGCCAACCTCATGCTCGCCAAGGGCGAGAAGGACATCTTCAACGAGAAGAACCAGCGCTTCGTCGCCGACGTCACCCGCGAGGTCGCCACCAACCTCACCAAGCAGGCCCTCACCCGCGGCCCGCTCCGCGTCTCCCTCCACGACCTCTACGTGCTCATCGAGAAAACCCTCGTCGACAATAACGCCCACGACGTCGCCAAGTCGCTCCTCCACAAGCGCGCCCAGAAGCTCCCCGTTTCCCGCGAGCACCCGACCGTCGCCGTCAAACTCATCCGCCGCAACAACCAGGTCGTCCCCTGGAACGAGGCCAAGATCGAGATCGCCATCCGCAAGGCCTTCCTCTCCCTCCGCAAGGACTCCGCCCCCGCTCCGCAGATCGCCCGCGCCGTCACCCAGCGCGCCGCCGAGCTCAAGCAGGCCTTCCTCCACATCGAGGAAGTCCAGGACATGGTCCAGGAAGAGCTCATGAAGGCCGGCCACTTCAAGGTCGCCGAGGACTACATCCTCTACCGCGCCATGCGCCACGCCTCCCGCGCCCAGGAGTCCGCCGCCCGCCACGCCGGCGACGTCGAAGCCGCCGCGACGGCCGAGCAGGCCCCCGAGGCCGCCGCCAACCCGCCCCAGGGCCAGAACTCCATGATCGTCGTCCAGCGCGCCGACGGCTCCACCTACTTCTGGAACGGCGAGGACCTCAAGAAGCGCATCGAGTTCGCCTCCATCGGCCTCAACCTCTGCCTCACCGCCGACCAGATCGAGGCCGAGCTCCGCCGCTCCACCTTCGACAACATCGGCCAGGGCGACCTCAACAACACCATCGTCCTCAACGCCAAGACCCTGATCGAAAAGGACGCCGACTTCGCCAAGTTCGCCGGCCGCATCCAGCTCACCTACATCTACGAGGAAGTCCTCGGCTGGGACATCGTCCGCGACGGCATCGGCGCCCTAAAGAAGGCCCACCAGCAGGCCTTCGCCCCCTACGTCGCCCGCGGCATCGACATCAAGCGCCTCTCCCCGCGCCTCAAGGAATACGACCTCGCCAAGCTCGCCGCCGCCATCGACCCCTCCGCCGACCTCGACCTCGACTTCCTCGGCGTCCAGACGCTCTACGACCGCTACCTGATCATCGACAAGACCGGCAAGCGCTCGCGCCGCCTCGAGACCCCGCAGTTCTTCTGGCTCCGCGTCTCGATGGGCCTCTTCCTCGACGAGAAGTCCGACCGCGAGTCCTGGGCCCTCCAGCTCTACGGCCTCTACAAGAGCCGCCGCTTCTGCTCGTCCACGCCGACCCTCTTCAACTCCGGCACCCTCCACTCCCAGCTCTCGTCCTGCTACCTCTACTACGTCGACGACAGCCTCGAGGGCATCATGTATCGCGGCATCGCCGAAAACGCCCAGCTCTCCAAGTGGGCCGGCGGCCTCGGCGGTTCCTGGACCGCCGTCCGCGGCACCGGCGCGCACATCGCCGGCACCAACGGCGAGTCGCAGGGCGTCATCCCCTTCCTCAAGCTCCACAACGACCAGCTCGTCGCCGTCAACCAGGGCGGCAAGCGCAAGGGCTCCGGCTGCGCCTACCTCGAATCGTGGCACAACGACATCTTCGAGTTCCTCGAACTCCGTCGTAACACCGGAGACGACCGCCGTCGCACCCACGACATGAACACGGCGAACTGGATTCCCGACCTGTTCATGAAGCGCATGGAGTCGCGCTCGCACTGGACGCTCTTCCGCTCCAACGAAGTCGCCGATCTCCACGAGACCTACGGCCGCAAGTTCGAGGAGCGCTACGCGCACTACGAAAAGCTCGCCGAGGAAGGCAAAATCCAAGGCCACAAGGTCGAGGCCATCGAGCTCTGGAAAAAGATGCTCTCGATGCTCTTCGAAACCGGCCACCCCTGGATCACTTTCAAGGATCCCTGCAACCTCCGCTCCCCGCAGGACCACGCCGGCGTCATCCACTCGTCCAATCTCTGCACGGAGATCACGCTCAACACCTCGAACGACGAGACCGCCGTCTGCAATCTCGGCTCCGTCATCCTCGAGTCGCACCTCAAGCCCGACGGCTCGCTCGATCACGACAAGCTGCGCGACACCATCCGCATCGCCCTCCGCGCCCTCGACAACGTCATCGACATCAACTTCTACCCGACGCAGGCCGCGAAGACCTCCAACATGCGCCACCGCCCCGTCGGCCTCGGCGTCATGGGCCTCGCCAACGCGCTCTACATGAAGGGCGTCGCCTTCGCCTCCCCCGAAGCCGTCGAGTTCAACGACGAGTTCATGGAGGCCATCGCTTACTACGCCTACGAAGCCTCCTCCGACCTCGCGGCCGAGCGCGGCACCTACTCCAGCTACAAGGGCTCGAAGTGGGACCGCGGCCTCCTCCCGCAGGACACCCTCGATCTCCTCGAGCAGGAGCGCGGCGTCCCCGTCGACGTCCCGCGCGGCGGCAAGATGAACTGGGAGCCGCTCCGCGCCAAGATCGCCAAGCAGGGCATGCGCAACTCCAACTGCCTCGCCATCGCCCCCACCGCGACGATCTCGAACATCACCAACACGTCGCCCTGCATCGAGCCCTACTACAAGAACCTCTACGTCAAATCGAACCTCTCGGGCGAATTCGTCGTCATCAACACGTTCCTCGTCGAGGACCTCAAGGCCCGCGGCCTCTGGAACCAGGAGATGATCGACGCGCTGAAGTATTTCGACGGCGACCTCGCCGACATCGAAGCCGTCCCGGCCGACCTGAAGGAGAAATACCGCACGGCCTTCGACATCGACTACAAGTGGGTGATCGACGCCGCCGCCCGCCGCCAGAAGTGGATCGATCAATCGCAGAGCGTGAACCTCTGGCTCAAGACGCCGGACCTGAAGACGCTCTCGCACATGTATCGCCACGCCTGGAAGACCGGCCTCAAGACGACCTACTACCTCCGCTCCCTCGGCGCCTCGAACATCGAGAAGGCCACGGTGAACGTGAAGAAAGAGGTTCGTGGTGCGGCCGGTGAGACGAAGGCGGAGACTGCAACCCGCGATGCCAAGAAGGTCTACACCGAGGCAGAGAAGAACGCGTGCTCGATTGAGGCGATGAGGAACGGTGGCACCTGCGAAGCATGTCAGTGATGCGACCTGCCCGCCGTTGCTTCAACGAACACGGTAACGGCGGCACGTGCGAAGCTTGCGTCTACGGGAGCGACTTCAAAGTCAGCTAAGGAGCGGAATTCTCTCCAGCTTAAACTTATCCTGCGCGAACCACAAAGGAGAGCCCTGCCCGCGCACCATTCCAACTGATGGACTTCTCTGGTGCTCAAATTACAAAAGCCGGAGAATCGCTCCGTAAATTCAGCAAACTAGAGCGTGCTGAAAAAGACCGTGTGCTCGAAGTTCTGGCTTTTTTTCGTTTATGCCACGAGCGCCCTCTCGATAACGCAGTCAAACTACTGAAAGAAACCGTTCTTCCAATAGACCGGACCGCAATCTTTGGTAAACGCCTCAAGCGATATGTGTCCATTTATCGAAAGCTAGTTCGGTTCGAGACCATGACTCTCCGTAACATGCACGATATTGGAGGTTGCCGTGCGATCGTTACGACAGAAAAGAAACTATGGCAGGTCGTTCGCGCTCTGCGAAGAGCCAAAGAGTTCCGATCCAGCACCGGAGTGATTCGCAAGAAGGACTATGTAACTACGCCCAAAGACGACGGCTATCGAAGCTACCACTTAATCGGAACATTCGACGGCGCCGGTGACGTCTCAAGAAACATCGAAGTGCAGATTCGAACACGAATTCAGCACTACTGGGCAACGGCTCTCGAAATCGTAGACCTATTCACAGGCCAAACACTGAAATCCAATAGCGGATTTCCTGAATGGAAGGTTTTTTTTCGAGAGGTTGGCCTTCAATTCTCGATCATAGACTCGATTCATATGATCGACAGCATTCCGGCATCGAGTAAGCGGTCGGAATTTCTCAAGAAACTCGCGCTGGTCAAAGATGGGCGAGAGTCATTGCAACGCCTCCAACAACTATCGAAGCGACTAAAAGTAATTGAAAAACTAGAAGGCTACGCGAACTCGATCGAGATCGTGAATAAGCAATTGGAGTTGGGTCAAAAAAGGGGATATGTCCTAATTACAATCGATCCTGCTCAGAAGATTGTTAACACTAAACACTTTTCCGAACAAGAAAACGAGTTAGCGAACGTTGAATATTTGACTGCTGAAAAGCACGCAGCAAAGTCTGGCCAGTCTGTGGTTGCACTGGTTTCGAGCGCCGCGATGGGTGGAATCAAGGAGTCATACCCTAACTATTTTGCCGACTCTACCGAGTTCCTAAAGCGCCTGTTTTTTCTCGAATCGATAGCGTGAATTGAGACGTGCGAACAGAAAGCGTCAGGCTGCGAAAAATAAAGCGAGCCGCGACGGGGTCAGCAAAAGGGGTTAGAATCCGCATTGCACGCACGCCTCGCCTAAAGCTCACAAGCGTCGCGTGATCATCTTTAGCGACATTGTGCAAAACTTTGATGGCGACGCGCTCACCATCGGTTCTCTCCGCATCGTAAATCGATCCAAAGCCACCTTTCGTCAGTGGTGAATTAATCTTGAAGCCCATAAAAATATTCCGAGGCGCCACACTGGTCACAGACCACGCTCGATGGATCGCTTCTGCATATTTTTTCCAAAATTCAGCATATCTCGCTTCACGCGCAGGATCACCTGAGTGCAATATTCTTGATGCCTCTTTATTTAAGGATTGTCGGATTTCCTCAGCGCTCAGGCGCTCGATCTCTTCTGGTGGCGGAAGCACAAAGCCACGCTCTTTGCTCGTTGAAGGCAGAACTGGCGGCGGCTCCGTTTCCCGCGGAACCCATTTGTTTATATCTTTAACGATTATGCTTACGTCGCTGTGATCCTCTGAATTATAAAAAATAATTCTAACCTTGTGATCTTGAGCCCAGGCGACTGTAGCGGCGTCAGACCGGTGAGTAATCCAATAATGTTCGCCGCCAGAAAAACCTATCGCCTTGAGACGGGCAAGGTGACGTGAGATCGCAGGGTCGTCTGCTGTTATTCCGATAAATAAAACCGTGCGTGAGGTAAAAAGAGTGCTTATGAATTGTTGATATGCTTCTATCCGCATCAGGTTCTCAAGATCATCAGCCGTAAAAACCCACGATTTAACCTCAGGCAGCACACCATGCAAATTGACCACGAACTCCTTTCCACTGGTAAACAGATCAGTATGCCGGTCACAGTCTATGCCTGAGAATTGACGCACTTCGCGTGCTCCACCAAATCGCTCTGCGAATGCCCGTCCTACAAACCCGTCTACGTTTAGTGTTACAATACCACCGAGCGGCAAGCGCCACAGATCAACATACTCATCAGGAGGAGACGCACTGGCCGCATTCGCGAATGCAGATCGAATTTCGGCGGTATATGATGTTTCAAGCATCGCGCGTCTTAGAAATTTCAGGGCCATCCATAAGTCAGCCTCATGCTCTGCAACTCCGATCAAATGTTCGTCTTTTTGCCTGGAGTCTTTTCGATATTGGACCTCTTTTTTAGCGGCAGCAATCAAGCGAGTTTTCAACTCAACCCAGCTCGGTAATCCAGCTGACCTACTGAGCCCAGCTCCGCAAATGACGACCACTTGTCGAGTGCGTTCAGCGATTACTTTCCGAAAGGCCACATAGCTTGGTTGATCAAAATCGAATGCCATAGAATTTTAGTCTGAGTGGCCCGCTCGACTCGGGCATGATTTGGGGTAAACGGATACTTCGCCAAGATAATCTTTGGAAATACGCATACCCCGATTTTTGCAGTCTGGTTACATGGGCAGGTTGCTCTATTACAGATTGAGCGGAAGAGGTCATAGGCTAACCCCGACTAAGGGAATAGGCGCAACCGCCGCGCTCTCGCCTTTCCGCAAGTGCGTCCTCAGCGTCGCGCCATGCCCCGCCTCAGTTTGCTCGCCGCCTGTCTGCTGTTCGCCCTCGGCTCGGTTCCCGGCCGAGCGGAGTCGGCCGATGAAACCACCGCCGTCCGCCAGCGGATCGTCGACGCCTATCACGCCGCCTTCGTCACGCAGGATCCCGCCCGGTATCGCGCCCTGCTGACCGACGACTACCTCCTCCTCGAACACGGCGAACTGCTCGACGTCGCCGGCGACCTCGCCCTCATCCCCAAACCCGAGGCGGGCTACCGCCGCACCGATCAATTCGATTTCCACCAGGTCCGCGTCGCCGGCGACACCGCCTGGGCCGTCTACACGTTGCGCTCCGACATCACCGACCCGCAGCACGGCCCCCGCCACCGCGACTATCTCGAAAGCGCCGTTCTCCGCCGCGTCTCCGGCCAGTGGCGCATCGCCCTCCTCCACTCCACCAAGCTCCCGTCCCCCGCGGCGAAATGACGCCCCGCCACCCGCTCCCGTCCCTGGCCCCGATTATCTGCCCCGCCATGCGCTTCCGCCTCTTTCTCTGCCTGCTCGCTCTCGCCACCGTCGCGCTCGCCAAACCCCGCGCGGGCGCACTCCGCAGCGTCGACGTGATCGCCGCTGCCGATGCCAATCAGGCCTCCGCCACCGCGCTCGATCTGGTCTTTGTCTATAGTCAAGAAGCCGGCGCCCTCTTGCCCAAGAGCGGTCCCGAATGGTTCGAGAAGAAAAGCGCCCTCCTGAGCGGCCTCGCCGCACAGATCGACGCGGTCTCCCTGCAGGTTCCGCCGGGCACCGCCCTGCCCGCGGTGACGCTTCCCGCCCAGCAGCGTCGCGCCGTGATCGTGCTGGCTTACCTCAACTACCTCGCCCCGGAGGGTCAGCCCGTGCTGACGCTCACTTCATTCCGGCACGCGGTGATCCGACTGCATGCCACGAGCGTCGACGTGGCGGAGCAGCCGGCCGGGCCCGGTCACGACTCCTGAAAACGTCCCTCCGCCGGCGGACGCCTCGCCGCCCCTGACGGAATTCCCCGGGCGGCTACCTTCTCGCCCTGCAAGACCCACGCCCCAAAACGAACCCGCGCGCTAGCACGCGGGTTCGGGAGGACGGACGACTACTCCGAATACACCGGCGCGCTCCCGGAATTCTTCAGGAGGCGGACCGAGGCTTCGCAATCGGCCTTGGCCACGTAGCTCTCGCTGCTCCGGGCGATCGCTTCGCGGTTCTCGGCGTAGTAGAGCCAATACCAATTCCCGCCGGCGTCCTTTTTCAGGACGTAGCAGGGATATTTACGGTCGGTCATGGTTCCGCGTGGATCGGAGGACTCAACCGGCCGGCTTGGCCGCCGCGGCGGGCGGCTCCTTCGACGCGCGGTTCGTCACGGCGCTCACGGTGAACCCGTAGTCGCCCAGCTTCCGCATCTCGTCGACGTGCACGCCACTCAGAATGTCCCGAGACGCGCGCAGAAACGTCACGATCGTTTCCAGCGCGGCGTCGCGAGCCTGGGTGGCCGCTTCCGCTTGCGCTTGCAGGCGCTTCGATTCCCGATGCGACGCTTCCGCCGCCGCGATGGCCGGCGTGATCTTGTCCCACTTCAACTGCCCCAGCGGCGAAGCCGCGCCGAGTTCGGCGTGCTTCCCCGCGATCATCTTGGCGAGGTTGATCCGGTCGTCCACGGTGGACGGGAGGTCAACGCGCACTCTGTTCGCACTCATACTTTTTGTTTTTTTGGCGGTTAACCAGGAGCCTATTGGGCCCTGCTCCTGAGCGCGGCGGGCCCAACGCGCATTCTCTGAAACGTCCCCTCGCCGCCCAATCTATCAAAAATCTTTCACGGCCGTGCCGCTCGCGGCATCGCCCGAAAGCCCACGCCCCCGCTTCGAATACTCATTCTTGTAAATGAGAAACTGGGTTTTCGAAGTCCGGAACTGGGTTTTCCATTTACAATACCCACTCTCCGACTTCGTAGACGCACCTTCACGATCCGCGCGCCTCAGTCCCCCGACTTCCCGACGCTCTCCCGCATCTCGAAAACCCACTTTATCATCCGCGCCCGCCGCTCCCCGAGCGGCGCGGGCCGCTGCCGCCACTGCGAGAGCGGCTTCCCCGCCGCCGGGACTCGTGTTTTGACCGCCGGGAAGCCCGCCCGCCGCGGCGGGCGGGCCGCGATCACCGGGTCAGCACCACATGCGTCGCCGCCGGGGTCGGGGTGTGCTGCGTCACCCGGTAGCCGAGCTGCGGGAGGTCGAGGCCGGCGAGGAGGGACTCCCCGCGGCCGAGCAGCACCGGGGAAATCGCGAGGTGCAGCTCGTCGATCAGGCCGGCCTGGAGGTATTGGCGCACCGTGGCCACGCCGCCGCCGATGCGCACGTCCCGTCCGCCGGCGGCGGCCCGGGCCTGCTGCAGGGCGGCATGGATGCCGTCGGTGACGAAGTAAAACGTCGTGCCGCCGGCCATCGGGATCGGGGGACGCGGGTGATGCGTCAGGATGAAGACCGGCGTGTGGTAAGGCGGATTGTCTCCCCACCAGCCCTTCCACTGCTCATCCCGCCACGCGCCGCGGCTCGGCGCGAACATGTTGCGGCCCAGGATCCACGCGCCGACCCCCTCGAAGCCGCGCTCGGCCAGCTCGTTGTCCACGCCGGTCGTCCCGTCGCCCGCGCCGATCATTTTCTGGAAGAAGCGCGTCGGGAAAAACCACTCATGCAGGCCCTTGCCGCCCACCCCCAGCGGATGCTCGAGGCTCTGATCCGGCCCGGCGCCGAATCCGTCGATCGATAGGCTGAAGCAATGCACACGTAGTTTGGACATGGGTGATTTCGTGGGAGGGTGGCAGGGAGCGCCTGGAACGTGGCGCGGAAATGCCCCGACGCAACCATCGCGTCGGAGCTCTGCTGCTTCGACGAACCAGCCGCCCCCGGCCGGACAGCGAATTGCCCGTTTTCGCCGGCGACGCCGCCCCCGCCCGCCGACGCCCGCCCGGCCGCGGCAGTCGCGACCGGGCGGGCGAAAGGTGCGCAGCAGCCGGCGTCCGCTCTCGGCCGCCTCCCGCGGGCGCCCGGCCCGTCCCGGCGCGCGGATTCCCGCGTTGCGTCCGTGGCGCGGCTGCGCTGGGATCGGGCCGAAATCGCGCGGGCCACGCGATGCCCCTGATGAATCGTCTGGTTGACGGCAGCCGCCTCCGCTTCAGCGCGGCGCATGATCGGGAAAAGGCCCCTTTCGAATCGCCGGGCGTCCCGCGGGATTTCCTGGCCGGAGTATCCGGACGCCGCACCCGCCACCGGCCCGCGCGTCGGCGCGACGGAAGCGCCCGCTCGCGGACGCCGCGCCCGCGACCCACGGCCGGCCGCGACCAGACGAACCTTCCCGGGAGCATCCGGCCGCCGGCGCGACGCCCTCTTTCCTGAACGCCCCCTGCTGAGCCCCCCATGAACCCGTTTTCCGCCTTCAATTTCGGCCGACTGATCAAGACTTTCCTCCCGGGTTACGTGCATTTCCTCTCGCTCCTGCTCGCCGGCTACACGGTGGCAAATTCGCTCGGTTATCAGGACGAGTTCAAGCGCCTCACGAATCACTCCGAGGTGCTGCTTTCGGTCGGCGTCCTGGCGGGCAGCCTGATCCTCGGCATCCTCTCCAACATGGTGGTCTGGGGATTCGTCACCGATCGTTTCGTGCGCCGCCATTTCCCGCACGACGGGGTGCTGCGCGAGATTCGCGAGCAGGTGGTGCAGCATTACCTCTCCCGCGTGTCGATCAACGGCGGCATCAAGCCCGCGCACCTGCAAGCGCTCCGCACCTTCGTCGATCCGAAATACCTGCTCATGCATCGCATCGACACCGCCAAGCTGGTCTACCTCGAGGAGAGCTACTGGTATTACATGGAGTTCCAGCTCAACATGGCGGTCGCCGGCATCGTCGCCTACGCCGCCTTCGCGTGCTACTGGAGTCACCGCGCCTTCGAGCGCGGCCTCTCCTGGAAGTGGGCCGCGATCGTCGTGCTGGCCACGCTGGCCGTCGGCGGACTGTGGACGATCTGCGTTCGCACGGCTCGCCGCAATTACGAGCGCCACGCCAACGGGCTCGTCTCCCTGCTGCTGGGTCACCTGCCCAGCGAGCCGCGCCAGCCGGAGTAGCCCGACCTCGCGGCCTGAAAACCGGTCGCCTCCGACCGGCCCGAGCCCGATGCGATCCGGTGCAAGCCGCCCACGACGCCCCGCCTCCGCCCGGGTGCGCGCCACGAACCGCCGCCTGCGCGACCGGGCTCAGTCCGATTCTAAGAACTCATCCGGTCGGCCGTAGTCTCTGCCGATGCGCCGCCGTATTTACTATATCGTCCCGCTCCTCGGTCTCGTGGCCTTCGCCGCCGGCTATGCCCATTGGAAAACCTCCCGCAGCCCGCGCGTGGCGGTGAAGGGGCGCGCAATCTACCCCTGGATCAGCCAGGGAGGCGACGGCACGCGCGATGCCGAGGACGCGCTCCGGCGCGGCAGGCACAGTCTCCTCGTCTACGGCCTCCTCGACGACGACGCGACCGACTATCAGGCCGTGCTGCGCGAGGACTACGGCGTCACCACGACCGTGATCGCCGGCTGCGTGGTGGACGACGATCTGCTCCGCTACGCCAACGCCTACAACGCCGTCATGCGCCGCGACCTTCAGCAGCGCTTTGGCGCCGACATTTTCAAGGTCGCCGAGGCCAAGGCCGCCGCGCGTTACGTCGCCCGCCACCACGCCGCCGCGCCGGAGTGATCGGCCGCGAGTTCCGCGTGCCGCGGCGTCCACCGCCTGCGGCAGCGGTGGCGTCCGTGCCTTCCGCGGGCCGCTCCCGGCTTGTCCGCCGCGCCCCGTGTGCGCGCCGGGCGGAATGCCTTTCCCGCCGGGCGGCCCGCGCGGCACGCCCTTGGCGGCGGGGATGGATTTTGCCGCTCGCCCATGCTTGTCGTCGGGCGCGGCGCTCGTAGTGTCGGCCGATCCGGTGCGATGGGCCGCGCCCGCCGATCTCCTCACCCCCGCCCCATGAGTTCGCTTTGCCCTGCCCTTCCTCGTCTTCGCGTCGGCATCGTGCTCGCCACCGCGCTGCTCGCCGGCCTCGCGCGGGCGGAGCCGGTGTTTTCCGGCTACTTCGTCGACGCCACCGGTCCGGTCTTTTCGCTCACGAGCGAAGGGGGCCGCGACGCGCGCTGGGTGTCGCTCGGCGAGAGCTTCGACGGCTACAAGGTCACCGCCTTCGATCGCGCCGCCCAGAAGCTCACCCTCGTGCGCGAGGGGCGCACGGTGGAGGTGCGGCTGCGGGCGGCGCAGGTCCAGGATTCGCGGCCGGCGCGCCGCGCCTATATCCGGACCTTGCGCGGCCTCGCGCTCGCCCAGGAACTCGCGAAGGATGGCGACGTGCCGCTCGGCGACTTGCTCAAGCGCCGCCAGCAGGTGCTCGACCAGCAGGACGGCACCAAGACGAACCGCTACGCCCTCGCCTACTTGAACGAGCGCATCGACGAAATCGCCGCCGCGCGCGCCGCGGACCTGGCCAAGGAGCCCTGAGCGGGCCACGGCGGAGGTCCGCCCCGGGCCGGGCGCCGGTCGCGGCAGGTTGTCGCGTGGAGAGAATGCCCCGCGCGCGCCTCAGGCGGTCTCGCGGTTCGAATCCTCGGGGCTCGGCGTCGCCGCGGGCAGCGCGACGCCGGCTCTTTCCAGTTCGCGGCGCAGCGCGGGCAGGTAGCGGTGCGGCAGGTCCTCGAGTTCGAACGTGAAATCCACCTCGAAGCCCTCGTCCTCGAGGAAAAGCAGGATCTCGTCGAGCTCGTCCACATCCTCGTCGAGGAAATGCTCGTCGATCACCGACTGCGGGCCGCGGTGCGCCATCAGCACGGGCCAGAAGCGCTCGGCTTCCGGATCCGATTCCTGCAGCGTGACCGGCCCGCGGAGGCCGGCGCGCTCGATGCGCCCGGCGTAGTCGCTCAGGCGCGAGAAAGCGAAGGCGAGATTGGCCAGCCGCGCCTCGCGCAGCAGCCGTTCGCGTTGTTGGAGAAGGTGGGAAAGATTCATGGTGTCATGCTGCGGCCCGTGCCGCGGTTGAAGGTTCACGGTGGATGCTCGCACGGTCCAAACCGCTCACGCTCGCGCCCGTCGCCGCTGGCTGCGCGCGCAGGGCCTGTCGCTGTTCCGTCCTGACGTTGCCTGACCTGCTAACTCGTAGTAGTCGCTAACGCAGAAACCTGACTCTCGTTGCCTGACTCAAATCACGATCTCGACCGTGCATCTGACCCGACATCGAACAGCCCTCTGATTCGTCACATTCCGCGATTCCGCAAGGAAAATCTCTGTCCCGAGAGTCAGGCGTGCGACGATCCCGGTCCCGACGCTCCGCCGGCGCCACGCGGCGAGGGAGATGCGGCCGGCGCCACGGTCGTCGGGCGCCCGTCCCGCCCTCCCCGCGGGCGGCATGAAGTTCGGGCTTTTCCGTCGCGCCCGCGGCGCCATGCTTACGCTCAACCCCAAGCCTATGATCCCCTATCAACGCCGGGCCCCTCGCTGGATGCATGTCCTCTGCCTGGTGCCGACCGTCGGGCTGACGGCCGTGCTGACCGACGCGGTGTTCCTGCCGGGCGAGCTCCTGTTCCCCGCGGAGACAAAGGAGCAGATCGACCCGGTGGGCCGGCTGATCCTGGGCCTGCTGAGCCTCGTCGGCGCCTTCCTCGCCGGCGTCTTTCTCTACCGGGTGGTCAAGAGCCCCGTGTGGTTCCGGATGGACGAGCGCGGATTCGAATACAGCCCCGGCGGCATCTCCACCGGCTTCATCCCGTGGACCGACGTCGAGCGGATCGACGACGTGCCCGTGTTGCAGGGCGGCGCCGGCGGCGCCCGCACCGTGCGCGCGCTCGGCGTCCACCTCAAGGACCCCGCCAGCTACATCGCGCGCCAGCCCCACACGCTCCATGCGCTCTTCGAGCAGCGGCGCTATCAGTCCGGCACGCCGCTGGTCATCGCCGCGGGCGATTTCGGGCGCGAGTGCGAGCGCGTCGTGACGACGATGCGCGACTGCGTCGCGCGCGCGCGGTCCTGAGCGGGCGCAACCGGCCGCAAAATCGAGTCGCCAGTGCGGCGCTTCGCGGTCTGACTTCGCGCCCATGGCAACGGGGCTGCGATGGGAGGCATTGGTCGAGGCGGACTACGGCGCGGTCAGCGATCTGGGAGACGCCGCCCATCCCACGCTCTTCGAACGGCAGGAAGTGCTGGAGCAGAAGATGCGGTTGTGCCCGGAAGGTTGCCGCAAGCTGACGGACGGCACCCGCCTGCTCGGCTACGGCATCTGCCACCCCTACTGGCTGCACGCGATCCCGCCGCTCGACACCTTTCTCCCGCCGCTCGAGCGGCCGGCCGACTGCCTCTACATCCACGACGTCGTGGTCGATCCCTCGGCCCGCGGCCACGGCTCGGCCGGGCGGTTCGTCGCGCATGTCCGCGCGGTCGCCGCGCGCCTCGCGCTGCCGGCGCTGGCGCTGGTGTCGGTCTACGGCACGCATCCGATGTGGGCCCGCTACGGTTTCGCCGTGGTCGACGATCCCGCGCTGGCGCCCAAGCTCGCCTCCTACGGCGCCAGCGCCCGCTACATGATTTCGCGCCATGGTTGATTACCTGAAACGCCTGCTCACCTACTTCGGCGCCATCGCCACCGCCGTGGTCACGATCAACGCCGCGCTGGGCAAGGACGGGCTCGACTGGGCCTGGATCCTGCTCGCCTTCGGCGTGCTGCTGCCCACCGTCGCGCTGGCGGCGTGGATCGAGCGCCCCCGCGCGGCGACAGCCACGCCTTCGACGCCACCGACGGCAGC
Organism: Oleiharenicola sp. Vm1; assembly: GCF_047777955.1. Lineage (GTDB taxonomy): Bacteria > Verrucomicrobiota > Verrucomicrobiia > Opitutales > Opitutaceae > Didemnitutus. The sequence continues at coordinate 3,773,459 of NZ_CP180537.1, forward strand.
GACTCGCTCGGCTTCGCGCTGCAGGATGCGCTCGCCCAGGCCCGCTTCGCCGCGCGCGACGACGAGGCGGCGGCCCGGGAAGCCAACGCGATGGTCCGCCACGGCCTCGACAAGGGCTGCATCCGCTACGACGACTACCGCGAGTGGCGGAAGAAGAACCCGGCGGTCTTCACCGCCGTCGTGGACCGCAAGAACCGCCTGATCGGATTCTTCGACGTGTTTCCCCTGCGCGCCGCCACGGCCGAGGAACTCATCGCCGGCCAGCGCTCCGAGCGCTCGCTCGGGCTCGACGACATCGTGCCGGCGGAGGAAAACCTCCGCGTGCAGCACATCTACGTCGCCACCGTGATGTATAACGCGCGCCACCCCGAGTTCGGCGCCCTGGTGGCGAAGGACGTCACGATGGTGAAGCTGCACGAGCACATCACCGGGACCTTCGGCGATCTCGGCGCGCGGTGCATCCTCGCCTTCGGCCACACCCGGCCGGGCCAGGCGACGCTCAAGCGCTTCGGGTTCGTCGAGATCCTCCCGTCGCACCGCAACCGCCAGCGCGACCCGCTCTATCGCCTGCCGAGCGGAGCGATGGGGACGCTGGAGCGCCGCTTCGCCGGCATCCGCAAGCTCGCCGGCGCCTCGCCCGACGCCCGGCCGCGCCGCGCCGCCGCGGGCAGCAAGGCCCGGAGCGCGGCCAAGGAGTCCGCCGGCGCCGACCCGGCCGAGCGGTAACCGCCGCGCCGCCAGGCGAGCACGCAGCCCGGCTCGCGCCGCGCGGCGGGAAGCCCCGCCGGGTCCGGATCAGTGCCGGGCGGGGCGCAGCGACCCTTTACCGGTCGCGCGGGAGGCGTCCGCGGCGTCCGCTTACTTGTGCTCCTCGTAGCTGATCTCGATCTTTGCGGCGAAGGCCTGTTGCTTGGCCGCGCCCTGGAAGCGGATGCTGTGCGAGAGCTCGTCGTAGACGAAGCCGTTCTGCGGATCGGCGGCGACGGGCCGGCCGTCGACGAGCACGCGGAGCGTCTTCCGCGCGAAGGTGGCGCCCGGCTCCACCGGGTCGAGGGCGACGGCGACGGTGTCGGCGATGCGGTCGCCGAGGGCGGCGAGCGGCGCGGAGAAGTCGCTGTCGATGTTCAGCACCGTGCCGCCCGTGAGCTCGGCCGCGCGGCGGTGCGAGCGATTGTCCGCCGACACGACGGCGTGCATCTCGATTTTCCCGCGCTGGTTGCCCTTCACGATGATGAAGGGGCGCAGCACCCAGTAATTGATGTAGCCGTCGAGCGTCTGGCGCTGGGCGGGATGGCGCGCGTTGTAGGCCTGGATCAGGTCGGGCAGCTTGCCGTCCTCCACCCACTCGGCCTTGCGCGTGCCGTCGGGCTGCGGCTGCCAGGTGGCCATGCGCGTCTCCTCCTCGTCCATGAAGAAGACCACGATCGCCGTCGCGTCGGGGCGGAGCAGCGTGTGCCGGCCGGCCTGGGCGTCGGCCACGAGATTGTAGACCGCGGTGAAGGCGGTGCGGTTGCTGTCGCCGTTGGTGCCGACTTTGACGAGCTCGGCGAAGACCGCGTCCGGCGTCTGCGGCGTGACCCACGGCTGGGGCAGGACGGGCAGCGTCACGAGGTTGCCGTTGCTCGCCACTTCCTTGGTGGTGCGCTTGGGCTGGCCCTTGCGGTCGAGCACCGGCCGGCCCGCCGCATCGAACGCGATGGACTCGACCTTCTTGAAGTAGCGCTCGCCCTGGTTGACGAAATCCGTCGTCAGCACGCCGATGCGGTAATCGAGCTTCTTCGCGTCGAAGAGCTGGCGGAAGCGGCGGAGGTTTTCCGCGATGCGCTGCTGGTGCGGCGCCATGGAGCGGGAATTGTTGATCACGAACACGAGGTCGACCTGCCGGCTCTTGCTGCGATCGACCACCTGGTGCCTCGGGATGCGGACGGGCTCGACGGTGACGTTGATCACGTTCTCCACGCCGAGCTCGGGATGGTTCTCGTCGGTCGTGTAGTAGTTGAAATGGTCCTCGCCGATGAAGCCGGGATTCGGCGCGTAGGTCAGCTCGCCGGTGCGCGGGTCGAGTTGCGCGGTGCCGTGCTGCGCGCGGACCTTTTCGTCCAGGGCGTAAACGACCTTCGGGTCAGCGATGGCGGCGCGGTCCGCCGCGGGCATGAAGTCCTGGTGATTGGGGATCCGCTGCACGACCGGGGTGTTCGGGCGGGTGCGGAGCGCGACGGCCGCGGCGGTCAGCGTGCGCGCGCGGGAGCCCTTGACCGTGAATTCATCGAGCACCACCGGCGGCGGGGGCCGGACCTGGATCACGACGCGGTTCTCGAAGACGAGGCCGGAGGTGGTGTTGCGCACGGTGTAGGTGAAAGCGTCCTCGCCCGTGTAGTCCTCGCGCGCCTCGTAGGCGAAATAGCCGAAGCGCGAGGTCTTGTTGGCGAAGAAATCCGTCTCATCGCCCTCGCCGGCCAGGCCGACGCGCCCGAACTTCGGCTCGACCGTGATCGTGTAGACCAGGTCGGACGAGGTGTCGGCGCTGAGGATCTCCGGCGCCACGGTCAGGCGGCCGGACAGGCGCCGGCCCTCGACTTCGAGGGTCGTGGGGGCGGACGAGACGATCCGCTCCGCGGCGCCGGCGGCGGGTGCGGCCGGAGTGTCGGCCCGCAGCGCGCCGGGGAAGCACAGCGTCGCCGCGAGGAAAAGAAAACCATCCGCGTCCAGTTGGGCAGCTTGATCAGGCAGGTCATCGTGGTGTGAGCGATAACCTCCTTAGTCTGGGACGGCCAGAAGTAGTTCCGCGGCGCCGCAGGATCGCCAGCCGGCGAGGGGCGAGCCCGCGGCCGCCGGTCGCGCGGGCGAGGCGAGCGCCGGGCTCAGTCGACGGTCGCCCCGATCGCGATCGTCGCCTCGTGCGTTTCCTCGGCGTGCTCCTCCTCGACCTCGCGGAAGCGCTCGGCGTTGAAGCCCAGCTCGGCGCGGTTGCCGTTGAAGGGGTCGAGCGGGTTCACGAGCTCGTGCAGGAGGATGCGCACCGTGACGCTTTCCTCGGACGCGCCGTTCGGCACGATCTTGCCGTCCTTCACGATCGCCAGCTTTTCGCGGCCGAGCGACACCTCGCGCACCGTGTAGGTCGCGCCCTTGACGGGCAGCGCCGTATAAAACTCCCGGATCGCCGCCGGGAAGACATCGTCCACGCAAACCACCTTGGCACCGACTTTCATGGCCTCCACGGGACACACTCGCCGCCAAAGCGCAATCCCCCAAAGGACCGGTTCCGCGGCCATCGGGGAAAGAACGAATCGTGGGTTCACGACCGCACCGCGACCCGGCTGCGCGCTCCTCCGGCCGGACGCTCAAAGCCGGCCCGGCGCCCCGGGGGAGGAGCCGGACACGCGCACGTCACTCGACCTTCCGGCATTCGCGGCCGCCGAAGTGCTTGGCCTCGCAGTCCGGACAGATGCCGTGCGTGAACGTGGCGTCGGTGTGCGCGGCGACATAGTTCTCCAGCGCGCTCCAATACCCCGCGTCCTCGCGCACCTTCCGGCACCAGGCGCACAGGGGCAGCAATCCGTTCAAGGTCCGCACGCTGGCCAGCGCCTCCTCCAGCCGGCGGTTCGTTTCGCGCAGCTCCGCCTCGGCCCGACGACGCTCGGCCACCTCCTGCTCGGCGCGCCGCAGCGACTGCCGGATCTGGCGCTCCGCCGCCAGCGTCAGCCACCCCACGCAGGCAAAGAACGCCGTGGCCGTCACCCACTGCGTCACGCTCACCCGGTAGTCGGGCTGCGGCAGCCAGCCGCGGGTTTCCGCGACGATCAGTCCGGCGACCGCGAGCGAGCTCAGGCCCACCATCGCGATCATTCCGCGTCCGCCGAACACGTAGCCGGCGCAGATCACGAGCACGAGGTAGAAGCCCAGCGCGGGCGCGCGAATGGTGCCCAGCATCGCCAGCCCCACCGTCGCCGCGACATAGCAGTAGCCAAGCCAGAACGTCACCCCGGCCTCGAGCCGCCCCCGCCGCACCCACACGTAGGGCACCAGACCCAGCGCGCCCATCACGAGCAGCGTGAGACTAAGCCGCGCCGGGATCCGGTTCCCGACGAGGCCGCCGAGCAGCATGATGATCAGCCACGCCGCGCAGAACAGGTAGCTGAGGTGAAACAGCCGGGCCCGGCGCGTCCGGTTCTCGTCGCCGGGATATTCCGGCGCGGCCACGAGCCCGCGCAGCCCGGCGAGCAGGCCGCCGCGACGCGGCGGTCGCGGTGACGAGGGCACCGGCGCATCGGACGGCGGAGAGGGCAAAGGCATCGCGGGAGGAACGCCCGCAGTCTAGCGCGGCGCGTTCGCCCGCTCCACGCATCGCTTGCGCAATGACCTCTGCGCCTTGCCCTGCTCGCCCCGGCATCGGACTTTCCTTCGCGGCCATTCCCGGGCAACCTGCGGTCATGCTCCGCCGGTTCTTCCGCCTCCTGTATGTCCTCGGTCTCCTGGCCATGAGTTCGTGCGCGAAGCCCGATCTGCCCGCCTCGGTCGTCCGCGCCGGCTCCGAGGAGGAACTCGCCGCCTGCCGCGCCGAGCTCGTCGAGCGTTTCGGCGCCGATCGGCTCGCCGCCTACGACGTCGCCCTCCAGGAACTCCAGCTCGCCGGCATGGACCGCGGCGTCGCCGCCGCCGCCGACCGCGCCGCCGCCATGCGCGCGCAGGTCAACGGCCGGACCGTGCGCGCCGTCGAGATCCTCGGCTGGCAGGCCCGCCGCACGCGCCTGCAGGCCGAGATCAAGGATTTCTCCGAAATGCTCGCGCGCGACCTCGCCCTGCGCGAGAAGACCGCCGCGACCGGCACGCCGCAGGCGGTCACGCACCGCATCGAGAACGAGCAGGACATCCTGGCCAAGCTCCGCCGCCTGCTCGCCGAGGCGGAAGCCAAGCTCGCCGCCTGGGACGCGACCGGACCGGCCAAGGATCGCTCGCCTTGATCCGCCGTTTCTCCATCGCGGCCGCCAGGTCAACGGGCGCCAGGAGCGGACGGTGAAGTTCGACCCGAAAAAGTAGGCCCGCGGAGCGCCCGCCGCCGGATCGGGCGACGGGCGGACGGACGGAAGAGCTACTCGGCCGTCATCGCGACCAGCGGGCTGACCTTCGCCGCGCGGCGCGCCGGAATCCAGCAGGCGAGCAGCCCGACGACGAACAGCAGCGCCACCGCCGCGAGCAGCGTCAGCGGATCGTGCGGGCTGGTCTGGTAGAGCTGCGCCGCGATGAGCTGGGAGAGCGCCAGCGCGGCGAGCACCCCGCCCACCGCCCCGCGCAGCATCAGCCCCATCCCCTCGCCCAGCACCTGGCGCAGGATCGTGCCGATCTCCGCCCCCAGCGCCATGCGCACGCCGATCTCGCGGGTGCGCTGGGCGACGCCGTAGGCCATCACGGAATAGATGCCCGCCACCGTCAGCAGCAGCGCCGTGCCCGTGAGCACGCCGACGATCACGAGCGTGAAGCGGCGCACGGCCAGCGACCGGTCCGCCACCGCCTCGAGCGTGAGCACCGAGGCGACGGGGATGGACGCGTCCATCGCCTTCAACTCGCGCCGGAAAGCCGCCTCGAGCGTCGACGCCGGCAGCGCCGCGCGCAGCAGCCAGTAGGTGCGGAGACGAATCCACGGCACCGCCGGCGGCTCCATCTGGTGGAACGGCACGTAGAGGTCGAAGCTCGGCGCGTCGTCGAGCCGGCCCTGCTTCACGTCCTCCACCACGCCGACGACCTGGAATTTCCGCCGGCCGTCCGCGCGATCCTCGATCTCGATCTCCTGGCCCACCGCGTCCTGATTGGGAAAATATTTCCGCGCCAGCGTCGCGCCGATCACCACGACGAGCGGATGATCCGGATCGTCGGTCTCGGCCAGGAACCGGCCGCCGAGCAGCCGCACGCCGAGAGCCTCGAAAAAGCCCGGCGTGACGAGGCGGTAGTTGGCATTCGGCAGTTCCACGCCCGGCCGCTCCTCCTGCGTCGCCACCTTGAACCGCGTGGTCGCCAGCCCCGGGGCCAGCGGCAGCAGCGAGGTCGCGCCCACCGCCTCGACGCCGGGAATCGCCGCCAGCCGCGCGCGGAATTCCCGCTCGAAACGCCACAGCGCCTCGCGGTCGGGATAGCCGACCTCGGGCTGCGACACGCGCGCGGTGAGCGTGCGTGCCGGATCGGCGCCCGGCCGCTCCCGGCCGACGGCGATGAAGCTGCGCAGGAACAGCCCGCTGCACGCCAGCAGCGCCACCGCGAGCGCGATCTGCACGGTCACGAGCCAGTGCCGCGAACGCTGCACGCCGGCGCCGCCCGTGCTGCCGCGGGTCGAGGTCTGGATCGCATCCCGCAGGTCCGTGCGCGAGAAGGACCACACCGGCAGCAGGCCCGGGAGGATTCCCGCCAGCAGGGAGACCAGCAGCGTGAAGCCGAGCACCGGACCGCTGAAGCCGATCTCCGCCGCCCGCGGCACGCCGGGCGGCAGCAGCGCGAGCAGCTTCGCCAGGCCCGCCTGCGCCAGCAACCCGCCGGCCAGGCCGCCCGCCGCCGTCAGCAGCAGGCACTCGGCGAACAGCAGCCGCAGCAGTTGGAAACGGGAACTGCCGAGCGCCGCGCGGATCGCCAGCTCGCGCCGCCGGCCGATGCCGCGCACGAGCAGCAGACCGGCGAGGTTCGCGCCGGCCAGCAGCAGGAGCGAGCCGACGAGCCCCAGAGCGTGCCGAGCACGGGCCGCACATCGCCCGAGATCTGCTCCGCCAGCGGCACGAGCAGGTTGTGCTCGAAGCGCCCGTAGGTCTCCGGCCGCTCGCCCTTGAGCGCCGCCAGCACGTTCGCCAGGTCGGCCAGGGCCTGCGTGGGCGTCACGCCCGGCTCCAGGCGCCCGACGACGACCAGCGAGTGCACGCCGTTGTGGTTGTGGCGCGTCGCGTCCGCCTCCGGCTGCAGGGGCACGACGACCTCCTTGTTGTAGCCATTCAACGGCACGATGAAACTCGCCGGCATCACGCCGACGATCGTCCGCAGTTCGCCGCTCAGCCGCACCACGCGCCCGACCGCGTCGTCGCGGCCGCCGAAATGTCCCTGCCAGAACTCCTCGCTGATGACCGCCACCTTGGCCGCGCCGGCCGCCTCGTCCGCCGGCGTCAGCAGCCGCCCGCGCACCGGCTTCACGCCCAGCAGCGCGAAGAGGTTCGGCGACACCCGCAGGCCCTGCACCAGCTGGGCCTCGCCGCCGTCGACCAGGTTCGTGTTGAACGACCCGAGCGCGGCCAGCCCGTCGAACGCCCGCGCGCGATCGCGGTATTCGCAGAACTCGGCGAGATTAAAAGGCCCACCTCGCTCGCCGCCGCCGAGCGCACGGCCACGAGCTCCCGCGGCCGTTCGTAGGGCAGCGAGCGCAGCAGCACCGCCTCGACGACGGAGAAGACGGCGGTGTTGGCGCCGACGCCGAGCGCCAGGATGAAGATGAACGCGAGGGAAGTGCCCGGCGTCTTGGCCAGGCTGCGCAGGGCGAACTTGAGGTCGTGGATCATGGGAGGACGGGAGGGCGGGGAAACGGTCGCGCACCGACGCGCGGGTGAAGGACGTCAACCGGGCACGGAAATCCGGACCGCGGTCGCGGAAAGCGGAATGCGACGCGCGGTCGCACAGCGCCGGACGCCGGCGAGCCACACAGTGGCGGCGGTCGGGGCGCGGTCGCGCGCGGCGCCCGGGAGGCGTGGAGGGAAACACTCAACGCCGCCATCCTAGCACCCGGCCCTGACAGCGTGCTGTCAGGAGGAAAACGAACGGACGAACGCGCGGCGTCCCGCTTCCGGTGTGCGCTTAAGGCGCCAGTTCCCGCCGCAACGCCGCGGGACGGTTGGTGGTGAGGCTATCGACGCCGAGGTCGACCCAGTGGCGCGCGACCGCCGCGTCGTCGACGGTCCAGACGTGCAGCTGGAGTCCGGCCGCGCGGATTTGCCGCACGTCCTCCGCCGTGAGCGGCCAGGTATGCTGGAGATCGAGGCCGGTGAAGCCGGCCGCCCGGGCCCGGGCGATCACGGTGCCGAGGTCCGACGCGGGAGGCGCGGCCTCGTGCTTTTCCGGCGCGCGCCAACCGACCAGCCAGAGCGTTGGGACCGCGGGCAGTTTTCGTGCGCCGCGCGGAGCGCGTCGAAGTTGAAGCTGATAAGCGTGACGCGCGAGGCGGCCGCCCCGGCGTGCGCCAGGACCCGCGCGAGCTCCGGCACGATCTCCGGCCCGGTCTTGATCTCGACGAGCAGGCGCTTGCCTTCCGGGACCAGCGCGAGCTGCTCGTCGAGCGACGGCAGGCGTTCGCCGGCGAACTTCGCGTCCTTCCATTTTCCGGCGTCGAGCGTGCGCGCCTCCGCGAAGGTGAGGTCGGCGATCTCGGCGTCGCGCCCGGTGGTGCGGCGGCAGTTGGCGTCGTGCAGCACGATGATGCGCCCGTCCCGGGTCAGGTGGATGTCGGTCTCGACCGCGTCGGCGCCCTCCGCCCAGGCCAGGCGCTCCGACGCCAGCGTGTTCTCCGGCGCCGCGTGCGACGCGCCGCGATGCGCGACGATGGCGGCCGCCGGCAACGACCGGTAGCCGAGGCCCAGGAACAACGCGGTCGCGAGCAGGAGGACTTTCATGGGGAGGAGATGGGGATGATTTCTGCCAGCTTCGCATGGCGCCACGCAACCCCGGTTCTTCGGTGCCCGCTCCGCCCGCCGCCGCCCGGCCCGGCTAGTGCAGCGGGATCTGCGCGAGCAGTTTCCCGGGGTGAAAACCAGCGCGGCCTCGCTCGATGCGGCGAACCGACACCTGGTCGCCAACGACGTCGACGAGGTGCCCGCCGAGCGGACGGAGGAACGAGCCGGTGTTGATCACGGTGAGCGCGGGCCCGACGCGCCAGACGCCCGGGAAGTGCACGTGACCCGTCACGGCCACCTGCGCCGTCGGCCGCTGGGCGCGCGCGAGCGCCGCAGCGCGGGACGGCAGGTCGCGCCAGCAGCGCAGCATCGCCAGCACCTGCCGGGGTGGGAAGAACGTCCGCCACGCCCAGCGGAGATGCGCTCCCCAGCCGCCGGTCGCGAGATCGGGCAGGTTCACCTCCGTCCGCGCGACATGACGGGCGATCCGGAACCGCACGTCCAGGCGGGCAAAGTCCGCCCCGGGATCGAGCGCGAGCTGCGCGGCGACGGCGCGGCGGATCTCGGCCGCGTGCCGGCTCCACGGCGTGAGGTCGTCGAAGCACACGTCGCCGTGCGTCACCCACACGCGACCGCCGGCCGCGAGGTGCTCGTGGGTGGCGCTGATGTCCGGATCGTGGTTGCCCGTCACGAACACCACTTCGGGCACGCGGGCGCGGAAGAAGTCCCGGATCTCGTCCAGCTGCGCGGGCGTCAGGTGGTGCCGCATCTCCACCGTGTCGCCGTTCAGCACCAGCGTGCGCACGCCCGCCAGCAGCGGCTCGAGCTGCCGCCAGTCCCGCACCAGCGTGCGGGCGTCGTGCAGATGCAGGTCGGACAGGACGCGCAGCATCCTGCCATCGAAGCGGCGCGCCGCGGCGGCGCAATCCCGGGCTGCGCGGCGGCTCAGCGCGGCGGATAGGCACCGGGCAGACCCGCCGCGGCGGCCGGCCGGCCGAGCGCCTTCTCCGCCTCGGCGGGCAACGGCACGGCGACGCGGCGCAGCGGGAAATCCGGCTGCAACTCGAAGCGCTTCAGCTCGGGGCTCGCGAACAGCGGGCCCTCGTAATCCGGCAGCGCGCGACCGCTGGCCTCGAAGGCGGGCTGGAGTTTCCGGAGTGCCGCGAGATCGGCCAGGTCCACGGTGTCGTTTTTCGGCGGCACCGGTCCCCAGCTGAGCAGCGGCTGCGCCTGCGTGCCGGCGCGGCGCACGTAGGCGTTGCCGTCGAGCGCGGCGAGCTGCGCGTCGGCGAGCCGATCGCGCACCTTCTCGCTCTGGGTCACGAACAGCAGCGGTCCGCGGAAGTTCGCGTCCGCCGCGAGCAGGTTGTTGAGGAACACGTGGCCGTGCCGCTCGGTGACGTCGGGCCCGGCGCTCGGGTGCCAGCCGAAGTGGTCGCCGACCGCGCTGCGCTCCGTGCGCTCGATCTTCACCACGCTGTTCCAGAGCGTGTTCTGGTAGATGCGGACGTTCGAGCTGTTGAGCACGTGGATGCCGCGGTCGCAGTCGACGAAGACGTTGCCGGCGCAGATCGCGCCCTTCGAGATCTCGAAGAAGAAGCCGTCGTTCGTGCGCTCGACCCAATTGTCCACGAACACGCCGTCGACGTTGCCCACGTCCCACCACACGCCGCTGGCGTTGGGGTTGTCGAGGATGAGGTTGTCGCGCACCACGGCGCGGTAGCTCTGGTTGAAGATCTTGATCGCGGAGGCGAAGTAGCCGGTGATCTTCTCCGCGCTGTTCGTGCGGGTGACGATGCAGCGCTCGATGCGGATGTCGCCGGAGTTGACCACGTAGATGCCCTCGGTGCCGCAGTCGGCGATGAGGCAGCGGCGGAACGCGATGCCGTCGCCGTGGAAGTAGCCCGCCACGCGCGAGCAGAACGAGATCGTGACGTCCTCGAACGTCGAGCCGACGACCTCCTTGCCGAACTCGTCCGGATGCATCTTCCGCCCGGGCTCGACGCCCTCGATCTCGAGCGCGCGATAGGCGTATTGCGTGAACGTCAGGCCGCGGAGGGTGGCGCCGCGCCGGTCGTTGGGCTTGCCGTGCGCGGTGCCCATGGTGCGGACGAGCGCGCTGTCGTGCGCGGTGATCTCGACCATTTTCCCGGCGGGATCGGCGCCGAGGTAGATCCAGGCGTTCTCGTAATCGATGTAGAAAGTGCCCGGTGCGAGATCGTCGAGCTTGCCGACGGAGGCGAGGAGCACGCCGTCGACGAAGACCATGTCGTTGTTGAAGCGGTGCAGGGGCGTCAGCTTCTCGTGGCGGTCGCGCCGCCACCAGTCGGCCGGCGCGGCGGGGAAGAGCTTGGTCCACTTCGTCCGCCAGCGGCCGTCGGCGACCTTCTCCCACTCCGCGGCGACCTCGGTGCCCTTCAGCACCGGTCGCTCGTCGGCGTAAGGCTGCAGCGTCACGCCCTGGCTGAGCACCAGTCCGCCGGTGCGATACGTGCCGCCGCGCAGGACGACGGTGTCGCCCGTCGCCACGCGCTCGATCGCCGCCGCGAGCGTCGTCGGGCGGTCGAGCGCGGCGCCGTCGGCCTCGGGGCGCCCGTCCGGGGCGACAAAGAACACGCGACCGGTCGCCGGCACGTCGTAGTGCCGCGCCTGCGGTCCGTAGGGGCCGCCCGACGGCTGCGCGCACAGCGGGTTCGGAATCGTCGTCAACAGCAGCGCCGCCAGCAACGCGGCGCGCGGGGTCAGCACGCAAGACAGCTTCATGGGGTGAGGAGGTTGACCCAAAGACATGCGTCGCGCCGAGCAAAACCAGCGCCGCGCTGCTCAAACACTAGCGCAACGGGACCGTTGACCGCGGCCGCCGCCGCGCCTCGCTGGAGGCGATGCCGCTGCCCCGCGCCCTGCCCTTCCTCGCCCTCGTGCTGCTGGCGAGTGTCCCGACTTTCGCCACCGAACCGACCGCGGACACCGAGCGCGCGGCGCTCGCCCACCTCCTCGCCTTCGGCCGACCGGCGGCAAACGTGACCGCATCGCCCGACGCGCTCGTCACGCAAATCGCGCGCCATCGCGTCGCGCTGCAGCGCGACGGCGTCCTGCGCGAGCGCACCGCCCGCGCCGCGTGGCGCGATGCCTTCGGCCGCGAACCGGACGCGCCGGAACTGCGCACGGAGGCCGCCTCGCCGCTCACCTACACCGAGCGGATGCAAGCCCACCAGGCGCGCCTGGCCGCGCAACCCGCCGAAGCGCGCGAAGTGATCCGCCGCGCCTACGCCCTCGTGGTCCATCGCGACGCCTACACCGAGGAGTTCGATTACTGGCGTCCGCACGGCGCGCTGACGTTCGTGGCCCTGGTCGCCTGCCTGGAGGATTGGGCGCGGCGCAACCAGCCGGGGCTGATGGTCACGGCCGGCACGCCCACCGTGCCGCTGCGCAGCCGCTTCGTCGCGATCGTGCCGCTCTCGCCCGCCGCGGCCGCCGAGGCGCGCGCCGTCCTCGCCGCGCCCGCCACCGCGCGCGTGCTGGCCGTCGGCGCCGCCGGGTTGCGCAGCGCGGGCGAAATGCACCTCGCGTTGGTCGGCGTCGACTGACACGGATGGACGGCGCCGCCGTTTTCCGCCCTCCGTCATGCTCCCCACCCGCGAAGCCGCCACCGCCCTCCTGCACGCGCACGTCCAGGACCCCTATCAGCGCACGCACGCCGTCATGGTCGCGACCGCCCTCGAAGGCTACGCCGCGCACCTCAACGAACCGGTCAACCTGTGGTTCGTCACCGGCCTGCTCCACGATCTCGACTTCGAGCAGCACCCCGCGGCGCACCCCGGCCCGTCGCTGCAGTGGTTCAAGGAGTGGGACTACCCGCCCGACCTGATCCACGCCGTCGAGGCGCACGCCTACGGCTACAACGCCTTCCAGACGCTCCCGCAGACGAAGCTCGCGGCCGCGCTGCTCGCGACCGACGAGCTCTGCGGCCTCTTCTATGCCTACCGGAAGATGAATCCGATTGCCTACGCCGCGATGAAGCCGGCCTCGATCCTGAAGAAGTTCAAGGAGCCCGCCTTCGCCGCGAAGATCGACCGCCGCGTGATCGAGCTCGGCGTGCAGCACCTCGGCGTCCCGCTCGCCGACCACATCGCGAACGTCGGTCGCTTCCTCGCGCCGCTGGGCTGAGCGGCGCGACGGTTACGCTGCCGCCGGCCCGCGCGGATTCAGCAAGCGCCCCGCGGCGCGCGCGGCGACGAGCATCACGGCCGCGGCGCCGCCGACCAGGGCGGCGTGCAGCAGCCAGAAGTGCACGCCGCTCATCTTCTCGAGCAGGCCGCCGAGCCAGCCGACGAGGTTGTTGCAGGCGAAGAGATGCAGGTAATACACGCCCATGATCGTGCCCGACACGCGCGCCGGGGCGGCGCGCGCATACATGGCGAGGCCGACGGGGAAGACGTTGGCGAAGCCGATGCTGTTGAGCAGCTCGAAGCCGAGCACCCAGCCGATACTCGCCTTCGTCCCGCCGGCCGACGCGAGCGCCGCGCCTGCGAGGCAGAGCGCGCCGCAGGCGCTGATCGCGAGACCGAGCGTGATCTTCACCACTTCGCTCGGCTCCGGGAAGCGCTTGGCCCACCAGCGCCAGAACGCCACCGCGGCGACGAGCGACGACACGCTCACGGTCGCGTCGAGGGTCACGAGCCAGGTCGTCGGCATCGTCCGGCCGAAGAACACCAGGCTGACGTGGTCCGGCACCCAGAGCAGGTAGGCGTTGAAGATCTGTTGGTTCAGCACCGCGCCGACCGCGAGCACCGGCAGCAGGCCGATGAGCACGGCGGTGACGATCCAGTCGTCGCGCGAGAGCGGCTTCTTCTCCGCCGCCGCGGCGCGCGCGGCCGGTTGCTCGGCCGGCAGCCACTTGCGCCCGACGAGGTAGATGACGAGGCCGATGACCATGCCGATGCCGGCGGCGCCGAAGCCGTAATGCCAGCCCCAGACCTCGCCCAGCGTGCCGGTGATGAGCGGCGCGAGGATCACCGCGCCGTTGATGAAGAGATAGTAGATCTGGTAGGCGTCCGCGCGGCGCAGGTCCTCCGCCGCGTAAAGCGCGCTCACCTGGCTGGCGAGGTTGCCCTTGAAGCAGCCGACGCCCAGCAGCAGGCAGAGCAGCGCGAGCAGGAACGTCAGGTCGAACGCCATGAGGAAGTGCCCCACCGCCATCAGCAGCGCGCCGAGCGTGACGGTCTTCGTGCGCCCGAGCCAGCGGTCGGCGATGAATCCGCCCGCGATCGGCGTCAGGTAGACGAGCCCGGTGTAGAGGCCGAAGATCGCGGAGGCGGTCGCGACGACGCTCAGCGCCCCGCCGCCGCCGTAGACGCGCTCGAGCCACGGGCGGAACGCCGCGAAGCCGCCCACGCCCTCGACATGCCCGGGCAGCAGCAGCTGCTTGGTCATGTAGAGCACGAGCAGCGTCTGCATGCCGTAGTAGGAGAAGCGCTCCCAGAATTCCGCGAAGGCGATGTAGCCGAGGCCGCGCGGGTGACCGAGGAAGGCGCGGTCCGCCGAAGCGGCCGCCGCCGGGGGTAAGGGCGTGGAACTCACGGCGGCACGTTTCCGAAACTCCCGCGCGATGGCAAGCTGCGCCGCGCGGAGACCGCCGGAATCCCTTGCCCGTTTTTCGGCCGCGGCAAAACCGATTCGCCGGTTCCACCCTCGGCTCATGACCGCGCCCGCCCTCGCCTCCGCCCTTTCCTTCGTCCTCCCGCCCCTCCCGGCCGAGTTCGTCCAGCGCGTCCGCACGACCGGACGCGACGACTTCGGCCGCGCCGTGCGCGTCATGATCGCCGCGGGCGGCGAGCCGATGCGCGACCAGCTCCGCCGCGCCACGGCGGGCGAGCGCCTGATCCTGTGCAGCTACCAGGCGGTGCCGCTGCCGAGCGAGTTCGCGGAGATCGGACCGGTGTTCATCAGCGCCGACCAGGCGCCGGCCCGCGTGCCGGCCGGCGAGGTGCCGGCGGGCTACTTCAACCGGACGTTCGCGCTGCGCGCCTACGACGCCGGCGATCGCATCGTGCACTCGACCCTCGTCGCGCCGGAGGACGCCCCGGTGGCGTTCCGCGAACTCCTCGCCCGCCCCGGCGTCGCGTATCTGCACGCCCGCTTCGCCGGACACGGCTGCTTCGCGGCGCGGATCGACCGCGCCGGCTGATCCGCGCGCGTCGCGTCACTCGTCGCCGGCGCCGAGCCAGAGGCCCGTGGCCAGGGTCGCGATCAGGAGCGTCGGCACGATGACCCAGGCGGCGTGGATCGGCACGTTCCAATGGTCGATCGCCCAAGCGACCGCGGCGCATTTGGCCAGGATCAGCAGCCACGCCCCCGCGAGAAACCAGCGCATCCGGATCGGATACCTCGCCTCGTCGAGATGGAAGGATAGGTTCACGCGGCCATTTTACGCCCGCCCGGAACCGGCGGCTCCGCATCCGTTGCTCGGCGGCATCCGCCCCGGCGGCCGCCTCGGGGAAAATAGTTCAAATAAACCACCCCGCCCGTGCGTCAAAAGGAGTGCCACCCGTCCGGCCACTCCCATGAAAACACCCCTGCTGCTCGTGTGCGTCGCCACCTGCCTCGGCCTCGGCCGGCTCGCCGCCGACGATGACGCCGCCGTGCTCCTGCCGCCCGACCAGATCGAGACCCTCGTCGCGCCGATCGCCCTCTACCCCGATCCCCTGGTCGCCCTGATCCTCCCGGCGACGACGCATCCCGCCGACGTCGTGCTCGCCTCGCGTTTTCTCGCCAACGGCGGCTCGCCGGAGAACGTCCTTTCGGAGCCCTGGGACGAGAGCGTGAAGGCGCTGACGCGCTACCGCGAGGTCGTCGACTACCTGGACCGCAACCTCGATTGGACGCGCCGCCTCGGCGACTGCTTCATCGACCAGCCCGACGATGTCATGGACGCCATCCAAGCCGTCCGCGCGCGCGCCCGTGCCGCCGGCATGCTCGCCGACACGCCGCAGCAGGAAGTCGTGGTCGGGTCCGACGAGATTTGCATCCTGCCGACCAACCCCACGGTGATCTACGTGCCGCGCTACGACCCGGTCGTGCTGTGCGGCCCGATCGTCGCGCCCTGGTATGCCCGCACCGGGATCACGTTCGGCGTCGCCTATGGCGTCGGGCCGTGGCTGAGCTACGACTGCGACTGGCGCGCCCGGCACGTGCGCATCGCGCACCGGCCGCCGGCCTGGTATTACCAGCCCGACTGGCGCCGGCCGCACCACAGCGCGCCCGACGTCGCGTGGACGCGCTGGACGCCGCCGCCGCGGCACGACCGGCGTTTCGACCGCCACGACGCCGCGCTTGCCCGGCCGCCGCAGTCCGACCGCCGCTGGATCGGCGCCGGCGAGACCCTCGGCCGTCCCGCGCCGGATCGCCGCGGCGACTGGAACCGCTCGCCCGCTCCGTCCGGCGACCGCGACCACCGCAACCGCCCCGACTATGGCAACCGCTCCCGCCGCGAAACCGCCTCACCGGTCGCCAGCGCGCCCGGCGTCGTCGCCACGAGTCCCGCCGTGCCCACCGCCCCCGTCGTCGCGGCGCAGCCACCCACCTCGATTCCGCCCGCCGTGGCGCCGCAGTTCAACGACCGCCGCCGCCCGCCGCGCGGCGAGGACGCCGGCCCGCGCTTCAACCGTCCGCCGCGCTCCGATGTTCGCCCCGGCACGCCGCCGCCTCCGATGACCAATCCCGCCCCCATGACCGCGTCGCCCGTCGGCAGACCGGTGCGGCCGCCGCTGGTGCGCAACGCCCCGGAAGCCGCGCCGGCCCCGGCCGCCGGCCGCGACGACCGCCGCGCCAACGACCGCGGCCGCTGGGACCGTGGCCGCGACCGGCAGCAGCAGAACTAGCCTCCCGCGCTCCGTGCGGCGGTTTCGCCATCCGGCACCGTCCGTCCGGCGCCACGCGGCTCGCGCCGATTGTCCCTAAACCTGGCCCGGTTTCGGCCGATTAATCGAGAGGCCTCATCCCATTCCCTGGTCGCCACCTTCCTCGCCCCCCACGAGAGCGGAGGATGTTGTGGCTGTTGTTCGTCTCCGCATGAAGCTCTCGTCCCAACACAAGATCCTCGCCGGCTTCGCCCTGGTGATGTCCGCCGCCGCCGTGCTCGCGGCCACCGCGCTGCTCCTGCTCCATCGCCTCGACGGACAGATCGACCAACTCGCCGGCACCGCCCCGGGGGCCGGCATCCGCACGCTGCACGAGTCGGTCGCCGCCGGCTACCGCTGGGTGTTCGCGGTCGGCGCCGCGGGCACGCTGATGTCGTGCGCCTGCGTGTGGTGGATCTGGCGGACGCTCTGCCGGCTGCTGCGCGACCTCGCCGGCACGCTCCAGAGCTCATCCAATCAGGTGCTCGCCTCGGCCGGCCGGCTTTCGCAGCGGAGCCAGACCCTGGCCGACCAGGCCCAGCAGGCGGCCGCGCACATCGAGCAGACCGGCTCGTCGGTCGAGGAGCTCTCCGGCACCACCGCGCGCAACGCCGAGATCGCCGCCACCGTCAAGCGCCTGGCCAACGACGCCCACGCCGCCGCCGACACCGGGGCCCTGGACATGAAGGCGCTGGCCGCCGCCATCGCGGAGATCCGCCGGGGCAGCGACGATGTCGCCCGCATCGTCACCACGATCGACCAGATCGCCTTTCAAACCAACATCCTCGCCCTGAACGCCGCGGTCGAGGCCGCCCGCGCCGGCGAAGCCGGGCAGGGATTCTCCGTCGTGGCCGAGGAAGTGCGCGCGCTGGCCCAGCGCAGCGCCGGCTCCGCCCGCGAGACGGCCGACCACATCGCCGTGGCCGTGCAGAAGACGCGCCAGGGCGTCGAGCTGGCGGAGAAGGTCTCGCACGGCCTGGAGCAGATCCTGGCCAACAACCGCCAGCTCGACGGGCTGGCGGCCGAGGTCGCCGCCGCCAGCGCGGAACAGCAGGCGGGCGTCGTGCTGCTCCGCCAGTCCACCCTCGAGATCGACAAGGCCACGCAGGCCAACGCACTCAACGCCCAGGAGACCGCGGCGGACGCCCGCCACCTGCGCGACCACGCGGACCGCCTGCGCCACGCCGTGCTCGCCCTGCAGGAGATCGTCGGGGCGGAGTCGGCCGGGGACGGGGCGTGCCCGGCCGCGCCCGCCGCCACCGCCGCGCTTGCCGCCGAAAGCCCGGCCGCTACGGTCGCGGCATGAAGCCCCGCTCCCGCGCGTTCGTCCTCGGCACCCTGCTTTTCCTCTCCGCCTCCCTGCTCCGCGCCGCCGACGCCGCGCCGACGCCGGAGCAGACCGTCTCCGCCATCAGCGGGCTGCTGCGGGAGTTTCTCACGCGCGTCGACGATCCGGCGATGCACGCGCGGTTCTGGGCCGACGACCTCGTCTACACCAGCGGCAAGGGCGAGGTGAAGACCAAGGCCGAGATCGTGGCCGGCGTCGCCGCCGCCGCGCAGGCCTCCACCGCCGCCACGCCGCGCACGAGCTACGCCGCCGAGGACATCCGCGTGCGCCCCTACGGCGCCTTCGCCGCGCTGAACTTCCGCCTGCTCATCCGCAACCCCGACGGCACGCACTGGTATTCGCGCAACAGCGGCGCCTTCCTCTGGCGCAACGGCCAGTGGCAGGTCGTCACCTGGCAGGCCACGCGCGAGCCGTGAGGCCCGGCGGGCGGCAGGCCGTGGACTGACGGCCGCGGACCGGATCCGCCCGATCGGCGCTCCGGCTTCCGTCCTCCAGCTCAGCCAAGCACCCGCCGCAGCGCGCGGTGGCACGCCGCCATCTCCTCGGGCAGGCCGATGCTGATGCGGGCCCAGTCGAGCAGCGGCGGGAACGGCCGTCCGACCTCGACGCCCTCCGCGCGCATCCGCGCGATGAATTCCGGCGCGGGCATCCCGGTGCGGAAGAAGACGAAGTTGCCGTGCGGCACCGCGCACTCGCGGCCGAGCGCCTTCACCGCGGCGACCAGCGCCTCGCGGCCGGCCTGGATCTTCGCCCGCGTGGCGGCGACGTAGGCCGCATCCTGCAGCGACGCGATCGCCGCCGCGATCGTCACGATGCTCAGGCTGCCGGTCATGCGCGCGCGGAGCGTCACGGCGAGCTTCTCCGGCATCACCGCGTAGCCGAGTCGCATGCCGGCCAGGCCGAAGATCTTCGAGAACGTGCGCGCGACGACGACGTTGCGGCCCTCGACCGCGAGCGGCGCGCAGGTGCGCCCGGCGAAATCGTCCGTCAGCTCCAGGTAGGCCTCGTCGATGAACACCGTCGTGCGCTCCGCCTGCTCGCGCACGAAGCGCTTCAGCTCCGCCGCGTCGCACACGGTGCCGGTCGGGTTGTTCGGGTTGACGAGGTAGATGAGCGAGGTGCGCGGCGTCACCGCCGCGGCCATCGCGGGCAGGTCGTGCTCGAACCGCGCGTTCAACGGCACGCGCACCGCCCGGCCGCCGACGCGGTCGGCGGCGTTGAGCAGCGCCATGTAGCTCGGGTGGGCGGCGACGATCTCGCCCCGCTCCAGGCCGAAGTGGAAGCCGGCCACGTCGAGGATCTCGCCCGAGCCGGCGCCCAGCACGATCTGCTCCGGCCGGCAGCCCTCGCGGCGCGCGATCAGCTCGAGCAGTTCGCGCTCCTCGGCATCGGCGTAGCGGAACGCCCGCTCGTTCGCCGCCTGCGCCATCGCGGCCTTCGCGGAGGCGGCGGGGCCGAAGGGATTTTCGTTGTAGTTGAGCCGGACGAGGCCGGAGGCGACGAGCGAGCGCCGCGGGGCGGCGGCGGGCGTTTGGGCGAGGAGCCGCGCGGGCGAGGCCAGCGCGGCGGCGGCGACGGTCGCGCCGGCGGCTTGCAGCCATTGCCGGCGATTGAGGAGCGTGGTCATGGGGAGGGGCGGGGGAAAATCGTCCGGACCGCGCCTCCCGCCACGCTCAACCCGGCGTGACGGGCGGCATGGCGTGCGGGTGGTCCTTCATCTGGTCGTTCGCGCAGTCGGCGCAGATGCCGTGGGTGAAGCGGATGCGGTCGCGCTTCTCGAAATATTCCTCCACCTGCTGCCAGTAGCCGTCGTCGTCGCGGACCTTCTTGCACCAGGCGCAGATCGGCAGGAGGCCCGACAGCGTCTCCACCTCCGCGCGCGCGCTGGAGAGCTCCTCGTGGCGCTGCTGGAGGTTGGCGATGAGGAGCGCCACGAACAGCGCCACCATGAAGAAGCTCACCTCGAGGTCGCCGAGGATCTGGATGGCATCGGCCACCTTGCTCCAGTCCCACCACGCCGACGCGAGGGCGAGCCCCATGCGCACGAGGTGGAAGGCGGCGTGCGCGAGGAAGACGTTCGCCGGCGCGACCGGCGAACGCCAGAAGAAGCCCGGCGCCTGCCGCAGCGAGAGGAAGGCCGAGACGGACAGCGCGCTCCAGATCGCGCCGTTGCAGAAGAGCCGCCACGGCGTCTTCTGCCCGAGCCAGAGGAAGAAGATCAGCGCCGCCGCGTGGAAGAGCACCACGCCGTTCAGCAGCAGCCACGGCCGCGTCTGCCTGGCCGTCGTGCGCGCGCCCAGCACGAGCGTCACGTGCCCGACGGTGACCATCAGCGTCGGGAAAAAGCGGCCGATAGTCTCCGAGACCTGCGGGCGCATGGCGAAGAGCACGTCCGCCGCCATCATCGTCCACGCCGCGATCATCCAGGCCCGCATCGCGGGCGAGCGGCCCTGCGTCCGCCAGTAGTGGGTGGTCAAGCCGGCCAGAATCACGCTGATGACAATGTTCGTCAGGTAGATCGTCGATTCTTGGTCCATGGCCCGGGTTGCCGGTCAGCTTGCAGCCCGCCGCCCGCTTGGAAAGCGGTTAATTGCCCGTTCCGCCCCGGCCTCTTCGCCGGGGTGGCGCCCGGCGGCGCTCAGGCGAGGTCGCGCGCGTAGTAGCGCAGCGGCTCGTGTTTCGGCGGCAGCGTGATCTCGCGCTCGAAACGCAGGCCGAGCTTCTCGAGCACGCGGATCGACGCGGCGTTGCCCGCCAAGGTGATCCCGGCGATGCGGCGCAACCCGAAGGCCTCGCGTCCGTGCGCCACCACCGCCGCCGCCGCCTCGCCGGCGTAGCCGAGCCCGCAGTGCTCGGGCAGGAAGGCGAAGCCGACGTCGACATCCGGCACGGTATCGCGCCGCAGCAGACCGCACATGCCGACCGGCGCACCGTCCGGGCGCCGCGCCACGTGATACAGCCCGAGGCCGTCATGCCGCGCGTAGCTCGCGAGCGGCCCGGCCGTGAGGTAGCGCCGCGCGTCCTCCTCCGTGCGCACCCCGCGGTCGCCGATGAAGGCGAGCCAACCGGGCGTGTTCAGCAGGGCGACGATGAAGGGTGCATCCTCGAGCGTGAAGCGGCGCAGCCGCAGGCGGGGGTTTCGAGCAGCATGGGAAAACGTCGGTGCGCCGCACCCGGAGTCAACGGCCGCGCAGCAGCGCGCGGGTCAGGACCACGTGTCCGAACAAGGCGCCGCCCACGCAGACCGGCCCGATCAGCGCGTAGGGCAGGTGGAACGCCAGCAACAGCGGCGGTTGCTGGTCCCAGCCGACGGGCAGCGGCGAGGAGAGCACGGCCACCCGGATGACGTTCAGCAGGAGCAGGAGACCGACCACGTTGGCGCCCCAGGCCACGCCCCGCCGCCGCGCCACGAACGGCGCCGCGCCCAACGCCACGAGGCCCGCCACGATGTCCCAGTTCTGCCCCGTCCAGGTCATGGTCGCCGGGATCGTCCCCTGCCCCGCCCACGCGTGCAGCACGAGCTCGAGCGGCAGACGGAACGCCTGGAATGCCACCAGCGCGGTCAGCGGCACCGCCCCGGCGAAGCGCGCGCCGAGCGGCGACAGGCCCGCGCCGACCGACACGAGGAAGATGCCGCCGAAGAACACCGGCAGCCCGTGCAGCGGCAGCGCGGCGAGCTTCCCGCTCGCCACCCCGGCCGCCAGCAGGCCGATCCACGCGCCCAGTCCCAGCGCGACGCCGAGGAACCGGCCGCGCGCGTCCGCGAAGGCGCGCTGCGCGGCGGCGAGGAAGGCGAGTAGGACGCCGATGACGACGACCAGGAAGGCGGCCACCGAACCGGGGCTGGCGGGCGTGAATTCCATGGCGCCGGACTCCAGCGGCCCCCACCGCGTCAGGCAAACCCCAAGCACGGATTCTAGCCGGAAGGCGAAACGGCGGGCGCGGCCTTGCCGGCCGCCTGCCGCCGGCCATGCTCGCGGGCGTGAAGAAGCCGACCGCCGAGCAACGCCAGCGCATGTGCACGCGGAAGCGCCGCTACCGCACGCAGGCGGACGCGCTCGATGCGGCGCTGCTCGCCGGCGTCGCGCGGCAGCGCAGCGCCTACCGCTGCCCGCTCTGCGGGCTCTGGCACCTCACGAGCGCCTGACGCGCCCGCGCTCAGGCCAGCGTCGCCGTGAGCGAGATCTCGGCGTTGAGCACGCGCGAGACCGGGCAGTTGGCCTTCGCCTTGGCCGCGATCTCCTGAAACTTCTCCGGCGTGATGCCCGGCACCTGCGCCTTCAGGGTCAGGTGCGAGGCGGTGATCGTCCAGCCCTTCGGCGGGACGTTGTCGAAATTCAGCTCGGCGCTCGACTCGAGCCGCGCCGGCGTGAAGCCCGCCTCGCCCAGCGCGGCGGACAACGCCATCGCGAAGCAGCCCGCGTGGGCCGCGGCGATGAGCTCTTCGGGGTTGGTCCCGGCGCCCGACGCGAAGCGCGAGCCGAACGAATACTCGGTGTTCTTCAACGCGCCTCCCGGCGCGGTCAGCGAGCCCTTGCCTTCCTTGAGCGAACCTTGCCAGACGGCGGATGCGGTGCGTTTCATGCTCGCGATCGCCGCCGGAATTTTCGTTTTCGCAAGCCGCGGCCCGCTTGCCAGCGCCGCGACCGCTCCTCAACCTGCGCGCCGTGCGGGCCTCCGTCCTCGTCCTTTTCCTGTCGCTCTCCGCGCTGCTCGCCGGCTGCGGCAGCCTGGTGTTTCACCTGCCCGGTCACTCGGCGCGGCAGCACACCGCGCCGCTCCAACTCGCCCCGGGCGCGCGCCAGCTCGCGCTCGAGACGCCCGCGCGCCTGCCCGTCCCGGGCGGCTTCGCCCTGGGGCTGGTGAGCGAGGATCCCGCGATCGCCGCAGTCGAGACGCGCGACGGCGCCGGCGGCGCCTCCACCTGCACGCTCGTGGCCCGCGCGCCGGGCGAGACGACCGTGCACTACGTCAACCGCTTCACCGTGCCGCGCGACGAGGCCGCCGTCGCCGCCCTGCCGCGCGAGGAGTTGCGCGAGCGCTCGCTCGGCGCCTTCCGCGTGACCGTCCGCTGACCATGCGCCGCTGGCTCGCCCTCGCCCTCGCCTTCACCCTGGCCGCCTCGCTCCGCAGCCAGGAGGAAAACCCCGCCGCCGCACCGGCCGAGGAGGCCGCCGCGCCCGAATTCAAGGCCCGGCCCGTGCAGAACCTCCTCGAGGCGCAGGTCGAGCTGCACCGCCGCGGCTTCTCCTGCGGCTCGATCGACGGCGTGCGCGGCGCGCAGACCGCCGCCGCCCTCAAGGCCTTCCAGCGCAGTCTCGGCCTGCGGGAATCCGGCGAGCTCGACCGGGCCACCCGCGAGGCGCTCGTGCTGGACGAGGAGCCGCTGGGCGAGCACACGCTCACGGCCGAGGAACTCGCCTCGCTCCACCCGGTGCCGGACACCTGGGTGGGCAAGTCCGAGCTGGAGCGCCTCGGCTACGCGACGGCGATCGAGCTCGTCGCCGAGCGCCACCGCGCGAACCCGAAGCTGCTGCGCCAGCTCAACCCCGACGTGAACTGGGACGACCTGCTCCCCGGCGCCGTGCTCAAGGTCCCGAACGTCGGCACCGTGATCCTCGACGTCCGCGCCGCGCTGCTCCACGTGCGGCTCGCCGAGCGCGAGCTCAACGTCACCGACGCCGACGGGAAGATCGTCGCCCATTTTCCGGTCAGCATCGCGAAGATGGCGGAGAAGCGCCCCGTCGGGCAGCTCACGATCAAGGTCGTGATCCCCGACCCGAACTACACGTTCGATCCCGCGGTGTTCCCCGAGTCGGCCGAGGCGCAGACGCTCGACCACAAGCTGATCTTGCCGCCGGGGCCGAACAATCCCGTCGGCGTGGCCTGGATCGGCCTCGATCGCCCGGGCTACGGCATCCACGGCACGCCCGAGCCGGAAAAGGTCGGCCGCACCGAGTCGCACGGCTGCTTCCGCCTCGCCAACTGGGACGCGCGCACGCTGCTCGCGCTGGTCGAGGTCGGGATGCCGGTGATCGTCGAGCCCTGACCGCATCGGGGATTTTCCCGAGGACGGCGCCGCCAAGTGGGGCACGCAGGAAACCTTTTCCCGGCGCCGGCGTCTCACGCCGCATGAAACCGCTCCGCCTGTTTCTCCTCGCCGCCCTGGGTGGCGCCGCCGTCACCACGGCGCGCGCCGACATCGACGTCACGATCTCGGCCGACATCCGCCTCGGTCGCGTCGTCGCCCCGCCGCCGCCGGCCATCGAAGTGGTCGATGTTCCCGCGCCCAAGGGCCCGCCGCCGTGGGCCCGCCACGGCTGGTTCACGCGCGAGCGCGTCTACTATTTCTACCCGGAGGCGGAGGTCTATTACCGGCCGGCCGACCGCATGTGGTTCTACGCCGACCACGGCGCGTGGCGCATGAGCATCGAGCTCCCGACCTGGGTGCGCGTCGACCTCGGCCACAACGTCCAGCTCTCGATGGGCACCGACCGGCCGTTCGAGCGGCACCGCGAGGTGGTCGTCTACTACCCGCGCACCTACTTCACGCACGTCCGCATCAAGGGCCCGCCGCCCGGCCACGCCGAGCCGCGCGGACGCGACCACGACGACGACCACGGTCACGGTCGCGGCAAGGGTCGCGACCGGCACTGAGCCGCGCCGCCGCGGGAAAATCCGAGCCCGCCCGCGCGGCGGGCTCGTTCGTTTGGCCGCCTCACATCTGATCGAGCGCCTGCCGGAGGTCCCAGATCAGGTCGTCGGCGTTCTCGATGCCGATGGAGATGCGCACGAGGTCGTCGGAGACGCCGCTCGCCTGCTTCGCCTCGGGCGTGAGACCCGAGTGCGTCATGGCCGCCGGGTGCTGCGCCAGCGACTCGGTCGAGCCGAGCGACACCGCGAGCTTGATGACCTTGAGCGCGTCGAGGAAGCGGAACGCCTCGGCCTCGCCGCCCTTGACGAAGAGCGAGATGAGCGAGCCCGGCCCCGTCTGCTGCTTCCGGTAGATCGCGTATTCGGGATCGGCGGGCTTCAGCAGGCCGAGGAAGCCCACCGCGCGCACCTTCGGGTGCGTGACGAGGAACTCGGCGCACTTCTGCGCATTCGCCGCCGCGGCCTCGGCGCGGATCTTCAGCGTCTCGAGCGAGCGCGTCAGCAGCCAGGCGGTGTGCGGATTGGGCATGCCGCCGAGGCTGTTGCGCAGGCCCGCCGTGGCCTTGAGCAGCGCAAAGTCGTTCGCCAGCACCACGCCGCCGACGACGTCGGAGTGGCCGCCGATGTATTTCGTCGCGGAGTAGATCACGACGTCGGCGCCGAACTTCGCCGGCTGGCAGAACACCGGGCCGGCGACCGTGTTGTCGACGAGGATGAGCACGCTGCGGCCGTCGGCCGTCCGGTGCGCGGCGGTCGCCTCGCGCATCGCGGCGAGGTCGGTGAGCTTGTTGTTCGGGTTGGCCGGGGTCTCGATGAAGACCGAGCGCGTCTTCGGCCCGAGCAGCTTCTTCGCCTCCTCCACCGCCGTGATGCCGGCGTGGATGAAGTGCGACTTGATGCCGAACTTCGTCAGGAAGCCGCGCATGAACGTCTCCGTGCCGCCGTAGAGCGGGGCGCACACGATCATCTCGTCGCCGGGGTTGTGCGTCGCGAGCAGCGCCGTGCTGATCGCGGCCATGCCGCTCGAGAAGCTCAGCGCGCCGCGCATGCCCTCCCACATCGCCATGCGGTCCTCGAAAATCTCGAGGTTGGGGTTGTTGAAGCGCGAGTAGATCAGACCCGCCTGGTGCTTGCCCGTGGGCGCGCCGCCCTCGCCGCGCATCCAGGCGAAGAATTTCTTGCCGTCCTCCGACTTCTTGAACGCGAACGTCGAGGTGAGGAACACCGGCGGCTTGACGGCGCCCTCGCTGAGGAAGGGATCGAAGCCGAGGCTGAGCGCGAGGGTTTCGGGGTGAAGGCGGGCGGATTCTTCGGGAGTCAGCTTGGACATGGCGCCATGCCATATGACACGGCAACGCGAGGCAAGAACGACCTTCGCCGACCCGCCGCGAGCGAAACGGGGCGAACCGCCACCCCGGCTGGCAGCGGCCGATCGCCCGCCGCGGCGACCGCTGCAGTATGACATGCCCGTCGCGCCGGATGGGCGCCGAATCGCGCTTCCCTCGCCCGGGGCAATTTGGTCCATTGCCCGGCCATGCTCCGCGTCCTCCTCCCGCCCAACCTCGCCAGCGCCGCCCCGCGCAACGCGATTCCCGTGCGGCTGGAGCTCGACCTGAAAACGGAGCCGCCCGCCGCGCTCGTGCCCGGCCTCGCGGTGCTCCAGCGCCTTGGCGTCACGCCGCAGCCGGTCTCCTTTCTCCAGCTCACCCGTGCGCAGCTGCGCGAGCTGCTCACCGCCCTCGTGGGCGAGAAGGTTTTCTACCGCGTCGACCGGCCCGCCGATCCGCTGCCGTGGAACGGCCTCGCGCTGCCCGGCGTGAGCGAGCACCTCGCGGAAAAACCCGCCGCCCCCACCCCGTCCCCGCCTCCGGCCAGAGTCCGTAATACGGACTCTACGTCTGATGCCCCGCTGATCGCGCCGAAACCTAAAGTCCGTATTACGGACTTTGCGGCAACGAAGCCGCTCGCCCCGATGACGGTCGACGGCTCGGAGCACTACCTCGCGATCACGCTCCCCGCGCGCGAGTCGGTGCTCTATGCGCCCGCGCTGGAGTTTCTGCAGACGAACCGCTTCGTCCTCGATCCGCTCACCCGCAAGTGGTGGCTGCGCGACCGCCACAAGGTCCTCAACCTCCTCGCCACGCACGGCGCCGAGCTGCGCGAGCGCTACCGCGCCGAGTTCACGCCCAACTTCGAGCGCAACACCGCGCATCTCCAGACCGCCGCCATCGCCGCGGAGGTGACCGCAAGCGGCGACGACTACGACGTGTCGCTCGGCCTGCGCGCCGGCGCCGCCCCCGAGGCGCAGATCCGCGCGGCGATCTCCACCGGCCGCGGCTACATCGAGAGCGACGGCGCGATCTACCTCGTCGACCGCGCCCGCCTCGCCCAGCTGGAGCAGGCGCAGCGCGCGCTGGCGCAGGAGCCGTCCGCCGCCGCCCTGGGCAAGCGGCGCGTGGCCCGGGCGCGCGTCGCGGAAGTGTCCGACCTGCTCGAACGGATCGCCCCCGGCTTCCAGGCCCCCGCGACCTGGCGCGCGCGCAGCGCCGCGCTGCGAAACCTCTCGACGCTCGCGCCGGCGCCGATTCCCGGCTGGTTCGCCGCCACGTTGCGCCCCTACCAGCAGCTCGGCGTCGCCTGGCTCTGGCATCTCTACCGCCAGCAGCTCGGCGGCATCCTCGCCGACGAGATGGGCCTGGGCAAGACGCCCCAGGCGCTCGCGCTGCTCGCCGCCGCGACCGCGGCCGACGCCCGCGAACCGCGCCCGCACCTCGTCGTCGTGCCCGCCTCGCTGATGGAGAACTGGCGGCGCGAGGCCGCGCGCTTCGCCCCGCGGCTGCGCACCGTCGTGCACCACGGCGCGCAGCGGCTCGCGGAAAGGACTTCGCCGCGCACGACCTCGTGCTCACCTCCTACGGCACGCTCGCGCGCGACGCGGCGCTGTTCGAGAGCGTGGCCTTCGACCTCGTGCTCGCCGACGAGGCCCAGCACCTGAAGAACCGCCGCACGCAGGCGGCGCAGTCGCTGCGCGCGCTGCGCGGCCGCGGACGCTTCCTGCTCACGGGCACGCCGCTGGAGAACTCCCTCGACGACCTGCGCTCGCTCTTCGAGTTTCTCATGCCCGGCTTCGTGCCGAAGCTCCCGCCGGGCCTGAAGCGCGAGGAGCGCTCCTTTCACGACGAACGCCTGCGCGCGCAGACCGCGCCCTACATCCTGCGGCGCACGAAGGGCGCCGTCGCGCCCGAGCTGCCGCCGAAGATCGAGCAGGTCGTCTGGTGCGAGCCGAGCGCGGCGCAGGCGCAGCTCTACCGCCGCCTGCAGGAGGACAGCGAGCGCGCGCTGCTCGACCTCGCCGCGGCGGGCGCCTCGGAGAACCGCCTGCGCCTCGCCACGCTCACGCAGCTGCTGCGCCTGCGGCAGATCTGCTGCGACCCGCGGCTGGTGCAGCCGGCGGCGGCGGCCGACGACTCGGCCAAGCTCGACGCCTTCCGCGAACTGCTCGCCGAGTCGATCGACGAGGGCCACCGCATGCTCGTGTTCTCGCAGTTCACCTCGCTGCTCGACCTGCTGCGCGCGGAGCTCGAGGCGCAGGGCGTGGCGTTCTGCTCCCTCGACGGCGCGATGAGCGCGAAGGCGCGGCAGGCCGAGGTCGACCGCTTCCAGACGAGCGACGACATCCCGGTTTTCCTGATTTCCCTGAAGGCCGGCGGCACCGGCCTCAACCTCACGGCGGCCGACGTCGTCGTCCACTACGACCCGTGGTGGAATCCCGCCGCCGAGGCGCAGGCCACGGACCGCACCCACCGCATCGGCCAGACGAAGGTCGTGACGAGCTACCGCCTGATCTGCGCCGGCACGGTCGAGGAGAAGGTAATGGCCCTGCAGGACGCCAAGCGCGCGCTCCTCGCCGATGTGTTCGAGGCCAGCGACGCCGCGGCGGCCCGGCTGAACCTCGCCGATCTCCGCGAACTGCTGAAATGACCGGCACGGCGCGCCGCGCGGTGAATTTTCCCGGTTGAGCCGTCGTCCCAGCAGGCAATCATCCGCGCCATGCGTCTGACTTTCGCCACCGGAATCGCCCTCGTCCTCCTCTGCGCCGCGCCATCGCGCGCCGCGGACTACGCCCAGGAAATCGCGGAGTGGCGCCGCGCACGCGTCGCGCGGCTCACGGCGCCGGACGGCTGGCTCTCGCTCATCGGCCTGCACTGGCTGCAGGTGGGCGACAACGCCGTCGGCTCGGCCGAGGACAACGCCGTGCGCCTCGCCGCGGGTGCGCCCTATCTCGGCACCGTGCGCCTCGCCGCGGACGGCCAGGCCACCTTCCGCGCCGCGCCGGCCTCGCGCACCGAGGTCGACGGCGTCGCCGCCGGCGAGCACCCGATCGAGCTGCACTACGGCGCCGCCCGGCCCTCGCTCGTCACCGCCGGCACGGTGAGCTTCTTCCTGATCAAGCGCGGCGAGAAGATCGGCCTGCGCGTGCGCGACACCGAGAGCCTGCGCCGCACCGGCTTCGCCGGCCTCGACTATTTCGAGCTCGATCCCAGCTGGCGCATCGAGGCGCAGTGGGTGGCGTTCGACCAGCCGCGGATGATCCCGATCACGAACGTGCTCGGACAGACCTCGCCGATGCCCGCGCCCGGCAAGGCGGTGTTCACGCGCGACGGCCGGACCTTCGAGCTGCTGCCCGTGCTCGAGGGCGCGGGCGAGCCGCTGTTCTTCATCCTCGCCGACGCCACCAGCGGCACCGAGACCTACGAGGCCTCGCGCTTCCTCTACGCCGAGGCGCCGCGCGACGGGAAGGTCATCCTCGACTTCAACCGCGCCGAGAACCCGCCCTGCGCCTTCACGCCCTTCGCCACCTGCCCGCTGCCGCCCAAGGAAAACCGCCTCCCGATCCGCGTCACCGCCGGCGAGAAGGTCTACCGCGGCGAACACCGCTGAGCCTTTCCCCATGAAAACCAAACTGCTGACCCTGCTGCTCGCCTCCGCCCTCGCGCCCCTCGCCCTGCTCGCCGCCGCCACCAAGGGCGCCGAGCCCGCCGTCGTCTCGCACGGCGCGCCCGTCGACCTCGCCGCGCTCGCCGTGCCCGGCAAGACCACCGTCTTCGATTTCACCAGCGAATACTGCCCGCCCTGCCGCGGCTACACCGAGCCGCTGCACCGGCTCCACGCCCAGCGCGACGACGTCGCGGTGGTGAAGATCGACATCAACCGCGCCGGCGTGAAGGGCATCGACTGGAAGTCGCCCGTCGCCGCGCAGTTCAAGCTGCACTCGATCCCGCACTTCAAGGTCTTCGGTCCGGACGGCAAGCTGATCGCGGAGGACGTGATCGAGTTCGGTCCCGACGGCCGCCCGAGCAAGCGCGAGTCCAAGGCCCGCGCGATGGTCGACCGTTGGATCGCCGCCCTGAAGTGAGCGCCGCCGCGCCGTCCGCCCCGGCGGCGCGCCGTTCGCCATTGCCCGCTTGCCGCGCCCGGCGGCGGACCTAGCCTCGCGCGCCATGACCTCCACGCAAGGCCGCGCGCCGGCCATGAGCTTCATCTTCGTCACCATGGTCCTCGCGATCATGGGCATGGGCCTGCTGATTCCGGTGCTGCCCAAGCTCATCGTGGAAATGCAGGGCGGCGACGAGACCGCCGGCGCCCACGCCTACGGCATCATCGTCGCGGTCTACGCCGTGATGCAGTTCATCGGCTCGCCGATCCTCGGCTCGCTCTCGGACCGCTTCGGCCGGCGGCGCATCATCCTCATCGCCACCGCCGGCTCGGCGATCGACTACGTCATCATGGCCAACGCGCCGACGCTGTCGTGGCTCGTCGTCGCCCGCGTCATCGCCGGGTTGACCGCCGGCATCATGGCCACGGCCAACGCCTACATTGCGGACGTGACGCCGCCGGAGAAGCGCGCGGGCGCCTTCGGCCTGCTCGGCAGCGCGTTCGCCATCGGGTTCATCATCGGCCCGCTGCTGGGCGGCCTGCTCGGCGACATCAACCTGCGCCTGCCCTTCTGGGTCGCCGCTGCGTGCGCGGCGGTGAACTGGGTGTTCGGTTTCTTCGTCCTGCCGGAGTCGCTGAAGCCGGAAAACCGCCGCACGTTCTCCTGGGCGCGCGCGAACCCCGTCGGCGCCGTCCTCGCCCTGCGCCGCTTCCCGGCCGTGCTCTCCCTCGCCGAGAGCTACTTCCTGCTCATGCTCGCCCAGATGATGCTCTTCAGCACGTGGACGCTCTACGCGCTGCACCGCTACGCCTGGTCGATGAAGATGGTCGGCCTCTCGCTCTTCTCCTCCGGCGTGTGCATGGGCCTCGTCCAGGCGCTGCTGGTCCGCAAGATCGTGCCGAAGCTCGGCGACACGCGCGCGGTGGTCGTGGGCATGATGATCTCGTTCGTCGCCCAGATTTGCTACGGCTTCGCCGCCCAGGGCTGGATGATCTTCGCCATCATCGTCCTCGGGTCGCTGGCCGGCATTTCGGGTCCCGCCCTCCAGTCCTTCATCACCAAGCACGTGCCGGGCAACGAACAGGGCGCCGTGCAAGGCGTGCTGATGGGGCTGCAGAGCCTCGCCGGCATCCCCGCGCCGCTCATCGCCACCTGGAGCTTCGGCTGGGCGATCTCGAAGGACGGCGCCGTGCACCTGCCGTGGATTCTGTCCCGCGCCGACGGCGTCGCCACCTGGCTGGCGCAGCACTTCCTGCCCCGCCACCCGGGCATCGCCTTCTTCGAGGCCGCCGCGCTCGTGCTGTGCGCGCTCGTCCTCGCGATCCGCTCCTTCCGCAAGGACCACGAACCCATCCTGCACCCGGCGCCGGGGGCCTGACCGCGCGCGCAGGTCCCGCCGTCCCGTCGCGCCACGCCTGCCCCACGTGCCGGCGAGGATGAAATCCTGGACGCACCCGCGGCCGCTCTTGTCGGCCATCCGCGGCCGTTGGCCGCGACCGCCTTCCCGCGCCGCCCGTCGTCGGCTCACTGACGCCATGCGCCTCCTCCCCTCCTCCTCACCGGCCTCGCCCTCGCGGTCTCCGCGGCCGCGCAGACGCCGCCCGCGCCCGCGAAACAGGATCCGGCCCTGCTCGCCGAATTGAACGCGCAGATCTGGGTCCCGTTCCACGAGGCCTACCGCGACGGCAGCGCGGAGAAATACCTCGCGCTGCACCGTCCCGAGTTCATCCGCGGCGAAGGGACCCTGAAGATCGTGCGCACGCTCGACGAATACGCCGCCGGCGTCCGCCGCTCCTTCGCGATCTGGAAGGAGCGCGGCCTGAAGATCGACCTGCAGTTCCGCTTCCTCGAGCGCATCGTCAAGGAGGCGCAGGCCTCCGAGCGCGGCATCTACCGCTTCACCGTCATCCATCCCGACGGCAAGACGGAGCGGTTCTACGGGCAATTCCACACCTTCGCGCGGAAGGTCGACGGACGCTGGCAGCTGGTCGTCGACTACGACTCCGACGAGGGCGGCCGCGTCGACGCCGCCCGATACGAGGCCGCGGCCGCGGTCGACGACTTCAGCCGGTTCTGACGCGCGCGGCGCTGTCGGGCCACGCGCCGCTCGCGCCGCGGTCAACTTCCGGGTCACTTCAGCCAAGGTTTGCGCAGGGCCGGCTCTTGACCCGACCGTGAAGTTGCGCAGTCTCTGGCTCGCGCCCGAGACGCTTACCGGGACCGTGCGAAAGAACGCGACCCCGGCGGACCAAGCGCCCCGTCATCGACGCAAGAGCTTCAACCCCGCTTGCCCACCATGACTTGGAAAATCGAGATCACGGAACCACACAGCGGTGAACTCGGGGAGGCGATCGAGCACGCCGACCACGAGTTCGCCATGGAAGAATACTCCTACGTAAAGGGACAGCAGCTCGAGGTGTTCGTCCACAGCGCCGATCACGGCCCGTGGCACATCTTCACCGACCTGGACTCCGGCCACCGCTTCAAGATCCCGCCGGAGCGCTACCGCAAGGTCGCCGAGGTGCAGACCGCCTGAGCGGAGCGCCTCTTTTTCTTTCGGCTCACGGTTTCCGCCACCCTCGCCGCGTCCGCGCGGAGTCGGTGGCGGTTTTCGTTGGGGAGGGCGACTTCCGCCGCGCCGGTCCGACTTCCGCCCCCCCAAACGAACAGGGCGGGCTCCACGCTGCCCGCCCTGTCGTTTGGTGCGCAGTTACACTGCGCTCAAATTTCCTCCCGTCAAAGTCGATCCCCCAGCCCCATCGGGGTGCAGTCCTGAAAGCGGAGCGTAGGGGAGCGGTCTGACATTGCGCACATCATAGCGCATCGCGGCGCCGCGCGCCTCGCATCGGTTGGTGAACACCCCGCGCCAATTGGCTGTGCAATTCTTGCGAACGGCGCGCCGGCGAGAAATCCCGCTACTTCCGCGCCTCACGCCGGCGGCCTGGGCTGGCGCGCGCCGAACTCCGCGTAGGCGGCCACGTCGGCCAGCATCGCCTCGATCGTCGCGGCGAGCGGCTCCAGCCGCACCAGGCCCGAGAAGACCGCGCGGTCGCCGATCGCATCCTCGAGCACGAAGGTCGGGCGCTGGCTCACGCCGAGGGCGAAAAATTCCGCCGTCGTCGCCTGCATGCGCGCCGCGACCTCCGTGGATTGCGCGCGCTCGCGCAGCCGCGCCGCGTCGAGCCCGCCCGCGCGCGCGGCGATCTCCACCGCGACGTCGAGCCGGCCGACCGGGCGGCCCTCGCGATACGCCGCCTGTGCGAGCGCGCCGCGCACCTCGTCGCCAGCGACGCCGAGATCGCGCGCCGCCTCGGCCACCGCGCTCGCGGCCGGATAGCCGGAGGGGAGCGGCCACTCGTAGTAGCGGGAATCGGGCACGAAGTCCGAGCGCAGCACCGACGCGCTGCGCCGGAGGAACCAGTCGTATTGCGCGTGGCTGGTCGGAAAGTCCTCGGCCTTCATCAGCGCCGTCTTCCACTGGAACGCGGCGCGCCCCGCGTAGCGTCGCTTCAGCTCCGCCCACGTCGGCTCGGCCCAGAAGCACCACGACGACGTCACTTCGAGGTAATAGGTGATTTTCACGGCGCGCAGCGTTGCCCGGCCATCCCGCCGGTCAACGCCGCACCCGGCGCGCGACCGCCACAGCGGCGCACGTCGCGGGCATAACGCCGGTCGCGCCGCGTGCGCTTTTGCTCAAGCCGGCCTTCGCGCGCGCCGATAAGGGGAGACCCTTGTCCGATTCTCCCCCGCGTCCGAATCCCGTGATGCCGTGGCTGTGCTCGCTTGTCGCCGGCGCGGCGGGGCTGGGCATTAACCAGTTCGGCCTGTCGATTTTCGGGGGCACCGAGATCATCTTCGGCGGCTGGCTGCCGCTGGCCGTCACCTACGCGTTCGGCGCCGGGCCCGGCCTGCTGGCGGCCGTGATCGCGTTCGGCCTGACGCCGGTCTCGTGGGGTCATCCGTGGGGGCTAGTGTGCTACGGCCTCGAGCCCCTCTTCATCGGCCTGCTCGCGGCTCGGCTCGGCGGGCGCGTTCGCGCCAGCCTGATCTATTGGGCGGTGATCGGGACGCCTCTGGTGGCCTTCGGCATCTTCCGCTGCACCGACATTCCCTTCCCCAGCAACTGGGCGATCGTGGCGAAATATCCGGCGAACAGTCTGCTCATGCTCATGATCGCCGTGCCGGTTTACCAGAGCCCCTGGAGCCGGCGCTGGCTGGGCCCGGCCGACAGCGAGGCCGCCACGCCGCTGCAGCGCGTGCTGTTCCGGCGCTTCGGCCTCATCACCGTGCTCACCATCGCGGCGCTCGCCATCACGGTCGGCCGCAACTTTGACCAGACCCTGCGCCAGGTGGCGGAGGAGGGCTCCGGCGCGATGCCGTCGAGGCGGCGCGCGACATCGGCAACGACATCGCGGCCCACCGGGAGGCGCTGGCCCTCGCGGTCCGACAGAGCCGCGCCACCGACACCGACGCCGACCTCGCGGCGCGCCTCGAATCCGTGCGCCAGCAATACCGCGGCTTCCTCACGCTTCTGGCGGCCGACCGGCGGGGTGAGATCGTCGCCGCCGCCCCCGCCGCCAGCGCGACGGGCGAGCCCCTCGCCCGCAGCGGCATCTCCGTCGCCGACCGCGCCTACTTCCGCCAGCCGATGCAGGACAGACGGCCGTTCACGAGCGAGGTCTTCCGGGGCGCGGCTTTGGCGACGACCTGATCATCGCCCTCAGCCAGTCCGTGCCGGACGAGACCGGGCGCCCGGCGCTGCTGCTCGAGGGCTCGCTCAACCTGCGCCAGCTCTTGGAAATCACCCCGCATCCCGGCTACCTCAGCGGCCGCAGCCTGCTGCTGCTCGATCACACCGGCCGGGTCGTCGCCGGCAACGGCATCCTCCGCCACCCGGTGCTCACCGACTTGAGCCAGAACCCGCTCGTGATCGCCGGCCGCGAGGCCGAGCGGCCCACCTACACGCTTGATCTCCCTCGCCCGCGCATGCCCGCGAGCGCTTCTTCGTCGCCCACGCCGTCATCCCCAACCTGGGCTGGCACGTCTACCTCGCCGAGCCGATCTGGACCACCCAGCGCCTCATCGCCACCTTCTACCTCGCCACCATGGCCGCCGCGGCCTTCGCCGTCAGCATCGCGCTGCTGCTCGCGCGCAGCACCGCCGCGGAGGTGACGCGCCCGCTCAACCGGGTCGTCGCCTCGATCCAGGCCCTTTCCCGCCAGGAAACCGAGGCGCCCTTCCCCGCCGAGATTCCCGCCGCCGCGCGCGAGCTCAACGAGCTCGGCCACGCCGCCCACGAAGCCGCCCTCCTGCTCAGCCGCGCCAACCGCGAGCTGGCCGTCTCCCTCGCCGAGCAGAACAAGACCCACCAGCAGCTGCGGCAGGTCCTGCTCCACCTCGACGACAAGGTCCGGCAACGCACCGAGCAGCTGGAGGAGGCGCGGCGCCACGCCGAGTCCGCCAACCGCGCCAAAAGCGAGTTCATCGCCAGCACCAGCCACGAGCTCCGCACCCCGCTCAACGTCATCCTCGGCATGGCCGAGGTCCTGCTCGAGCGCACGCTCGGCGAACTCAACCCGCGCCAGCACGAAAGCGTCGCCGCCATCGAGGAGAGCGGCCGCCACCTCCTCGCCCTCATCAACGACATCCTCGACCTCTCCAAGATCGAGGCCGGCAAACTCGAGCTCGACATCCACGAGACCGACGTCCGCGCCACCTGCGAGGCCAGCCTCCGCCTCGTGCGCACCACCGCACAGCACAAACGGCACACGCTCGAGTTCGACTGCCCGCCCGACGTCCCGCTGATCGGCGCCGACGGCCGGCGGCTGAAACAGATCCTCGTCAACCTGCTCTCCAACGCGGTGAAGTTCACCCCCGACGGCGGCCGCGTGCGCCTGGAGGTGGTCCCGGCGACCGCGCCGGCGGAGATCCATTTCCGCGTCGTCGACACCGGCATCGGCATCTCTGCGGAGGAGCAGGTCCGGCTCTTCCAGCCGTTCCACCAGATCGACGGTGCCCTCAACCGCCGGCACAGCGGCACCGGCCTCGGCCTCGTGCTCGCCCGCCGCATGGCCGAGCTGCACGGGGCCGGATCACCCTCGAAAGTGCGCCGGGACGGGGCAGCTGCTTCACCGTCGCCATCCCGCTGCGCGCCGCCGCCCCGCCCGCACCGCTCGCTCCGACGCTCGCGCCGGCCTCGGACTACGTCGCCCCCGCCGGCTCCCACGTGCTCATCGCCGAGGATAACGAAACCAACGTGCTCATCTATCAGCGCAGCCCGGTGCTCCGCCACTGCCGCTTCACCCTCGCCCGCGACGGCCAGCAAGCCATCGCCGCCGCCCTCGCCGACCGCCCCGACCTCATCCTGATGGACGTGCAGATGCCCGTGCTCGACGGCCTCACCGCCACCCGCCGGCTCCGCGCCGACGCGCGCACCGCCCGCATCCCGATCATCGTCATCACCGCCCTCGCCATGCCGGACGACCGCACCCGCTGCCTCGAGGCCGGCGCCACCTCCTACCTCAGCAAACCCGTCAACCTCCGCGAGCTCGCGCGCCACGTCGCCGAGGCCCTCGCCCGACCTGTCCCGTCATGAACCGCCCCGCCACCGTTCTCGTCGTCGACGACGAGCCGCGCGCCCTCGCGCTCCTGCGCAACGTCATCGAACCCGAGGGTCACGGCATCCTCACCGCCCAGGACGGCGCCGCCGCCCTCGCCCTCGCCACGCGGGAGCGCCCCGACGTCATCCTCCTCGACGTGATGATGCCCGGCCAGGACGGCTTCGAGGTCTGCCGCCGGCTCCGCGCCACGCCGGAGCTCGCGACCGTGCCGATCCTCCTCCTCACCGCGCTCGACGACCGCGAGTCGCGCCTCCGCGGCCTCGAAGCCGGCGCCGACGACTTCCTGACCAAGCCCTTCGACGCCGTCGAGCTGCGCCTCCGGCTCCGCACGATCCTCCGGCTCAACCGCTATCGCCGCCTCTACGAGGAATCCTCCCGCTACGAGGCGGCCATCCGCCATTCCGCGGAGGGCATCGTGCTGGCCGAGCTCGACGGCACGATCGTGCTGCGCAACGCCGCCTTCGAGCGCCTGGTGGAGCCGGCCCATCGCCAGCTGCCCAACTTCTTCGACTATTTCGATTCCGCCGACGCCGTCCGCCTGCACCCGCACCGCGGCCCCAGCGCGGTCCTCCGCGCCACCGAGCTCCCGCTGCGCTACGGCTACGCGGCGCCCACCACGGTCGAGATCACCGCCGACCTCGTCCCGTGGGAACGCCGCACTGTCGCCCAGTTCCACCTCCGCGACCTCACGGAGAAAAAGAGCCTCGAGTCCCAGCTGCTCCGCTCGCAGCGCATCGAGTTGCTGGGCCAGCTCTCGGGCAGCGTGGTGCACGACATGAACAACATCCTCGCCGCGATCGGCGGCAGCGCGGGCCTGATCGAGCTCGATCCCACCCACGCCAACACCCCGCGCCACCTCACCAACATCCGCACGGCGGTCCAGCGCGGCGCCGCCATGCTGCGCCAGCTCCTGCTCTTCGCCCGCGGCAGCGACGGCCCGCTCGAGCACCTGCACCCGGGTGAGATCGCCGGCGAGGTCGCCGCGCTCGTCCGCGAGTCCTTCGGCGGCTCCTACGTCGTCACGTTCCAGACCGAGCCCGACCTGCCGGCCATCGCCGGCGACGTGACGCAGATCCACCAGGTCCTGATGAATCTCTGCGTCAACGCCCGCGACGCGATGCCCGACGGCGGCGACCTGGAGATCCGCGTCCACCGCCGGGTCGTCCCGCCCGCCGCGACGGCCGCCCTCGGCCCCGACGCGCGCGCCGGGGATTACGTCGTCCTCACCGTCCGCGACCAAGGCAGCGGCATCCCGGCACACGTGCAGGCGCGGCTCTTCGACCCGTTCTTTACCACCAAGCCCAAGGGCAAGGGCACCGGCCTCGGCCTCGCGACCGTCCTGCGCCTGATGCGCCGCCACGGCGGCTTCGTGGCCCTCGAGACGGAGGTCGGCCGCGGCACGGCCTTCCACTGCCACTTCCCGCCCGCCGCCGTTTCCGCCTAAAGTTGGGGCCGGACGCGTCGATGCCTAGGGGGATTCCCGGTCCCTCTCCTCCTCTTCGCGCCCATGAAAAACGCGGCCATCCTCGTTGTCGACGACGACTCCCTGACCCGTGACATGCTGGAGGCGTGGTGCGTCCATTTCGGGGCCCACTGCGTCACCGCCGCCTCGACGACCGAGGCCGATGCCGCGCTCGCGCGCGACACCTTCGATGTGATCCTCTGTGACGTCCATCTGCCCGGCAACCAGCGGCTCGGCTGGGTGCGCGCCCTCGTCGCGCGTCCCGAGGCTCCGGCGGTCGTCATGATCACCGGCAACCCCGAGCTGGAGTCGACCCTCGGCGCCGCCAATCTGCCGATCGCCGGCTACCTGGTGAAGCCGCTCGATTTCACCGTGCTCGGCGACCTGCTCGGCCGCCTCATCATCGAGCAACGCCAGCGCGGCGAGCTGCGCGCGCTGTCCCAGGAGGCCGCCCGCCTCCTGGCCGCGCCCGACCTCGAGCCGGCCGGCGGCCGCGACTCGCTGCGCGAACGCCTGCTCCACCTGACGAGCTGCCTCTCGAGCGAGGTCCGGCGCCCGGCGCGCGCCGCAGGCTTCGACCCCGCCGCCGACGCGCCGCTGCGCTCCGCCATCCTCGACACGATCACCGTCCTCGAGCGGACCAAGCGCAGCTTCCGCTCCAAGGAGCTGGGCGAACTGCGCGCGCGTCTCCAGCGCATGCTGCTGGCCGAAACCGCCGCCTAGGCCGGGGCGGCCGGATTTTTTCCATTTCGCGCTAAAGTCCCGGCGCGAACGCCCGATTTTCCCCCGCACGTTGCGGTGTATCCTCGCGATACGACCGCCTTTTTCGGACCGGCCGAGGCCGGTAAGCGAAGGAGCAACGTCTGCCTGGATCGCGTGCCGATCCGGCGACCGTCCCCTTATGTCCGCTTCCGAAAATCTTCTCCTTCCGGCCGACGTGCCCGCCACGAACGCCCCTGCCCCGCTCGACGCGCGCCGCACCGACCCGGTCCGCGTGCGCCAGCTCTGCCCCGCCGGCGTGACCCCGGGCCTCCCGTGGCGCAACGGCGTCGTGCCGCTCGCCGCCTACGTCATCTACACCCCGACCCACGCGCTCGCCGCCGGCTCCTACTCCCTGCCCGCCCTCGGATGAAGATCAGCACCAAGATCATCCTGGCCGTGGTCGCCACCGTCGTGACGGTTTCCGCGGGCAGCACCACCACCGTCTATCTCCTCGCCAAGGCCAACCGCATCGACGCCCTGCACGAGCAGATGAACGTCGTCCTCCGCCAGGCCCACACCATGGCGCAGAACATGGACCGCATGCACCGCTCCCACTCCTTCGACCTCGCCGGCCTCGTCGCCGCCGCCCGGGCCGAGAGCGGCGGCCGGCCCATTCGCGAGACCTACCGCTCCTCCGCCCTCTACAACGCCATCCCGATCGTCGCCTCCTGGCAGGCCGCGGCCGAATCGGCCAAGCAGCAGGGCTTCGAGTTCTACACGCCATCCCGGCCGGACATCCCCGCCCGCAACCCCAGGAACGACACCGGCGCGCAATACGCCGAGGCGTTCCGGGCCTTCGCCGCCGGCCAGGAGGAGTATTTCATCCAGGACCGCGCCGCGAACGTGCTGCTCCTCGCCCGCCCGGTCCGCCTCAGCGAAAGCTGCCTCGCCTGCCACGGCGACCCGGCCCGCAGCCCCAGCCACGACGGCAAGGACGTGCTCGGCTTCGCGATGGAGAACATGAAGCTCGGCGACATCAAGGGCGCCTTCGTGCTCAAGGCGCCGCTCACCGACGACGCCGTCATCACCCGCACCATGAAGAGCATGACGCTCGTCAGCTTCATCCTGCTCGGCGGCGCGCTCGGCTGCTTCCATTTCTTCAACCTCCGCGTTATCAACCGCCCGCTCGACGCCGCCATCGACCACCTCAACGCCGCCAGCACGCAGACCGCGGACGCCGCCACCCAGATCGCCTGCTCCAGCCAGTCGCTCGCCGACGGCTCCACCCAGCAGGCCGCCTCGCTCGAGGAGACCGCCGCCTCCCTCGAGGAGATGTCCTCCATGACCAAGCGCAATGCCGAGAACGCCGACCGCGTCCGCAAGGCCGCGGCGCAGGCCCGCGTCTCCGCCGAGGGCGGCGCCCGCCAGATGCAGCTGATGCAGGAATCGACCGGCGCCATCCAGGCGGCGAGCGCCGACATCGCGAAGATCCTCAAGACGATCGACGAGATCGCCTTCCAGACCAACCTCCTCGCGCTCAACGCCGCGGTCGAGGCCGCCCGCGCCGGCGAGCACGGCGCCGGCTTCGCCGTCGTCGCCGAGGAGGTCCGCGCCCTCGCCCAGCGCTCCGCCACCGCCGCCAAGGAGACCGCCGCCAAGATCGAGGACTCCGTCGCCAAGACCCGGCAGGGCGTCGCCATCACCGCCGACGCCGCGCGCAGCTTCGCCAACATCCGGCAGGACATCCAGAACCTCGACCAGCTCGTCGCCGAGATCGCCACGGCCGCCGACGAGCAGAGCCAGGGCATCCATCAGGTCTCCCTCGCCGTCTCGCAGATGGACACGGTCACGCAATCCAACGCCGCCACCGCCGAGGAAAGCGCCGCTGCCGCCGAGGAGCTGAGCGCCCAGTCGCTCGCGCTCAAGCACGCCGTCGCCGAACTCCAAGTGCTGGTCGACGGCATCGCCACCGCGCCTGCCGAGGCCGCGTCCCGTCCCGCCGCGGCCCCCGCGCCCGCCGCCCCTTCCTCTCCACGATGGTCACCTCCCGTGCGGCCCACCGGCCCGTGCCCGTCACCGCGGCGGCGCGGGCCGGCCAGACGGGTTCGTCTTTCCGCGATTCCTGACCGCGCCCCGGGAACGGCCGGTCAACCCACG
Organism: Oleiharenicola sp. Vm1; assembly: GCF_047777955.1. Taxonomy (GTDB): domain Bacteria; phylum Verrucomicrobiota; class Verrucomicrobiia; order Opitutales; family Opitutaceae; genus Didemnitutus. Next base: position 3,814,367 of record NZ_CP180537.1, read on the forward strand.
CGGCGGCGGGCGCAAGCCTGCCGCCGCGTTTTCTTGGCCGGTCCGCGTTCCTACCGCGGCGCCACCAGGGCGAGGCGCACGGCGAGCGCGCCGAGCACGCCGCCCATGACCCAGCGCTGGATCTTCAGGCCCCACGGCTTCTCCGCGACCGTGCGGCCGAGCGCGCTGGCGGCGAGGATGAGGCCGGCGTTGCAGACGAAGCTGATCGAGATCTGCACCGCGCCGAGTACGAGGCTCTGCCCGAGCACGCCGCCGCGCTCGGGGTGGATGAACTGCGAGAAGATCGAGAGGTAGAGGAACGCCGCCTGCGGGTTCAGCGCGTTCGTCATGAAACCCATGAAGAAGAGCTGGCGCGGCGTCGCGTCCGGCAGCCGGCTCGTCTGCAACGCGCCGCCGCCCGGGCGCAGCGCCCGCCACGCCAGCCAGAGCAGATACGCCACGCCGGCGTAGCGGATGGCGTCGTAGGCCGCCGGCGTCGCGCGCAGCACCGCCGCGAGCCCGCTCGCCGCCACCGTGAGGTGAATGAGGAAACCCGTCGCCACGCCGCCGAGCGAGACCAGCGCCGCGCCGCGGCCCTGGCACAGCGCGCGCGAGGTCAGATACATCATGTTCGGTCCCGGCGTGAGCGACATCGTCACGCACATCAGGAGGAAGACCGGCCACTCGTTCGCGGGCATGCGGCGAGGAAAGCGCGCCCCGGGGCGCGTCGAGCGGCGAGCGCCGCCGGCGCGTCACAGCCGCCGCGGAACGCCACCGACACAGCGCGCCGGCCCGGGGACGCGGCGCGCGCGGGGCGGCGTCAGGGCTTGCCGCCGAAGAGCTTCTTGATGCCCTCGCCGGCCTTCTTGGCCGCTTCCTTCGTCTGCTCGACCGTGTTCGCGCCCAGCGTGCCCGCGGTCTTGCTCAGGGCCTCGGCCGTGCCGCTCACGATGCCGCCGAGCACGTTCTTCATCACCGCGCCGGCCGCCTGGTCGGGCGTGATGCCGCCTTCCTTCGTGCCGAGGTTGTCGATCGCGATCGGCGGGAGCGGCACCGGGATCGCCGCCGGGCCGACGCCGAGGCGCGCCACGCCGTTGGTCAGGCGGAATTTCTTGATCTCAAACTTGATCGGCTTGCCGTCCTTCGTCGCCGGCGCCGCGGCATCCGGATTCTTGCCGCCGGAGAACTCCTCGATGTTCTTCAGCAGGTCCTTGATGTTGCTGGAGACGAGCTTCGTCTCGTAGAGGAACTCGGGGCCGTCGATCGTAACCTCGTTGATCACGATGTGGTCGCCGAAGAGCGAGAGCGGGGCGATGTCGACGTGGACCTTGCCGAGCTTGAAGGCGTCGCGCTCGGACCAGCCCTTGGGGTTGCCGACCGCGAGGCCGCTCAGCGTGCCCGAGCCGGTGAGCGGCGAAATCGTCGCGCCCGCGAGCTCGACCTTCGTCTGGGTCAGCTTGGGGCCGAACGTGTTCACGCCGGCCTTCACGATGGAACCGAGGAAGAACATCGCGCCGACGTAGAGCACCAGCGCGAGGACAAGGGCGAGCAGGAGGATTTTTTTCATGGCGTGGATTGGGCCCCCAACCAACGCCAGTTGCGCCCCGTCCGCAAGCCGGCAACCGGCCCCGGGGCCTGGTCCGTGGTTTCCGGCTAAGCTCGCCCCGCGCTTGTGCCGATAAGACGGGTGATCCGCCGTGAGCCCGATCGCCCGCGCTCAGGCCTTCGCGGCGGTCCTCACCTCTCCCATCCTTCACCTCCACTGGCAAAACCGGCGCCACGGCCCGCCGCGTCTTGCCGGGCCTGCCTATGCATCTGCGCCGTGTCTTCTCCGTCTCGCGTGTCGGAACCAAAATCACGCTCCTGGCGATCTGCCCCGTGCTGACCGCCCTGGCGGTGACCTTCGGCACGCTCCTGCTGCTGCGCCACCAGCTCGACGTCCAGATCACCCAGAGCGTCCGCGACCAGGCGCGGAGCGAATGCGCCAAGATCGCCCAGAACGTCCAGATCCTCTGCGCGAGCGTCGAGGCGCGCAACCAGCGCGAGCTCGCGCGCGGCCTCAGCGTGGCCCACGAGCTCGTCAGTCAGGCGGGCGGCCTGCGCCTCGCGGACGAGACCGTCACGTGGCGCAGCGTCAACCAGGTCACCCAGGAAGTCCGCCCGGTCACGCTGCCGCGGATGCTGCTGGCCGGACGCTGGCTCGGCCAGGTGACGTCGCCGCAGGAGGCCGTGCCGGTCGTCGACGAGGTGCGCCGCCTCACCGGGAACTTCTGCACCATCTTCCAGCGCATGAACGACGCGGGCGACATGCTGCGCGTCGGCACCTCGGTCATGCGCACCGACGGCTCCCGCGCCCTCGGCACCTTCGTGCCGGCGACGAATCTCGACGGCACCGCCAACGCGGTGGTGCAGACCGTCCTGCGCGGCGAGACCTATCGCGGCCGCGCCTTCGTGGTGAACGACTGGCATGCCGCGGCCTACGAGCCGATCTGGGACGCCGAGCATCGCCGCGTCATCGGCATGCTGTATACGGGTGTCGGCCTCGGCACCATCAACCGCGAGCTGCACGACGCCATCACCCGCATGACCGTCGGACAGAGCGGTTACGTCTTCGTCATCGGCGGCAGCGGCGACCAGCGCGGCAAATACGTCGTGTCCTTCCAAGGCCAGCGCGACGGCGAGAACATCTGGGACGCGCGCGACTCGACCGGACGGCCGTTCGTCCAGTCGATGGTCGGCAAGGCGCTGCGCACCGCCGGCACCGACGCCATCGATTTCGAGTCCTACTCGTGGAAAAACGAGGGCGAGTCCCACGCGCGCGCGAAGATTGTCGCCCTCGCCTACTACGCCCCGTGGGACTGGGTCATCGGCGCCGGCGCCTACGAGGAGGACTTCGCCGCCGTGCGCGCCAAGATCGAGCACGCCGAAACCCACCTGCTCACCTCCCTCGCCGTCACCGCCGGTAGCGTGGCCTTCCTCGCGACGCTCGCCGGCGTCCTCATCGCCGGCAGCATCACGCGTCCGATCGTGAAGATCATCGCCAGCCTTCGCGCCAGCTCGGACGAGATCACCGCCGCGGCGGGCCAGATGTCCGACTCCAGCCAGACCCTGGCCCAGGGCGCCAGCGCCCAGGCCTCCGCCCTCGAGGAGACCAGCGCCTCCCTCGAGGAGATGAAAAGCATGACCGAGCGCAACGCCGAGAACGCCTCCCAGGCCAACGCGCTCGCCGGCCACACCCGGCACTCCGCCGACGCCGGCGCCGTCGACATGCAGGCGATGGACCAGGCCATGCGCGCCATCAAGGCGTCGTCGGACGACGTCGCGAAGATCATCAAGACGATCGACGAGATCGCGTTCCAGACGAACATCCTCGCGCTCAACGCCGCGGTCGAGGCCGCGCGCGCCGGCGAGGCCGGTGCCGGCTTCGCCATTGTGGCCGAGGAGGTCCGCAACCTCGCGCAGCGCTCCGCCACCGCCGCCAAGGAGACGGCCGCAAAGATCGAGACCGCGATCACCACCACCAGCCAGGGCGTCGCGCTCAGCCAGCGCGTCGCGCAAGCGCTCCAGGAGATCGTCCAGCAGGTTCGCACGCTCGACAAGCTGGTCACCGACGTCGCCGCCGCGAGCCGGGAGCAGAGCCAGGGCGTCGGCCAGATCAATCGCGCGGTCGCACAGGTCGACCATGTCGTCCAGGCCAACGCCGCCGGCGCCGAGGAGGGTGCCGCCGCCGCCGCGGAGCTCAACGCCCAGGCGGTGGCCTTGCGCACCGCGCTGCGCTCCCTGGAGGATCTCGTCGGCGGCGCCTCCGCCGATCCCGTCCCCACCGCGCCCGTCCCGCCCTCGTCGACCCGGCGGGCACCGCCCGTCCGTCCCGCGCGTCCCGCCACGCGGGAACTGGCCCGCACCTAGCCGCTCAAGTCGCACGGCGCGCGTCCGATACAAGGAGGGTGTGCTCGCCACACGCATTTGTCGTGACCGATTCCAGCCTTTCCCCGTCCCCCGCCTCCGCCGCGCCGCGCTCGCTGCTCGACGAACCTGAGGTCGTCGCCATGAGCGCCTCGCACATCGTGATCCACGCCCCGAAGGGCCGCTGGATCACGATCATGTGCCCGGTCGGCTTCTCGCCCGGCAGCGTCGAGGGCGTCGGGCTCGACAAGCCGCTCTTCGCCCGCGTCCGCTATCTCGCGGGCTGAGCGCGGTGCGCATCCGCGCCGGCGCCTTGGCGCGCGGAGCGCTCGTCCCACGCGGGAAGATTTCCCGCTCAAGCCAGGGAGTGATCGCGCCGTAATTAGGCTTACGCTTGCGGTGCGCTTTCGCGCGACCGCCTGAACGGTCCGCCACGGCCGGAAAGTTTCGGGAGCAATCGTAGTCGGGCACCTTGTGTGCCTGGAACCTGCTTTCTCATGAAGCCATTCCGGCATTCCCTCCTTCGTCGCCGCTTCGCGCTCGCGGCGCTCATCGGTGCGCTCGCGACCGCCACGGTCGCGGTGCCGGCCTGGAAATTCGAGGCGAGCGCCGCGATCAAGCAAGGCTACGATTCCAACGTCTACCTGCAGGACGATTTCGCCGGCGCGGCTTCGGCGCCCGCCCGAAAAGGTTCCGGCATCACGGCCGTGAGCGTCGCGCTCGGAACCGAACGGCAGTGGCCTTCACCGCTCACGCTGACCGCCGGCTACGCGGCTGATCGCTCGTGGTTCTGGTCGGCGCCGGGGAGGACAACACCACCCACCGTCTTTCGCTCGGCCTCGCTGCGCGCGCGTCCGCCACCATCTGGAACGCCCAGGCCTCGTTGCTACGGCCCGACGGCTCGAGCGATGGTCCGATCTACGCGGGCGCCGGCGGCTCCCCGCGCTCGGCAGCGTCGCGGTGCGCGACCGGCGCGATGCGCTCGTCACGAACGCCTCGTTCAAGCTCATGCACACCGTGGGCAGATGGCAGCTCCGCCCCGCGGCGAATTTCCACTACCAGGATTTCGACACGCCCCACCGCCGGCTCAGCGGTTGCGCCAACTACATTGATCGCAGCGAGCTGTTCGTCGGCGCCGACCTCGCGCGGCAACTCGCCGCGAACACTTTCGTCATTGCCGGCTACCGCATCGGCGCGCAGCGGCAATACAAGCTCTACGGGATCGACCGCCCTTACGACCGCCGCATCGACCGTTTTCTCGCCGGCTTCGAAGGCACGCTGCACCCCGGACTCCAGCTGACCGCCCTCGTGGGACCCGAGATCCGCCACTACGCAGCGGGCACCGCGGCGGATTTCGATCGCGCCGAACGTCCGTGGTGGGTTGACGCGTCGCTCACCTTCAAGCCGTCCCCCCAGCGCAGTGTTGCGCTATGCTTCCGCCGCCAGACTCTGCCCTCCAGTTCCAGCCTCGGCATCTACGCCAGCGGCACGTGGGAACTAACCTGGCGCGAACGCCTCAGCGACCACTGCTCCGTTGCCGCCGGTCTCAAGCTCGCACGCGGGGACTGGATGGCGCCGGCGCTGCGCGAGGATCGGATCGTGACGCCGTTCGCGTGCTACACGCGGAGCCTTGGGCCAAGGCGCCAGCTCGAACTGACATGGACCTTTGACGATGCCATCAGCCGCGTGCCCGCGACACCGGGCCGCGCATCCCACCGCGACGTGGCTTCGGTTTCCTACCGCGACGCACTCTAGCCTTGTCCCCCTCACCTCACCTCGCACCCAGCCCCCATGAAAACCAAACTAAAACTCCGCACCATGCTCCTGCTGTCCTTCAGCACCGTGGCGGCGATCGCCCTCATTATCGGCTCCGTCGGCTACTACGGCGCCGATCGCAACGAACGCGCCATGCACGAAACCGGCTCCGTCCGGTTGCCCGGCGTGGATAGTCTGCTCCTCACGAAGAGCTACCTTGAACGCATTCGCGGCGTCGTCGAAGCGCTGGCGCGCGCCGACATCTCGCCGGAGATCCGCCGAGGCTACCAGGAAGAGCTCGCGGGCCTCCGCGAGAAATACGGTGCCGCGCTCAAGACCTATCAGGCTCTTCCCAAGAGCCCCGAAGAATCCGCGCTCGCCGAACAGTTCCTCGCCGCCCTCGCGACCTGGCGGGGCGAGAACAACAAGGCACTCGAATACGCGCGGGACTTTGAAAACCTCGGCGTCGCCAATCCCGAGGGGCTCGCGCGCATTCTCGAGCAGCTCACCAAGGACCACTACGTCGTTGTGCAAAAAGTGCTGCTGCTCCTGCGGGAAAAGGGCCACACCTTCTCCGGCGGCGACGACCCCACCCTGTGCAATGCCGGCAAGTGGCTGCCCACGTTCCGCTCCAACAACGTGGCGCTGACCGCCGCCGCACGCGACATCGCCGAAGCCCATCGCCGGTTCCACCTCGCGATCGGCAAGATCAAGGGCCTGGTCGCCGAGGACAAAACGGCCGCCGCAGACGAGGTCTACCGACAGGAAATGACTCCGGCGATGACCGAGGTGTTCAAGCACTTCGAGACCATGCGCGGCGTGGTGACAGAAGCCCTCGCGCTGCACGAGCGCGCTGAAACGCACGTCGACGGACCGGTGCGCCGCGCGCAGGAGATCACCATCGCCGCCGCGGACAAGCTGGTGCAATTTAACCGCGCGGCCGCCGCGGGCATGATCCGCGATTCCGACCTCCAGGGGATCTTCATCAAACGCTTCTCCCTCGGCGCCATGGTTGTCGGCACGGTCCTCGCCATGACGCTCGGCCTCCTCGTCACCCGGGCGATCGCGCGCCCGATCCAGCGCGTCACCGCCCAGCTCACCGCTGGCGCCGCGCAAACCGCCGCCGCCGCCGCGCAAGTGTCGACTTCCAGCCAGTCCCTCGCCTCTGGCGCCAGCGAGCAGGCCGCTAGCCTGGAGGAGACCGGCGCCTCGCTCGAGGAACTAGCGTCGATGACCAAACGCAACGCCGACAGCGCGGCATCCGCCAAGTGTCTTTCCGGCGAGACCCGAGCCGCGGCCGAGGCAGGCCACACCGACATGTCCGAGATGCGCGCAGCCATGAACGCGATCAAGACCTCCTCCAGCGACATCGCCAAAATCATCAAGACGATCGACGAGATTGCGTTCCAGACCAACGTCCTTGCGCTCAACGCCGCGGTCGAGGCCGCGCGCGCCGGCGAGGCCGGTGCCGGATTCGCCGTCGTCGCCGAGGAAGTGCGCGCGCTCGCTCAACGCTCCGCGCACTCCGCAAAGGAAACCGCTTCAAAAATCGAGGTCGCCATCCAGAACGGGGAGCACGGCGTGCGTATCTCCGGCAAGGTGGCCTCGTCGCTCGACGTCATCGTCGCCAAGGCTCGGCAGGTCGACGACCTCGTTGGCCAGATCGCCAGCGCTTCCAGCGAACAGACGCAGGGCATCGGCCAGATCAATGCCGCCGTCGGCCAGATGGATCGCGTCACCCAGGCCAACGCCGCCAACGCGGAGGAAACCGCCGCCGCCGCCGAGGAACTCACCGCGCAATCCGTCACGCTCACGGAAACCGTCGAGGATCTCCATCTCCTCATCGACGGCGGACAACGTTCACAGGTGCCTTCCTCCACGGCGCGGGCGGCTGGACCGAAGCATCTCCCCCGCGACGCAAAACCCGCGCCGGCGCGCGCGCCCCAGCCGACCGCCCTCGCGGCCGACACGTCGAAAGGCCTTCCCAAGGACGCCTGAACCATGGACACGAGCACCGCCTCCGCCGTCGCCCGCGCCGGAAATACCTCACCGTCGTGCTCGAAGACGAGAGCTATGGCGTCGCTGCCCTCAAAGTCTGCGAGATCATCCGGCTACAAAAGATCACTCCCGTCCCGCGGCTGCCGGCGTTCGTCAAGAGCGTCATCAACCTGCGCGGCCGCGTCATTCCCGTGATCGACCTGCGCGTCAAGTTCGGGCTCAAGGCCGACCTCACCGCGCGCACCTGCATCGTGGTCGTGCAGATCCGCCTCGCGACCGAACAAATCATCCAGGTCGGCCTTATCGTCGATGCCGTCGAAGAGGTCGCCAACCTCACCGCGGCCGACCTGGAGCCTACGCCCGAATTCGGCACACGTGTCGACCACTCTTATCTGCTCGGCATGGCCAAGGTGAAGGGTCAGGTCAAAACCCTGCTCGACATCGACCGGGTCGTCGCCGGCAACGCGCTCCGGACCGCCACCCGCTAAGCCGGCACGGGAGAAGTCCGGGGCCCACCCTGCCCTCAGCTCCACTCGCGGCTTGCCAGCGTCGTGGCGCGCGCTCTCTTTGGCGCACACGACTCATGGCCTCCAACTACACCGAAGCCAGCATCAAGACCCTCAGTTCCCTCGAGCACATCCGCCTCCGCCCCGGCATGTATATCGGCCGGCTCGGCAACGGCACCCACGCCGAGGACGGCATCTACGTCCTGCTCAAGGAGACGATCGACAACTCGATCGACGAATTCACCATGGGCGCCGGCCGCAAGATCGAGGTCGAGATCGACGAGGAGAGGCGCTCCGTCCGCGTGCGCGACTACGGCCGCGGCATCCCGCTCGGCAAGCTGGTCGACTGCGTCTCCATCATCAACACCGGAGCGAAATACGACTCCGAGACCTTCCAGAAGGCCGTCGGCCTGAACGGCGTCGGGCAGAAGGCCGTCAACGCCCTCTCGCGCCACTACCGCGCCCAGGCCATCCGCGACGGCGAGACCAAGGTCGTCGAGTTCGAGGCGGGCAAGCTGAAGTCGCAGTCCAAGGTCACCAAGACCACCGACCGCAACGGCACGCTGATCGAGTTCACGCCCGACGCGCAGCTCTTCGGCGCCGACTTCCGCTTCCGCACCGAGTTCATCGAGGACATGCTGTGGAACTACGCGTTCCTCAACCGCGGCCTCACCCTCACGCTCAACGGCAAACCCTTCAAATCCGAGAACGGCCTCAAGGACCTCCTCACCAAGGAACTCTCCGGCGAGCCGCTCTATCCGATCATCCATCTCGAGGGCGAGGACATCGAGGTCGCGTTCACCCACGGCAACCACTACGGCGAGGAATACTGGTCGTTCGTCAACGGCCAGCACACCACCATGGGCGGCACCCACCTCGCCGCCTTCCGCGAGGCGCTGGTCGAGACCGTCCGCAACCACTTCAAGAAGGACTTCGACGCCGCCGACGTCCGCCAGTCGATCGACGCCGCCATCGCCGTCCGCGTGCAGGAGCCGGTGTTCGAGTCGCAGACCAAGACCAAGCTCGGCTCCACCGACATGGGCCCGAAGGGTCCGAGCCTGAAGGAATTCGTCGGCAAGTTCATGCAGCAGGCGCTCGACGTCTACCTGCACAAGAACCGCGAGGTCGCCGAGACCATCAAGCGCAAGATCGAGGAGAACGAGCACGAGCGCAAGGAGCTCGCCGGCATCCGCAACATCGCCCGCGAGCGCGCCAAGAAGGCCTCGCTCCACAACCGCAAGCTCCGCGACTGCCGCCTCCACCTCGGCGACCGCAACGAGCGCGCCGAGCAGAGCACGCTCTTCATCGTCGAGGGCGACTCCGCCGCCGGCTCGCTCACGTCGTGCCGCGACGTCCAGACGCAGGCCGTCTTCGCCCTGAAGGGCAAGCCGCTCAACACCTACGGCCTCTCGAAGAAGGTCATCTACGAGAACGAGGAGTTCCACCTCCTCCAGTCCGCGCTCAACATCGAGGAAGGCCTCGACGGCCTGCGCTACAACCGGATCGTCATCGCCACCGACGCCGACGTCGACGGCATGCACATCCGCCTGCTGCTGATTTCGTTCTTCCTCCAGTTCTTCCCCGACGTCATCCGCAACGGCCACCTCTTCATCCTCGAGACGCCGCTCTTCCGCGTCCGCAACAAGAAGCGGACGATCTACTGCTACGACGAGCGCGAGAAGCAGTCCGCCATCGCCGAGCTCGGCGCCGGCCACGAGATCACGCGCTTCAAGGGCCTGGGCGAAATCTCCTCGGGCGAGTTCAAGGACTTCATCGGCGAGGCCATCCGCCTCGAACCGGTGAACCTGAACCACCTCTACAGCTCCGAGGAGCTGCTCGCCTTCTTCATGGGCAAGAACACGCCCGAGCGGCAGGACTTCATCATCGAGAATCTCCGCGTCGAGAAGGACCTCGTCGAGGTCTAGCGCCGCGAGCCCGAAGTCCCGGGTGGAGAAATCCTGCCCGCTCCGGACCCTCAGCTCACCGCGGTCCGCCGCCCGCGGGCCTTACGGCAGCAATCCCTCCAGCCCCGCCGCGGCGAACTTGCTGCGCAGCTCCGCCAGCGCGCGCCGGCTGGCGGTGAGGGGCGACACCGGCACATCGAGGTGGAACACCACCTCGTCGTCGCCGCTGCGCTCGATCTTCTTCACCCGCGCGAGGTTCACCAGCACCTGCCGGTGGATGCGCACGAACTGCGCCTCGGGGAGCGTCTCCTCCCACGACTTGAGCGTGCGCAGCACGAGCAGCGTCTGGCCGCCGTGCAGCAGCAGCTCGGTGTAGTTCTCCGCCGAGCGGACCGCGCAGATCGAGACCACGGGCACGAAGCGCGTCGTGCCGTCGGTCTTCACGAACACGCGATCGTCCATCGTGAGCCGCCGGCCTGCCGCCGCCGCGACGGGCGCCGCCGGCGCCACCGCCAGGGTGCGGGCCTCGCCGAGGCGCTGCAGCGTGGCCGCCAGCCGCGGGCCGGACACGGGCTTGAGCAGGTAGTCGAGCGCGTTGACCTCGAAGGCCCGCAACGCAAACCGGTCGTAGGCGGTGACGAACACGATCTGCGCGCCGGGCTTCACGCTGTCGAGCAGGTCGAAGCCGCTGCCGCCGCGCAGCTGGATGTCGAGGAACACAAGGTCGTAGTCCGCCCGGCCGAGCAGCGCGCGCGCGTCGTTCAGCGTGCCGGCCTCGCCGGCGATCTCCACGCCCGGCGCGGCGCCGAGCAGGCGCCGCAGCTCGAGGCGCGCGAGCGGTTCGTCATCGATCAGGAGGGCGCGGCGGGTCGTCGGCATCGTCAAGTCACACCTCCGCCGGCCGGCCGTTCCGCGTCTGGAGCGGCAGGCGCAGGCGCACGCGCACCCAGCCCGCCTCCGTCACGATGTGCGGGCGGCACTGCGGACCGTAGTAGCGCGCGAGGCGGCGGCGCAGGTTCTCCAGGCCGATGTGCGTCGACTCCGGCGTCGGCGCGGCGCTGCCGAATTTCTCGCCCACCCACGTGCCGGTGTTGGCGATCTCGCAGGCCAGCATCCCGCCCTCGACCCGGATCAGCACCGCCACCTCGAGCACGGCGGGACTGGTCCGGCCGCCGTATTTGATCGCGTTCTCGATCAGCGGCAGGAACAGGAACTGCGGCACGGCCACCGCCCGCGCCGCCGGGTCGACGTGGACGCGGGTGAGCAGGCCCTCCTGCCAGCGGGTGCGCTCGATGTCGAGGTAGGCGTGGAGCATCTCGACCTCCTCCGCCACCGTCGTCATGCCGTCGCCGCCGCGCGTCAGCGTCCAGCGGCAGAACTCCGAGAGGCGCGTCACCATCTCGCCCGCGGCCTCGGCGTTGGAGAAGACGAGCGCGCGGATCGAGTTGAGCGAGTTGTAGAGGAAATGCGGGTTGAGCTGGTAGCGCAGGAGCTCGAGCTGCGCCTTTTCCTCGGCGAGGCGGGCCGCCAGCTTCTCGTTCTGGTCCAGGCGGTGCAGGCGCTCGAGCTCGGCGTTCTTGCGCGCCAGCTCGGCCGTGCGCTGGGCGATCAGGTCCTCGAGGCGCGTGCGCTCGCGCACCAGGCGGCGGATGCGCCAGCGCACGTAGGCGAAGATCGCGCCGGAGCCGAGCACGAGGTAGGCCGCCACCGCCCAGAGCGACTGCCACCACGGCGCCAGCACGGCGAAGGCCAGCGTCGCGGGCTCCGTCCAGCGCCCGTCGCTCGAGCGGCCGCGCACCGTGAAGACATAGCGGCCCGGCGGCAGGTTGGTGAAGGCGCGCTCGCCGCGCGGCTCCAGCTCGCGCGCGCCGTCGCCGAGGCCGCGCAGCTGCGTCTCGTAGAGCGCCCCCGGCTCGCCGGCCAGGCCCGGCGCGCCGAAGCTGAAGCGCACCGCGCCCTGCCCGGGCGCGAGCTCCAGCGGCGCCCCGCCGGGCGCGGCCCGGCGGCCGTCGCCGAGCGTCACCTCGCGCAGCATGGTGGCGCCGAGCGGCACCGGCGGCCGCGCGCGCCAGAGCTTCAGGTCGAGGCGGAGGAACGCCGCCTGCCCCAGCACCCACAGCGCCTCGCGGTCGCCCTCGCGATCGAGGAAGAGCGCCGCCTTGCCGGAAATCTTCTCCATCTCGGGCAGCGGCGCCTGCATCCAGACGCCGTCGCGCACGCAGCCGAGCTGCATCACCGCCCCCGGGTCGGTCGGACCGGCGGGCGCGGCGAGGATCCAGACGTCGCCGCGGCCGTCCTCGGCCAGCGCGCGCGCCGTCATCGTGCCGTCGGCGAACTGCCGCCCGAAGGCCGGCTCCGGCCGGAAGCGCTGCGTCTCCGCGTCGAAGCGGAACAGGCCGCGCGGGGTGCTGAACAGCGGCGCGCCGCGCGCCTCGAGCACCGTGATCTTGCCCTCGCCGGTCGGCAGTCCGGCGTCGCGCCCGAAATTCACCGCCACCGGCTTCCCGTCCGGGGGAACTCCACCCGCCACACGCCCTGGTTGTCGGTGCCGAGCCAGAGACGCCCGTCGCCGTCCTCCCCGATCGAGTTGCCGCGCACGTCGGGCAGCCGGTCGACCTCGCGCCACTCGCCGGCGATGCGGCGCCAGCGGAGAAAGGCGCGCAGCGTCGCGGTGTAGGCGACGTCGGGCGAGGCGCGCGCCACCGCCACGTCGAAGATGTTGGTGACGCTCGCCACCTTCCGCGGCGTGCCGCGCGCGTCGATCTCCCACAGCCCGCCGAGCGCGCCGACCAGCAGCGTGTCGCCGGCCGGGCGCATCGCCCAGATCTTGTCGTCGATCGCCGACCAGCGCTGGAAACGCGCGACGCCGGGCAGCGCCAGCGGCGGCTCGAGGCGGTTCAGGCCGTCGGCGCCGCTCATCAGCAGCCGGCCCTGCCAGCGCTGCAACATGGGCGAGGCGTGCCGCCGCAGGCCGTTGGCCGCGCCGAACCAGGTGTAGGCGGGATGCAGCTCCACGCGGCTCACGCCCCACTCCGTGCCGATCCACACCGCGTCGTGGCAGTCGGGCGTCGCGCTGACCGCCGCGCTGGACTCCAGGCCGGTGTCCTCGTTGAGCGGGGCGAGGAAGTTCAGGTCGCGGTCGAGCAGCACCGCGCCGCCCTGCAGCGTCGTGAGCACGTAGCGGCCGTCGGCGAGCCGCACGCCGCCGTAGAGGCGCCTGGCCTTGAAGAATTCGTCGAGCGGGTGCGGTTCGAGCGTGAGTTTCTTCCCGTCCCAGCGGCCGAGCCCGGCCACGACGCCGTGGTCGCCCTCGAGCCCCAGCAACCAGCCGCCGCGCGGGTGCGGGATGGCGAAGTGCGGGAAATAGGTGCCGAGCTTGTCCGCCGGGTCGCCGAGTTCCTCCCACCGGCCGCCCTCCCGCGGCTTGAACCAGCCGCGCGTGAGCGCGACGAGCAGGTGGTCGCCGAGCCAGAACGACAGCACGATGCCCTTCTCGTGCGTGGGCCAGTAGTCGAACTTGCCGTCGCGCCAGCGCAGCAGCGCGGTGTTGCCCTGGAACCAAATGCCCTGCGGCGTGACGTGCACCTGCCAGAGCGTGCCGAGGTCGCCCGCTTCCCGGGGCACGAGCGCGCGCAGCGAGGTGAAGGTCCGGCGGCCGTCCGGCCCGCGGTCGATGCGGCCGAGCTCGTTCACGCCGGCGACCCAGGCCGTGCCGGCCGCGTCGATGGCGAGGCCGCGCACGTAGGCGGCGTTGGGCACGGCGATCTGGCGCCAGGTCTGGCCGTCGTATTCGAGCACGCGGTCGAAGTTGCCGAAGAGCAGCGTGCCGTCGGACGCGCACGCGCCGGACCAGACCTGGTTGAGGCCGCCGTTCACGCGCGGGGAAAGTTGCGCACCAGCGGCAGGCCGCTCTCGAACTCGGTCGCGACCGCCGGCGCCGCCGCCGCGAGGAGGCCGGCGAGCAGCGGCAGCAGGAAGGCGGAGACGGGGCGCACGGGCGTGAGAAAGGGAATCGGCGCGCGAGCGCCAGCCAGTTCACGCCGCCGCGCCACGGACGCGGCGCGGCGGCGCGTGCTCAGGTGCTGACCGGCATGAGCAGAAATCCCCGCAGGACGCCGTCGCGCAGTCCGGTGCCCGCGATCCAGCCCGCGGCGTTCACCGCGACGGCTTTGTGCAAAACCCACTCCGGCGCGCCGCGCACGAGCGTCGTCAGCGCGCGCATGCCGTCCGCCGGCGTCCAACGGAAGGCCCCCGGCCGCCGCTGTCGTCCATGTAGCGGCCGACGACCACGCGGGCGTCGTTGGCCGCAAGGGCCTCGCTCTGGTGCGAAGCCGCCGCGTTCAGATCGTAGGTGCGCCCGCCCTCGTGTAGGAAGGCGTGGATGTTGCCCTGCGGCGTCATCAGCCGCCCGCACACGCGTCCGCCCGGCGTCAACGCCGTGCCCCACAGCCCGCCGCCGGGCTCGGGCTTGAGCACCGTCACCGCCTCGCCCCACCACAGCACGACCTGGGACTGCGTCTCGAAGAGCCCGCAGGCGCAGTTGGCCAGCACGGTGCCGGAATCGTTCAGCGCCATGGCGACGGCGTTGGCGCCGTTGGGCGCGGCGAGGAAGCGCGGCTCGCCGCCGTCGTGGAGAAAGACCCGGCGGCGCGCGCGGCCGCTGGAGACGAAGGTGACGTGGCCGGCGACCTCGCCGACGTTGTTGATGCCGGCCGCGCAGCTCTCCGCCTCCGGCCAGAACTCCGCGCCGAAGCCGTCGCGATGCGCCGCCCAGGCGTGCAGCGGCCCGGCCCCGCGCCGCTGCTGGCCCGCCAGCAGGCCGTTGCCGCTCAGGCTCGTCAGCGGCACGCCGCCGATCGCCGCGACCGTCTCCGTCAGGTCGCCGCGGCTGCGCACGAAGCCCCGCACCGCGGCGGTCTTGACCTGCCGCTCCGGCGCGTGGCCGTAGAGCGCGACCTGCCCCGCGTCGTTGAGCGCCACCGGCAGCAGCGGCACGCCGGGCGCCAGCTCGCCCAGGTCCTCGAGCCGGTAGGCCGCAGGGAACTCCGTCGGCTTCTCGCGCGGCGAGGCCGTCGTGAACGGCGGATGGGACGAGATGAGCGTGGACATCAGGGGACGCCCGCACCCTGGCGCCGGCCCGCCCCGCGCCACGACGCGCCATTGACCAGCGGCCCACGGCGATTGACCAGCGGCGGCGGTTCGCGCCGGGAATCGCGCGCGGCCGCCCACGACGCGGCCGCGGCGGGACTTTCGGCCCGCACCTCCCGTCAACCGGCCGCTTGACGGAGCGATGGCCGCACCCAAGCCTCTCCGCCCTCTCGATGGCCAAGAAGAAACCGTCCAAGAAACCGAACGACCAAGCCGAGCTTCCGCTCGACGCCGCCAGCGCCGCCCCGGCGCCGGAGGACAGAGGACAGAAAGCGGAGGACCGCGAGGTCTCGTCCGTTCCCGCGCCCGCGGCCACTGGCACCGCTGCCACCCAGCCCTCAGCTCTCAGCTCTCAGCTCTCAGCTCCCGCAGAAGCTCCCCGCCGCACGAAAGGCGAGAAGGTCCAGGACGAACAGGCCCCGCTCGCCCAGCATTACCGCAACTGGTTCCTCGACTACGCCAGCTACGTCATCCTCGACCGCGCCGTCCCGCATCTCGACGACGGCCTGAAGCCCGTCCAGCGCCGCGTGCTCCACACGCTGTGGGACATGGACGACGGCCGCTTCCACAAGGTCGCCAACGTCGTCGGCGCCACGATGAAGCTCCACCCGCACGGCGACGCCTCGATCGGCGCCGCGCTCGTCGGCATCGCCCAGCGCGGCTGGCTAATCGAGCCGCAGGGCAACTTCGGCAACACCATGACCGGCGACGAGGCCGCCGCGCCGCGTTACATCGAGGCGCGCCTGACGCCGTTCGCGCGCGAGGTGCTCTTCAACCCGAAGACGACGACGTGGCAGCTCAGCTACGACGGCCGCGCCAAGGAGCCCGTCACGCTGCCGGCCAAGTTTCCCATCGCCCTCCTCGAGGGCGCCGACGGCATCGCGGTCGGCCTCGCGACGAAGATCCTCCCGCACAATTTCAACGACCTCTGCCGCGCCGCGATCAACCACCTCCAGGGAAAAACCTTCCGCATCCTCCCGGACTTCCCCACCGGCGGCACGGCCGACTTCACCGAATACAACGACGGCGAGCGCGGCGGCAAAGTGAAGGTCCGTGCCAAGATCGAGGCGCGCTCCAAGTATCTGCTCGCAGTCACCGAGCTGCCGTTCGGCGTCACGACCGAGTCGCTGATCGAGTCCGTCCTCGCCGCCAACGCCAAGGGCAAGATCAAGATCAAGCACGTCGACGACAACACCGCCGACGCCGTCGAGATTCTCATCCACCTCCCGCAGGGCTCCGAGCCGGAGAAGGTCATCCAGCAGCTCTACGTGTTCACCAGCTGTCAGGTGCAGCTCAACCCCGCCGCGTGCGTCATCGTGCGCGACGAGAAGAGCGGCGAGGACAAGCCGCAGTTCCTCGGCGTCCGCGAAATCCTCAAGCGCTCCGTCGACGCCACCAAGGAGCTCCTCAAGCGCGAGCTCGAGATCAAGCTCGGCGAGCTAGAGCAGCAGTGGCACTGGGACTCGCTCGAGCGCATCTTCATCGAGAACCGCATCTATCACCGCATCGAAAAATCGAAGACCTGGGAGAGCGTGCTCGAGGAGATCCGCACCGGCCTGAAGCCCTTCGTGAAGACGCTCCGCCGCGAGGTCACCGACGAGGACATCACCCGCCTGACCGAGATCCGCATCAAGCGCATCTCCGCCTACAACCGCTTCCAGGCCGACGAGGCCATCCAGAAGATCGAGGAGGCGATCAAGGAGACCAAGGCCAACCTCAAGGCCCTCACCGCCTACGCCGTCGCCTGGTTCGAGATGCTGCAGGAAAAATACGGCAAGGGCATCAAGCGGAAGACCGCCTACGACGAGATCGAGCAGATCGACGCCGCCGCTGTCGTCTCCGCCAACCAGCGCCTCTACGTCAACCGCGAGGACGGCTTCATCGGCCTCAACTGGCGCCAGCACGAGTTCGTGCAGGAGTGCACCATCCTCGACAGCGTGCTCACGATCATGGGCGACGCCTCGCTCAAGGTCACGAAGGTGGCCGACAAGGTTTTCATGGGCCGCGACATTCGGCACATCTCGATCTGGCCGAAGGACGGCGACACGAAGTTCTACACCATGGTCTACCGCGACGGCCCCGACGGGAAGACCTTCGCCAAGAAATTCCAGATCGGCGGCCTCAGCCGCGACAAACTCTACCCGCTGGCGAAGACCGAGGGCTCCAAGCTCGTCTGGCTGCACGTGGCCGAGAGGGAGAAGGACATGCCGAAGAGCATCCACGTGAGCCTCGACGGCCGCAGCGGCGCCCGGGTGCGCGAGCTGGACTTCGACCTCACCCCGATCCCGGTCAGCACCCGCACCTCCAAGGGCCTGATCGTCACCAAGTGGACCGTGAAAGAGGTCAAGGCCAACGACCTCGAGCTGAAGTAGGCGATATGGACGCGATCGAGATCGTTCGCGGGCTTCTCATTCCCATAACTGCGGTCGCGACGACCGTATCGCTTGCTTGGCTTAAGTTCTACGCCGACGCACGAAAGCGCCTCGACGATCTTCTATTCGATTTGGAGCACAAACTTCGCGATCCCGCGACCGACCGAACGCGCCTTTGGATGAATTCTTTATCCAGAGATCCGAAAAGCGGCTGCGGAATTTGAACGATGGATCGTCGATCCAATCGCAGTGCGACGCCTAAGCCGGGCAATGGAACGATTCCGTGGTTCGAAGATCAGCGAATCCGAGATATTTGCACTGCGAGGAACGGAGCACGAGAAGCTGATCGACACGTTTCTCACAAATTCGGAAACGGTCTGCTTAGCACCCCACCCCTATGAGGAAGCTGTGAACCGAATCGCCGGCATTCGGAAGCTCACAGGCTCGCGAAAGAATCCCGGTTCTTTCGATTCCGCAGTATAGTCGCGAACGTCAGCGACTGTCATTCCCGGTGCGGCTTTCGAGTTATGCTCGTGTGAAACCCCATCTCCTTCGTCGGCACCGGCGGTGGATTGAGCAGCGGACGGAGTTTCTCGTAGACGTCACGTAAGATCACATCGTGGGTGACGAGCTTCTTGTCGATCTCGGCCAGCCGCTTGAAAACCGTCGCGTGCGCCAGCAACTCCTCGCGCATCTGCACGAACGCGCGCACGACGAACAAACTCATCTGCACCGCGCGCGGACTGTTGAGCACTGTCGCGGCCATCAGAGCACCGTGCTCGGTGAAGGCCCACGGCAGATAGGCGGCGCCGCGATGTCGTCGCTTCGATGGACTCATCGCAATTTGCGATGAGTTCGGCGCATCCAATGTTCCATCAGCATTTTCGGAATTTGATATCGCCATCTGCGATATCAAACGCGCGTATTCTTCCCGCGTGAGCTGAAAACGAAAATCGGCCGGGAAGCGTCCGACGTTACGCTTGACGGCTTCATTGAACCGGAACGTCGGCACGCCATACAAGCGTGCGAGGTCGCTATCGATCATCACGCGTTGTTTGCGGATGCTGTGGATTGGCGGGAGCTGTTCTTTCATGGGCCGATAAGTCCTCGCTGCAAGCGGCAGCGTCGTGGCCCGGAGCGATGCAGCCACTTGCTCACGCTCATCGCGAGTCTAAAGCCCCACCGCGCTTGCGCAGCCGCACGTCGTCCCGCGCCGTCTGGTTTTCAATCGGCCACCGTTTACTCCGATAGAGTTTCTGTCCGCCAGCTCTTTCAGCAAACGTCTCAGGCATTCTATTCCGATACAGACCGACACCGCTCACTCGCGCCCGTAGCGCCGCTCTTCCCCGAACTTCGGGTGTTCGGGCGGCTGCAGCCAGCGGTGGGCGGCCCGCACGTAGAGCGGCATCACCGCCCACGTGAGCAGCGCCACCACGCCCGCCGCGATCACGCCGGCGAAGAGCACCGCGGGCAACGTCGCGCCGAACACCGGATGCAGCAGCGCGCGCACGAGCATACTGGCGGGCCAGACGGCGAGCCACGTCAGCAACGCCATCTTCCAGCGCGCCGGGGCGCGCTGCGGCGTGCGAAACCAGGCCTCCAGCCCGTGCAGTTGACGCGAGGTCCAGTCCTCCTCGACGAACGGCGCCACGGTCCGGTTCCACTCCTGAAACAGCGGCGAGGCGTAGAACGCCTCGCGGTCGCGCGCGCTCGCGAATGTCCGCAGAATGCCGAACTCCGTGGAGCCGGACCCCGGCGGCGGCACAATCATGCTGGCGCCGAGCACGCCGTCGTGCGCGAACGAGCTGGGGAAAAACTTCCGCAGCGCGTCTTGGTATTGCGCCTCGCAGCCGGGCCGCACCCGGCGCGTGATCACCACGTGGATCGGTCCGTCGCCTGCGCTCGCTGTCGTTTCGGTGTGCATCGTCGGGGTTGTCTACGGGATTGCCCGGCGAAGGAAAGGATAGGATGCGCCCACCGCCCGTGCGTGGCGCGCCGGGAGCCGCGCGCGCCTGCCGGCCGCGGGACGCGCCGCGGCCGGGCCTCCGCGTGCGGGATTGCCTCCTGGCACGCGACGGTTCTACCTCGGCCCTGCCCCACCCCATGAGCAGCTCCGCGCCCCTGAGCTCGTTCCGCGTCCGGCCGCGTTTTTCCGAGGTCGTGGCGCTGTCGCGCGCCGAGACGAAGCGCGCGCTCCTCGCCTCGCTCGCGGCGGAGCCCGCGGGCACGTTCGAGCTGCGGCCGTTCGCGGAGTTTCTCGGCATCCACATCGCCGAGGCGCACCGGCGCTACTACTCGCCCCGGCTCATGCTCAGCCTCTACGACTGGCCCGAGGGCGGCACGCTGATCGAGGGCACCTACGGGCCCGAGATCGAGGTCTGGTCGATCTTCCTCTACGGCTACCTCGGCACCGGCATGCTCGGCACGCTCTCCGCCATCTACGGCGGCGCGCAGTGCTTCATCGACCAGGAGCCGTGGGCGTTCTACGTCACCGGCGCGATGGTGGTGATCGCGCTCGGCCTCTACCTCGCGGCGCAGCTCGGCCAGAAGTTCGCCGCCCACCAGACCTTCCAGCTGCACGCCGCGTGCGAGCGTGCGCTCGCCCCGCACCGCGCGGAGGCGGCGCCCGCGGCGGGTTGACCGGCGGACCGAGCTCGCGCCCGCTCAGGTGGTGATGAAGTCGAGCACGACGGGCTTCACCAGGCGGTCGAAGTCCGCGTAGCTCATCTTGATCACCTCGGTGTGCGTGCCGGCGTTGAACGCGATCTCCTTTTCCTCGGCCAGCAGCGCGCTGACGTAGACCCGCATGTCGTAGAGATTGCCGAACGGCGGCATCGCGCCCAGTTCGCAGTCGGGGAACCGGTCGCGGAACTCCGCCTCGGTGGCGAGGCGCAGGTGCGTCGAATCGAGCATCTCGCGCAGGTCGTTGAGCAACACGCGGCGGCTGGCCGGCAGCACCAGCATCACCATCTCGTCCTCGATCACGACGATCACGGTCTTGGCGAAGTCGCGACCGGAGACATGGGTCGATTGCGCGACCTCGGCGGCGGTGAACGCGGGCGAATGCTGCAGGCTGACGTATTTGACCCGGTGGCTGTCCAGGAACTCTTTCACTTTGGCGGCAGGCATAACTCCTCCTCGTTGGGGGTGAAACCGCGGGACTGGCGCCAGCGGCGGCGCCGTGGACCGATGGTCCGCAGTTTACTCCGCCCCCGCGCAAAACAAAGGCCCGAAATCGCCCTGCGCAAAAAAAGGTGCCCGAGACCATTCCCGGGCACCGGCAGTTCATGCAGCAAAAAGCGTTCGACGCTACTCCCTGCATCGGCCGCCCGGGCGCGGCGCCCCAGTCATGGGTTGACCAATGCTGCGCGCCGGTTGCCCCGGCCCCGCCGCCCCGTCACTTCCGCTGGGCGATGAAGTAGACGTGCGACTCCGGCCACTGGTCGAATTCGAAGTGCCGCAGCACCATGCCCGCCGCCGCCAACGTCCGCAGGATCGCCGGCACGCCCGGCGTCGCGTGATACAGCGGCACGCCGTGACACGGGTTCGTGACCTCGTGCGGCCCGTCCAATCCGCCCGCCGAGAAGATCAGCACGCCGCCCGGCTCGAGGGCGCCGCCGAGTTTCGCGAGCACGGCCAGCTGCCGCTCGCCCGGCAGGTGCCAGATGCTGTCCCAGGCCGTGATGAAGCCGTAGCGATGCGGCGGCGACCAGACACCGACGTCCGCCTGGTGAAACGTCGCGCCCGGTCGCGCCCGGCGCGCGAGTTCGAGCATGCGGGGCGAGAGGTCGAGCCCCTCGACCGTCCAGCCGTGCCGCACCAGCAGGTCGCGGAAGCGCGGGTTCGCGCCGCAGCCGACGTCGAGCGCGGCGCCGCGGCGCGGAGCGGTGAAAGCCAGCGCGCGCTCGTGCGCCGCCAGGCCGTTCGTGGCGGGAAAGTCCGGCGCCGCCCAGTGTTCCCCGATGCGATCGTAGACGGCGGCGATGTCGCGCGGCTCCATGCCGCGAGCAAAGCCGGCGCCCCGCGCGGGCCAAGCGCGTTCGCGCGGCCCTTGCGCTTTTTCCGCGTTTCGTCTGATTCGGGGCGGATCGCCCGCCCGCATGTCGAAAGCCCTGCCCTCCTCCCGCCCCCCGCTCGCGCGCATGCTGCGCATCCACGAGATCCTGCAGGACGGCCGCCAGACCAACGGCACCAAGCTCGCCGAGCAGCTCGAGGTCTCGACCAAGACGATCATGCGCGACCTCGCGTTCATGCGCGACCAGCTCGACCTGCCCTGCGAATACGACCCGCAGACCTTCACCTGGCGCTACGCCTACCCGGTGAAGAACTTTCCCACCGTGCAGATCAGCGAGGGCGAACTGCTCGCGCTGCTCGTCGCCCGCAAGGCGCTCGAGCAATACAAGGGCACGCCCTACCACGACCAGCTCGCGCATGCCTTCGACAAGCTCTCCGCCGGCCTGAACGACCGCATCAGCTTCTCGCCCAGCGGCACGATGGGGAACATCTCGTTTCACCAGGCCGGCCTCGGCCGCTCCGACCTCAAGCTCTTCGAGAAGCTCTCCCGCGCCGTCAACGAGTCGCGCGAGGTCGCCTTCGACTACAAGAAGCCCGCCGGCGCCGCGGTCGAGCGCCGCCGCGTGCAGCCCTACCACCTCGCGAACCGCGAGAGCGCCTGGTATCTCGTCGGTCACGACCTCGACCGCGGCTCGCTGCGGACCTTCGCCCTCGTGCGCATGCAGACCCTCGTCGTCGCGGAGCGGAAATTCGCGCGGCCGGCCGACTTCTCGCCCGAGAAGTTCTTCGGCAAGGCCTTCGGCGCCTTCGTCGGCACCGGCGACTACCGCGTGACCGTGCGCTTCGCCGCCGCGGTCGCGGACCAGATCCGCGAGCGCTTTTGGCACGAGTCGCAGGAAACGCGCGACCTGCCCGACGGCGGTCTCGAGTTCTCCGTCCAGCTCGGCGGGCTCGACGAGATCGTCCGCTGGATCCTCGGCTGGGGCGGCGACGCGGAGGTCGTCACGCCGAAGGAGCTGCGCGACCTCGTCCGCGCCAAGGCGGAGGCGATCGGCCAGCGCTACGCGCCCGCCCCGGCGGCCGCGCGGACGCGGAAGCCCTGAGCCGCGGGCGGCGCGCCGCTCACGCCGCGAGCGGACGCAGCGTGGCCGGCACGAGTTCGGAGAGCATCGACGGCTTGCGCCCGGCGGGCAGGCGGCGGCGGACCGGCGCGGGCTTGGGCCCGAGATTGACCGCGAGGCGCTGCATCAGCAGCTCGATGCGCTGCGCGGAAATCCGCCAGTCGGCCCCGGCGGGGTGATACCACTCGAAGCCGAACGACACGCTGCCCTGCCCCGCGCCGTAGCTGACGACCGGGTGGCCCTCGACCGCCAGCTCGTGGAACAGCTCGATGCCGCTCGCGAGCAGGCGCTCCTCGGCGACCGAGATGAAGCACTTCACCTGCTGGCCGTGCGGCTTGGCCCCGAGGGCGAGGCGAAACTCGCAATCCGGGCCGGTGTGGACGAGTTCCTCGTAGTCCTCGCTGGTGCGAAGACCGAGGAGAGCGAGGGCGGAGCGGCATTCGATGAGCGGCGTGCGGAGCGTGAAGGTGTTCATGGGCGGTGAGGAGGTTATGCGCCCACTCTACTCCCTGGGGTCGGACATGCGCCGTCCCACCCTCCGGATGCCCCGAAAATTTCTTCCAGATCCGTTCCCGCCCTATCGCCGCGCCAAGGGGCTGCCGCCCGACCGGCGACAGCCCCGGGGACGGACGGAGCTCAGAACTCGAACCGGACGCCGGCGGTGACATCGCGCCCCGGCAAAGGCGCGATGTCCTTCAAAAACGACGTGTGCACGCGCGCGGTGGCGTCGGTGAGGTTGGTGCCGCGCGCGAACAACTCGCCGTGGACGCCGCCGAGGCGGAAGCGGCGTGCGACCGAGGCGCCGGCGAGGCCGTAGCCGGCGGTTGCCGTCTCGTTCGGCGCGATGCGATCCTGGCGCGCCGCCGTGTGCAGCTCGGTCGTGAAACTCCAGTCGCCGACGCGGTAATCGAGCGCGACGCCGAGCCGCGACGGCGGGATCCGCGGAAGCGGCTGAGCGGTGTCGAGGTTGTCGGCGCGGACCGTGTCGGCGGTGAAGCGCAGGTCGACGCGCGAGCGCTTCGTCTCGACCAGGTGCGCGGTCAGTTCCAGCTCGGCGCCGTAGAAGCGCGCGGCGCCCTGGCCGAACCGGTAGACGGGCAGGCCGGAAACGGCGTCGGTCGCGCCGGTCGCCTCCTCGAAGATGAAGCCGTCAAAGCGGTTCACGAACGCCGTCACCGCGCCCGACCAGAGGCCGGCGCGCTTGCGCAGCGTGAGGTCGGCGCCGCGCACCTTCTCAGGCCGCAGCGCGGCATCGCCGATCTCGTAGGCGCCGGTGCCGGCGTGCGGACCGTCGACGAAGAGCTCCTGCGCGTTCGGCGCGCGCTCGCTGTCGGTCAGCGAGAGCGCGAGTGAGCAGTCGGCGGGCAGTTTCCAGATCGCGCCGGCGGAGAACGCCGCCAGCGTGTCGCGGCGCGCGGCGAAGGCCGCCCCGGCGCCGGGCGCGAGCCGCTGCTGCTCGGCGCGGGCGCCGAACTCCCAGGTCACGCCCGGTTGCACGAGCTCCTCGTAGACGAACACCGCGCGGTTGCTCGTCCGCGTGGCGGGCAGGATCGCCTCCTCGCCCGCGGTCGAGAAATCGCTGCGCGAGGCCTGGAAGCCGACCGCGCCGGTCAGCGGGCCGACCGGCGCGTGCATCAGCTCGAGCCGGCCCTCGTAGCCGCGGTTCTTGAACACGGTGCCGACGACACCGGACTCGAACTCCGTGTGCTGGTAGCGCGAGAGGCCGAGCTGGAACTTCGCCGCGCGCAGCCAGTCGACCGGCTGCAGCGCCTCGCCGTGGAAATCCCAGCGGCGCTGCCGCAGGTCGATCGTCACGTCCGGCTCCGCCACCGTGCCGTAGCGCGTGCCGAGCCCGGAGTAGGAAACGCCGAAATGACCGGCGTCGCCGAAGAAGCGCGTGAGCCCCGCGCCCGCGCCCTGGCCCGTCGACGCACTGTTCACGAGCGTGCCACGAGTGACCGGCTCGCCGGCGGCGGCGAGTTCGACGCGCCTGGCGTCGTCGGCGGCGTAGCCGGGGATGCGGACGTCGCCGGACTCGCGCTGGAACCCGTCGAGTCGCCACGCCCAGTCGCCGGCGGCGCCGGTGAGCACGGCGGCGCCCGCGCGTTCGGCGGCGGCGGAGCCGGCGCGCGTCTCGAAGCGGCCCGCGAGGGCGTGCGCCGGCTTCTCCTCCGGGATGCGCGAGTCGACGACGTTGACGATGCCGCCGATGGCCGAGCCGCCGTAGAGCAGCGCGGCCGGGCCGCGCACGAGCTCGATGCGGTCGATGAGCAGCGGATCGAGGCTGACCGCGTGGTCGGGGCTGACGACGGAGGCGTCCATCGTGCCGACGCCGCCGGAGAGCACGCGGATGCGGTCGCTGCCCATGCCGCGGATCACCGGGCGAGAGGCGCTCGGCCCGAAATAGGTCGAGGTGACGCCGGGTTGCTGCGCCAGCGTCTCGCCGAGCGAGAGCTGCTTCGCGAGGTCGAGCTGCGGCCCGCCGAGGACGGCGGCGGGCTGGGCGATCTCGTCGACCGCGCGCGCGAGCGGGCTGGCGGTGACGACGAACTCGCCAAGTTTGACTTGGGGCTCCGGCGCCGGATCGGCGGGAGCGGTTCGGGCGGACGCGACCAGCGCGCCGCCGCAGAGGACGGAGAGGGAAAGGAATTTTTTCATGCTGAACGGACGGACGTGCCGGCGGGGACGCACCCCGCCGGCAGGAGGAGACGGACGACGAACAGCGGCGCGCTCACGCGAGCGCCCGCGCCTCGGGATCGTGGTTCAGCAGCGCGGCGGCCCGCAGGCCGGCCGGAGCAGGTAGTGCGGCGGCGCCCAGTCGTGCGTGCGCGGCGCGGCGACGCGGCCGAGCTCGCGCGCGTCGGTGACGCGGTGCAGCGCCGGCGCCGCGTCGAGCGCGGCGGCGCCGTGGGCGAAGAGCGTCACGGCGCACTCGTGCGCGTGGTCGCCGCTGTCGCCGTGCAGAGCGGCGTGCAGCTCGGGACTCGCCGCCAGCACGCCCAGCGCCCACACCGTCACCGCCAGCAGCGCCGCGAGCCAGCGCGAGGAGCGCGGCGGGGGCGAGACTGGGGACAGGCGGCGGAGCATGCGCGCAAGGTTGGCAAGTCGCGGCGATCGTCAAGCCCGCGGCGCGTCCCCGGCGGCGCCCGACACGCGTCCGGCCGTTAACCGATTGAGTTTTCCCCCGCCGCCCGCACTGTGGCGGGATGCTCAAGCGTTTCGCAGTGCCGGCGCTGTTGGCCGGTCTCGTTCTGGCTCTCGCCAGTTGCGTCAATCCCCCGTCGCGCACCCCCAGCCGCGACGCCACCGCTCCGGCCGCCGCCGCGACCGCCGAGCCCTACAACCTTTACCTGCTCAAGCAGGACATCAAGGCCTACATCGACGACGGCCGCTACGAGGCCGGGCTCGCCGCCGTCGCCGCGGAAGCCAAGGCGTGGATCGAGCAGCGCGCCGCCCGCGGGGGCGGGAAGCTCGCGGTGGTCTTCGACCTCGACGAGACCCTGCTGTCGAACCTGCACCACATGCGCGCGATGGACTTCGGCTACGTGCCGAAGCTCTGGGACGAGTGGGTCGCGGAGGCCGACGCCACGCCGATCGCGCCCGTGCGCGAAGTCTACCTCGCCGCCCGCGCGAAGAACCTCGCGATCATCTTCATCACCGGCCGCAAGACCTCCGACCAGCCCGGCACGGAGAACAATCTCCGCGCCGACGGCCTCGGCGGCTACACCCGGGTGTTCTACAAGCCGAACGGCTACGTCGGCACGACGGAGAGCTTCAAGACCGCCACGCGCAAGAAGCTCGTCGAAGCGGAGGGCTACACGATCATCGCCAACATCGGCGACCAGGCCAGCGACCTCGCCGGCGGCTACGCCGAGCGGACCTTCAAGCTGCCGAATCCCTTCTACATCGCGAAGTGAACGGCCCGCCTGTGGCCGGTCGCCGGCGGTGAACGGGTGGAAACCGATTGCCGCGTCGCCTGTCCACGCCTCAGCCCCACCCGCTCCCGACCGCTCCCGTCCACCGGATGCTTTACGCCCTCACGATCTTCCTCGGCGCGTTCCTGCTCTTCCTCGTCCAGCCGCTGATCGGCAAATACATCCTGCCCTGGTTCGGCGGCGGGCCCGGCGTGTGGACGACCTGCCTGCTGTTTTTCCAGACCCTGCTGCTCGCCGGCTACGCCTACGCGCACTTCACGTCGACGCGCCTGAAGCCGCGCACGCAGGCGCTCACGCACCTCGTCCTCCTCGCGCTGTCGCTGGCGTGGCTGCCGATCATCCCCGACACGGCGTGGAAACCGGCCGCGGGCGACGAGCCGACGCGCCGCATCCTCCTGCTGCTGACGGCGACGCTCGGCCTGCCGTATCTGCTGCTCTCCGCCACCGGGCCGCTGCTGCAGCGCTGGTTCAGCCTGCGCCATCCCGGCCAGTCGCCCTACCGGCTCTACGCGCTCTCGAACGTCGGCTCGCTGCTCGCGCTGCTCGGGTATCCGTTCGCGATCGAGCCGCTGCTCGCGCGCTCGACGCAGGCCTGGGGCTGGTCGGCCGCGCTCGTGCTTTTCGCCGGGCTGTGCGGCGCCTGCGCGTGGCAAATCCGCCGCGCCGATCCGCCGGCGCCCGCCGCGCCGGCCACGGCCGACGATGACACCGCCGCGGACCAGCCGACGCGCCTGCAGCGCTTCTTCTGGCTCGCGCTGCCCGCGGTCGCCTCGGTGCTGTTGGTGGCGACCACGAGCAAGCTGTGCGTCGACGTCGCGGTGATCCCGTTCCTCTGGGTGCTGCCGCTCGCGCTCTACCTGCTGAGCTTCATCCTGTGCTTCGACCACCCGCGCTGGTATGCGCGCGGCGTCTTCGCCGCGCTGTTCGTCCTCGCCTGCGTGGCGGTGGGCTACTTCGTCTCCAGCGGCCTGCATGCGCCGATCGCGCAGCAGATCACCGGCTACTGTGCGGCGCTCTTCGTCGCGTGCATGATCTGCCACGGCGAGGCCTACCGCCTGCGGCCGGCACCGCGGCACCTCACGAGCTTCTACCTCCACCTCGCGACCGGCGGCGCGCTCGGCGGCTTCTTCGTCGCGGTGGTCGCGCCGCTCGTGTTCAACGACTATTACGAGCTCCACCTCGGCTACTGGGCGCTGGCGTATCTGCTCGCCGCGCTCGCCCTCGTGCAGCGCAGCCGCACCATCGTCCTCGGCATCGGCGCCGGCACGCTGGCGGGCGTGGCGCTGCTGCCGCTGTTCTTCCTCGGCCGGGCGACGGAGCCGGGCCCGCTCGCGCAGCTGAAGAACTACTACGCCACCTACCACGCCTTCTACGTCGAATACCGCTGGTGGGCCGCCGCGGTGCTGCTCGTGCTCCTGTGGTCGCTGCGCGGCGCGATCCGCGCGCGCGACGACGAGTGGCGCGTGCGCTTCTCCTTCCTGCCGCTTGCGCTCACCGCCCTGCTCGGAGCGGTCTTCTTCATCCAGATCACCGGCACGAACGCCGGCCTGATCGACGCCTCGCGCAATTTCTACGGCACGCTCAAGGTCCGCCCCTTTGGCGAGCCGGGCTCGATCTCCTACAGCTACCTGCTCAGCCACGGCATCACCACGCACGGCCTGCAGTTCGCCCGCCCGCCCTACAACACCTGGGCCACGACCTACTACGGCCCGAAGAGCGGCATCGGCCTCGCGCTCGAGCACGCCGCGCCGAAGCCGGGCGGGCGCCGCTTCGGCTTCGTCGGTCTCGGCGCGGGCACGCTCGCCGCCTACGGGCAGGCCGGCGACCAGTTGCGCATCTACGAGATCAACCCCGCCGTGCTCCACCTCGCCCGCGAGCGCTTCACCTACCTGACCCAGACCGCGGCCGACGTGAAGATCGTGCTCGGCGACGCGCGCCTCGCGATGGAGGACGAGCTCGCCCACGACGCGCCGCAGCACTTCGACGTGCTCGCGCTCGACGCCTTCAGCAGCGACGCCATCCCCGTCCACCTCCTCACCGCGGAGGCCTTCGCCGTCTACCTGAAACACCTCCAGCCCGACGGCGTCATCGCAGTGCACATCTCCAACCGCTACCTCGACCTGCGCCCGGTGGTCGAGGCGCTGGCGCAGCGCTACCAGCTCAGCCTCGTCACCCTCTCCAACAATCCCAAGGACGACGAGTGGTGGCTCTACCGCACCACCTGGATGCTGCTCAGCCGCGACCCGCTGAAGTTCGCCCACGCGGATTTCCAGGATGCGGCGGACGAGCCGCCGGACGAGACGGCGCAGACCATCCTCTGGACGGACGACCGCGCGAGCCTCGTCGGCATCTTGCGCTGAACCTCCGCCGCGCTGGTCCCGCGGGGGCGCACGCCATCGATCCGCGCGCGCTGCGCCTCGCGCTGGACTGGTTTCGCGGCGCGCTCTCCCCGGTGGCAAACGGCGGCCGCTGAAGCCTAGGTAGAAACACCTATTTCTCATTGCTATGCGCCGGCCGCCCTCCGTAGCGTCCGGGCTGAGTAATGTCGAAGGGCACCTCGACCCCCCTGCTGCGCAACCTGCATCTGCTCCCGTTCATGGCCGTGGCCGTTTTGGGCGGACTGGTGCTGGTCGGCTGGTGGACCGGCCAGGTGAACTGGGTGCAGCCGCGCGCCTACGACGTGCCGCTGCCCGCGAACGCCGCGTTCTGCTTCCTCGCCCTCGGCATCACGCCGCTGCTCTGCGCGCTGCTGCCGGGCCGGCGCTTTTCCTCGCTGCCCGCGCTGGCGGCGATGCTGCTGGCGGTGGTGGCCCTGCTCAGCGCGGAGCTGCACTGGTGGCCCGACGTCGAGAACATCCTCGTGCGCCACGACCGCCTGATCGAGGGGGCAGACATCGGCCGCGTGCCGACCCTGCTCGCCGGCCTGCTCGTGGCGACAGGCGCCCTGCTCGCCTGGCTCGGCAGCGAGCGCCCGGACCCGCGCCGACCGCTGCTGCTGGCCCTGGTCGGCTCGCTCGCGTGCGCCTACGGCTTCACCGCCGTGCTCGCCAGCCGCATCGGCCTCGCCCGCCTGGATTTCTGGATCAACCACGCGCACATCGGCCCGCAGGCCGCGATCGCCCTCCAGCTCCTCGGCGTCGCCCTCGTCCTGCTCGCCGCGCGCGACGCCAGCCAGACCGCCGACGAAAGCGGCCCGCGCTGGCTGTGGCTGCCCGTGGTCACGGTCAGCACCACGATCACGCTGCTCTTCTGGGTGACGCTGCGCGAGCGGGAGATCGCCTACCTCAACAACACCACCCAGCTCACCCTCAACACCATCGCCTCCGCCTTCAAGGCCGAGACCGAGGTGCAGATCAACAACCTCCGGCGCATGGCCGAGCGCTGGACCGATTCCGGCGGCACGCCCCTCGCCAGCTGGGAGAAGGACGCCCGCGCGCATGCGCAGGATTTCCCCGCCTACCGCTCGATCAGCTGGGTCGACGCCAATTTCCGCACCCGCTGGTTCTGGCCGCGCGAGGGCAACGAGGACGCCGCGTCCTTCGACCACCGCCGCGACCCGCTCCGCCTCCAGGCGCTCACCGCCGCGCGCGAGACCCTCGCCTTCGCCCTCGCCGCGCCGATCGTCTCCCCCGTGCAGCCGCCCTCGCTGGCCGTCTATGCCACCGTGCTCAGCGGCGGCAGCTTCGACGGCTACATCGTCGGCGAGATGACGCTGTCCAAGCTCTTCGACTCGATCGACGACCGCCTCAACATCTCCTCCCGCTACGAGTTCACCGCGCGCTTCCTCAACCCGCAGGCGCTCGACCCGAAGGCGCGCGACGTCGTGGTGTTCCGCTCGGCCGACCGCGAGGCGCAGCCGAACGAGCGCCTGCGCCAGTCCGCCGCCTTCAACCTGCTCGGCCAGCGCGTCACCCTCGAGCTCGTGCCGCGCCCGGAGTTCATCGCCCCGAACCGCCAGTTCCTGCCCGAGGTCGCGCTCGTGTCCGGCCTCGGCGTCTCCGTGCTGCTCGGCCTCGTCGTCAACCTCGCGCAGTCCGCCCGCAACCGCCAGCGCGCCGCCGAAAGCACCTCCGAGCAGCTGCGCTCCGAGAACGAGGAACGCCGCCGCATCGAGGCCCGCCTCAAGGTCACCGACGAGCGCCTCAACCTCGCCCTCGAGGCCACGCACATCGGCGTCATCGAGTGGAACCTCAACGACGGCCGCGCGATCTACAGCGCCGGCTTCTGGAACTCCCTCGGCTACGACGCCGCGTTCATGCCCGCGATGCAGGAGACGCTGCTCAAGCTGGTCCACCCCGACGACCTCAAGGGCTACCACGCCGCGCTCGACGCGCACCTCGCCGGCAAGGCCGAGCTGTTCGAGGGCGAGTTCCGGGTGAAGCACCACCACGGCGAGTGGGAGTGGCTCGCGCTCCGCGCCAAGTGCGTCGGCACCGACCGCATCGGCCGGCCGCTGCGCATGGCCGGCACCTGCCAGAACATCACCGCCCGCAAGCGCCAGCAGGAGGCCCTCCGCGCCTCGCAGGCCGCCACCCGCAAGCTCTCCCTCGTCGCCAGCCGCACCGACAACGCCGTCGTCATCACCCGCCCCGACGGCCGCGTCGAGTGGGTCAACGAGAGCTTCAGCCGCCTCGCCGAGCACACGCTCGAGGACATCGGCGGCCGGCCCTTCGTCGAGCTGCTCTCCAGCCCCGAGGACGACCTCACCGCCGTCGAGCGCGTCACCCGCGCCTTCGCGCGCCGCGAGGCGATGACGACCGACGTCATCCACCACGCCCGCAGCGGCCGGCGCTACCACGTGCACCTCGAGCTCCAGCCCGTGCTCAACGACGAGGGCGCGGTCGAGAATTTCATCGTCATCGAGACCGACATCACCTCGCGCGTCGAGGTCGAGCAGCAGCTCCGCCGCGCCAAGTCCGAGGCCGACTCCGCCTCGCGGGCCAAGTCCGAGTTCCTCGCCTCGATGTCGCACGAGATCCGCACGCCCATGAACGGCGTCATCGGCATGACCAGCCTGCTGATGGAGACGCCGCTCACGCCCGAGCAGCGCGACTACGTGCAGACCATCCGCACCTCGGGCGACGCCCTGCTCTCGATCATCAACGAGATCCTCGACTTCTCGAAAATCGAGTCCGGCCGCATGGAGCTCGAGCGCCACCCGTTCGAGCTCACCCAGTGCGTGGAGGAAACGCTCGACATCTTCGCCCTCCAAGCCGCGGCCAAGGGCATCGAGCTGGCCTACTCCGTCGACGCCGACGTGCCGCCCTGGATCGTCGGCGACATCACGCGCCTGCGCCAGGTGCTGGTGAACCTCGTGAACAACGCGGTGAAGTTCACCCCCAGCGGCTTCATCACCATCGAGGTGAAGCTCGCCGCGCCGGCCGACGCGGCCGGCGCCTGCCTGCTCGACTTCGTCGTCGCCGACACCGGCATCGGCATCCCGGCCGACCGCCAGAGCGCGCTCTTCAAGCCCTTCAGCCAGGTCGATTCCTCCACCACGCGCAAATACGGCGGCACCGGCCTCGGCCTCGCGATTTGCGACCGCCTCGTGCAGCTCATGGGCGGCACGATCGACGTCACCAGCAACCTCGGCCACGGCTCGCGCTTCCGCTTCAACATCCAGACCGAGGCGGCGGAGCAGCCCGGCGGCGGCCGCGTGCTGAACTTCGGCGGCATCTCCGTGCTGGCCGTCGACGACCACGCGGTCAACCGCCACGCGCTCCAGACCTGCCTCACCCAGTGGGGCTGCACGCCGCTGCTGGCCGAGAGCCCGGCGCACGCCCTCGAGCTCGCGGCGCAGAAATCACCCGCCATCGCCATCGTCGACCACGCCCTCGGCGAGGTCGCGGGCGACGAACTCATCCGGCAGCTCCGGGTCGCGCAGCCGCACCTGCCCGTCGTGCTGCTCACTGCCGCCTCCGACGGCGTGCGCCACGGCCAGAGCAGCGAGCCGTTCGTGATGCGCCTGCCGAAGCCGATCAAGCCGAGCTTCCTCGGCGAATGCCTCGGCCGCCTCATGAAGGGCGGCGCGCTGCCGCCTCCCGCCGCCCCCGCGCCGGCCCGCCCCCACGCCGAGCTCGCCCGCGAGATCCCGCTCGACATCCTCCTCGTCGAGGACAACCCGGTGAACCAGAAGGTCGCGCTCCACCTCCTCACCCGCCTCGGCTACCGCGCCGACGCCGTCAGCAACGGCCTGGAGGCCGTCCGCGCCGCCGAGCAACGCGACTACGACCTCGTTTTCATGGACGTGCAGATGCCCGAGATGGACGGCCTCGCCGCCACGCACGAGATCCGCACCCGGCTCCCCCAGGCCCGCCAGCCCCGCATCGTGGCACTCACCGCCAACGCCGTGCAGGGCGACCGCGAGCGCTGCCTCGCCGCCGGCATGGACGACTACCTGCCCAAGCCGGTGAAGCTCGACGAGCTGCACGGCATGGTGCGGAAGTATTTCGGCGCCACGCCCGGCGACCCGGCCTGAACCGGCCCGGCCGCGCGCCGCCCGATCGGTTGACGCCCCGCGTGCCGCGCGTAGCGTGGTGGGCGCACACCATGACGACTACCCCTCGCCGCCTCGTCGCCCTGCTCGCCGGCGCCTGCCTGATCACCGCCGCCTCCGCAGCGCCGCTCACCGCCCTCGTCGGCGGCCGTCTCATCGACGGCTGGGGCGGGCCGCCCGTCAACGACTCTGTCATTCTCATCGACGGCCAGCGCATCCAGGCCGTCGGCACCGCGCAGACCCTCCCCGTGCCCGCGGACGCGCAGGTGATCGACTGCCGCGGCATGAGCGTGCTGCCCGGGCTGTGGGACATGCACGTGCACACGATGCTGCTCGGCCATTCCGACTACGCGCACTGGGACAAGACCTACCCGCACCGCCTCGAGAAGGAGATCATGCCCGCCGCCGCGCGCCAGCTGCTCATGGCCGGCGTCACCAGCGCGCGCGACCTCGGCGCCCCGCTCGAGGCGAGCATCGCCGTGCGCGAACGCATCGCCAGGGGCGAGATCCCCGGCCCCACGCTCTACGTCTCCGGACCGTTCATCCAGCACGAGGCCTACCCCGGCACCGAGGCGTTCCGCTGGGGCGTGAAGGGACCCGAGGACGCCCGGGCGAAGGTCCGCCAGCTCGCCGCCGCCGGCGTCAACGTGGTGAAGCTGATCGACCAGGACCAGATGACCTTCGAGGAGGTCGAGGCCGTCGTCGACGAGGCACACCAGCACAAGTTGCCCGTCGTCGCACACTCGCACCGCCCCGACGAGATCCGCATCGGCCTGCGCGTGGGCGTCGACTGCTTCGAGCACACCGGCCTCGCCATGGCCCCCGAATATCCGGAGGACATCCTCGCCGCCCTGCGCGAGCGCACCGCGCAGATGTCGCTCGGCCCGCTCTTCTGGACGCCGACGATCGAGGGCTTCTTCAACTACGAATACAGCGTCCGCAACCCGATGCACATCGAGGACACCGGCTGGCAGCTCGGCGTCCCCGCGGACATCGTCGCGGACATCAAGCAGTCACTGCAGCATCCCGGCTGGCTCTCCTACTACCAGATCACGCCGCTCCGCGCGAAGACCTCGGCGCAGAAATTTCAGCAGCTCCGCACCTCCGGCGCCGTGCTGCTCATCGGCACCGACAGCGGCATCCCGATGAAATTCCACAACCAGTCCACCTGGCGCGAGCTCGACATCTGGGTGAACAAGCTCGGCATGGATCCGATGGACACCCTCCGCGCCGCCACCTACTGGCCCGCCGTGGCCATGCGGGTCGACAAGGATTACGGCACGATCCAGGCCGGCAAATACGCCGACATCATCGCCGTGAAGGGCGACGTGCTGCGCTACATCGACCTGCTCCAGCGCGTCGACGTCGTGATCAAGCACGGCGCGCGCGTGAAGTAACGCGCGCCGGCTACAGCCACCGCAGCAGTTCCCGCAGCTCGTCCGCGTGCGCGGGCTCGTCGGCCAGGTTGCGCTGCTCCAGCGGGTCGCGCTCCAGGTCGAAGCACAGCCACGGCACCTCGCGGCCGTCCGCCGCGGTGCGCAGCACGACCTTGTGCCGCGGCGTGCGGAAGCCGCGCCAGGCGTGCGGGCATTGCAGCGGAATCTCCGTCGCGCTCGGCATCGAGATCGCCGCGCTGTCCCGCTTGCAGAGCCACTCCCGCCCCTCCGCCCACGCCACCGCCATGTGCGGCAGGTCGACGAGACTCACGGGCGCATCATCGCGCCGCCCGCGGTTTTCCGTCCTCAATCCGCGGATCAACAGCGGCACGCGCACGCTCTCCTCCTGCGGCCAGGCCTTGCGGAACAGCCCGTGGCTGCCGTGCATGTCGCCGTGCACCGAGGTGAACGCCACGATCGCCTCGCCCAGGTCGATTTCCGCCAGCAGGCGGCCGATCGCCCGGTCCGTCGCCTCGACGTGGGCGTAGTAACCCGCGAGCTCCTCGCGGGCCTTTTTCTCGACCTCGCCGCCGAGCGGGACGTTGGCGCGCAGCCGGACCTCCGCCGGCCGCGGCTCGTGCACGTGCGGCGCGGGCGCGTGATACGGCGGATGCGGCGCCTCGAGGCTGACGACGCAGAACACCGGGGAGCCGTGCGGCTCGCGCAGCCAGTCCGCGGCGCGCTGCGCGAGCACGTCCGCCTGGTAGCCCTTGAACTGCCGCGGCTCCGCCAGCCGCGTGCCGTGCAGCCACGGATCGTTGAGCAAAAACCCGCCCTCGAAGCCCTCCCAGAGGGCAAAGCCCCCGCGCCGCTCCGGCGGCACGACCTGCCGGGCGTGCGCCTCGCCGACGAAGGGCGCCTGGCGGTCGCGGGGCGCGAGGTGCCACTTGCCGAACCACGCCGTCCGGTAACCGCGGTCGCCGAGCGCGTGCGCGACCGTGCGGGCGGACGTCGGCAGCGGATCCCAGTAGGAACTCACGCCGTTCTCCGGACAAAGGCGGCCGGTCAGCAGCGCCGCCCGCGCCTGCGGCCCCAGCGGGTGCGGCGTCACCGCCTGGGCGAAATCCACCGCCTCGCTCGCCAGGCCGTCGATCCACGGCGTGCGCGCGTTCGCGTCGCCTGCGTAGCCGCAGGCCTGCGCGCGCCACTGGGTGGTGACGATCCAGAGGATGTTCGGTTGCCGGGGCACGGCGGAGAAGTTGGCCACAAAAAGCGCAAAAGGCGCATCAAAAAGCCGGACCGCAACCCCTGCGGAGCCAGCGGGGCGGCAATCGGGTATCGTGGCCGTCATGTGGGCACGGGCGCTGGCTATTTTCGCGCTGATCGCGCTGGTGGAGACGATCCACGGCAGCCTGCGCGTGCGCTTCCTCAACCGCCCGCTCGGCGACCAGCGTGCCCGGCAAGTCGGCGTATTCACCGGTTCGGCGTTGATCCTCCTCATCGCGTGGCTCACGACTCCCTGGCTGGCGGTGCCCAGCGCCGCGGCCGCGTGGGCGGTCGGCGGGGCGTGGCTAAGCCTGATGCTCGCCTTCGAGGTCTGGGTTGGGCGCGGCTTGTTTCACGCCTCCTGGCCGCGGGTGTTCGCGGACTTCGACCTGCGTCGCGGCGGCCTGCTGGGTTTCGGCTTGCTCGTGCTGGCAGCCGCACCGTGGCTGGCCGGCGTGGCCCGCGGTCGGTTTTAGCCCGGAAGGCGGAACGGAAAATCTTTGCGGCCGGGCCGGCTTCGGCTTCATCGTCCGCCCATGCGTCTCCGTGTCATCACCGCCGGTGGAACCATCGACAAGGTCTACTTCGACGCCGCCAGCACCTACGAGGTCGGCGAGCCGCAGATCGGCCCGCTGCTGCGCGACTCGAACGTCACCTTCGACTTCGTCGTCGAATCCGTCCTGCAGAAGGACAGCCTCGCGATGACCGACGAGGACCGGTCGCTCATCCGCTCCCGCGTCGAGGCCGCGCCGGAGAAGCTCATCCTCATCACGCACGGCACCGACACGATGACCGCGACCGCGGCGAAGCTCCAGGGCATCGCCGACAAGACCATCGTCTTCACCGGCGCGATGCAGCCGGCCCGGTTCCGCGACAGCGACGCCGTCTTCAACGTCGGTTGCGCGGTCGGCGCGCTCCAGGTCCTGCCGCCCGGGGTCTACATCGCCATGAACGGCGTCGTCTCGCCGGCGGACAAGGTGAAGAAGAACCGCGCCGCCAGCCGCTTCGAGCCCAAGGCCTGAGCGCCCCCGCCCTGCCCGCGGGGCGCCGTGGCGCGGAGACGGTGCGATTGCCGGGGAATCCCCTAAAGTTCCCCCGCTCGGAGCCGAACGAGAAAGGTGCCGGGGTCACTCTCCGGCATTGATGCTTTTTCCCCTTTCCAACGCGCCCGCAAGCCGCCCTGTCCGCGACCTGCCCGCCTGAGCTATGGCTGGTTCGCCGACCATTGCGTCCCTTTTCGCCCAGCGCGTCGTCATCGGCGTGGGTGACTTGGCC
Organism: Oleiharenicola sp. Vm1; assembly: GCF_047777955.1. GTDB lineage: Bacteria > Verrucomicrobiota > Verrucomicrobiia > Opitutales > Opitutaceae > Didemnitutus. The sequence continues at coordinate 3,851,418 of NZ_CP180537.1, forward strand.
GTGTCAAACAACACGCAGGTCGTGCTCAGCACCTACGCCCTCGGCTCCTGCATCGGCGTTGTCGCCTACGATCCCGTGGTCAAGGCCGCCGGCATCCTGCACCTGATGCTGCCGGAGTCCTCCATTTCGCCGGAAAAGGCCGCGCGCCAGCCCGCCATGTTCGCCGACACCGGCCTGCCCGCCTTCTTCAAGGCGCTCGCCGGCCTGCGCGCCGAGCGCTCGCGGCTGCGGCTCTTCGTCGCCGGCGGCGCCAGCGTGATCGCCGGCACCGACCCCTTCCGCATCGGCGAGCGCAACCAGCGCGTCACGATGAACTACCTGTCGCAGCAGGGTTACACCGTCCGGCGCACCGACGTCGGCGGCAACATCAACCGCACCGTCCACCTCGAGGTGAGCACGGGGGCGGTCGCGCTGAAGACGCCCAACGAGAACCTCTCGCACTCGCTCGCCGCCTGAGCCGGCGCGCCCGTCTGCCGCTCGCCGCAGCGTCCGCGGCTTTGGCCGCCCGCACCGCGCCGTCCGTCGCCGCGCGTTTGCCGCCGGCGGCGGCCCCGGCTTCGCTGCGGTCATGCGCCTGCTTACCGCCCTGTTCGCGTGCGTGCTCCTGCCCGCGCTTGCGTCCGCCACCCCGCCCGCGGCCCCCGACCCCATCGAGGGCCGCTGGCTCGGCCGCACCGGCGACGCCCGCGCCAACAACCTCTCGCTGCTCGGCCTCGAGTTCACACGCGACGCGTCCGGCGCGCTCGCCGTCGCGCTCACGCTCGAGCAGCTCAATCTCTTCGGCCAGCCGCTGCCCGGCGCGGTCCGTCGCGAGGGCACCCGCTACACGGGCGACTCGTTCGACCTCACGCTGCAGGACGGCAAGCTCACCGGCACCTTCGGCGCCGGCCGGCGCGCCGTCACGCTCGAGCGCGTCGCCGAGCTGCCGGCCGACACCCCGATCCCGACCGACCTGCCGCCGGCGCCGGCGCCGCGCTGGCAGCGGCAGCTCGGCGGCGCGATCTACGCCGGCCCCACGGTGCACGCCGGCGTCGCCTACGTCGGCACCACCAACGGCGTGCTGGTGGCGTTGCGGGTCGCCGACGGCTCCGTGGCGTGGAGTTTCCCCGCCGGCCGGCCGCTTTTCGGCGAGCCGCTCGCGACGGACGACGCGGTGTTCTTCGTCTGCGACAACGGCTACCTCTTCAAGCTCGCCCGCGCCGACGGCAAGGAACTCTGGCGCTACGACCTCGGCGACGCGCGCGTCTCGCGCCTCCCGCCCGACCCGATCCAGCAACCCGAGGACGGTTTCGACCATCGCGCCCCGCAGCCGACGCTCGTCGACGGCGTGCTCTACGTCGGCGCCGGCGACGGCGGCTTCCACGCCGTGCGCGCCGACACCGGCGCGCGCGTCTGGCGCGTCCAGTCGCAGGGCGCCATTCGCACGACCGCCGCCGTGCGCGGGCCGCACGTGTTCTTCAGCACGATCGGCGGCCTCGTGGTCGCGGCCGAGCGCGCCACCGGCCACATCCTCTGGGAGGTGAAGTCGCCCGCGCCCGTGACAAGTTCGCCGGCCTTCATCGGCGACAAGCTCGTCATCGGCGGACGCGACAGCGTGCTGCAGGCGCTCGATCCCGCCACGGGCGCGCAGCTCTGGAAGCTCGGCTTCTGGGGCTCGTGGGTCGAGTCGACCGCCGTCGCCGCCCCGGAGAACAACGGCGTCGCCTACATCGGCTCGTCCGACCTGCGCCGGGTGACCTGCCTCGATGCGAACGACGGCCGCATCCTCTGGCGCACGGACGTGTTCGGCAGCCCGTGGGGCCGGCCGCTCGTGACGAATAAATTCGTCTACGCCGCCCTGGCCGCCGAGGAACCCTACATGATCCGCCACCAGGGCGGGCTCGCCGCGCTCGACCGCGCGACGGGCCGGCTTGTCTGGCGTCTCGCCGCGCCGAACCCGCCCGGCGCCTACAGCGGGGGCTTCGCCGGCTCGCCCGCGCGCGCCGGCGACCTGCTCCTGCTCGGCGGCATCAACGGCACGCTCTACGCGTTCCCGATCGAGTGACGCCAGGCACCTGAGGCGCGCGCGAGTCCGTGCGCGCGCCTCGCGGCAAGAATGGGCTTGGAACCCCGCGGCCCGGCCGATTTGTTCGCCCGGATCGCGGCGTGTTTGGGCCACGCGCCGCCGCTCTCTTCCCCATGATTGCTTCCCTTGCCCCCTCGGGCGGCTGGCGCGACGCTTCGCGCCGCTGGCCACCCTCGCCATCCTGCTGGCCGCGCTGTCCGGCTGCGCGACCGCCCCGGTCACCCACAAGACCCTGAGCGACGCTCCCGCGCGCGTCGCCAAGCTGAAACCCCAGATCGCGCCGCTGCATGTCGAGGTCTACGAACTGAGCGCCGGCGGCGTCTCCGAGAAACGCGATGACTGGACGCAGCAGGTCAGCACCCACATCGCCCCCGTGCTCGCCGAGGAGACCGGCTACCGCGTGACTCCCGCGCCCACCACGGAGCAGAAGTCGGCGATCGACGGCGAGATGACCGAGGTGATCGCGATGCTCCAGGTCATCACGCTCAACCACCTCGTCAGCCAGTTCGGCCCCGCCGAGCTGCGCGCGCAGGATCGCCCCCTCACCTACAACGTCGGACGCATCGACCATCTGCTCGACACACTCGGCGCCGACAGCCTACTCGTCACCTTCGTGCGCGACGAATACTCCACCGGCGGCCGCAAGGCGCTCATGGCGCTCGGCTTCCTTGTCGGCGGCGCCACGGGAGTCTTCATCGTCCCGCGCGGCGGCATCACGGTGAACGCTGCGGCGCTGGTCGAGCGCGACGGCACGGTCGTCTGGTTCAATTATGCCGGCAGCGGCGGCGACATGCGGACGCCCGAGGGCGCCCGCGCCACCGCCAAGATGCTGCTCGCCGGCCTGCCTCGCGCCGTGGTCGCCTCCGCCGCTCGCTGACCGCCGCGATGCCCCGGAGAGTCACGCTGCCCCGCCTCGCGTGCACCGGCCTCGCCCTGGTGCTCGGCTTCGCCACCGGCTGCCAGAGCACCGACATCGCACCGCTCACGACCGCCGGCACCGCACTGGAGCAGGACGAGCAGCGCCTCTGGCTCCGCGCCGACGAGGAACAGGCCGCGATCGAACGCAGCGGCCTGCGCGTCCACGATCCGCAGCTTGACGCCTACCTCGACGCCATTCTCGACCGCCTGCACCCCGACCCACTGCCCGACGGTCACCGCTTCCACGCCCGCGTCCTGCTCGACCCCACGCTCAACGCCTTCGCGCTGCCGACCGGCGTCATCTACATCCACAGCGGCCTGCTCGCGCACATGGAGAACGAGGCCCAGCTCGCCACCGTGCTCGGCCACGAGCTCACGCACACGACGCACCGACATGCGGTCAAGAGCTTCCGCAGCGTGAAGAACAAGACGGCGTTCCTTGCCACCTTTGTCGTCGGCACCAGCGGCCTCGGCAGCCTGATCGGCGCCGTCGGCACGCTCGCCGCCGTCTCCGGCTATTCCCAGGACCTCGAACGCGAGGCCGACCGCGTCGGCTTCGACCGCCTGGTCGCCGCCGGCTACGACCCGCGCGAGAGCCCGAAGGTGTTCCGCGAGCTCCAGACCGAGGCCAGGCGCACGAAGCTCAAGGAGCCGTTCTTCTTCGGCAGCCATCCCCGGCTCCAGGAACGCATCGACAATTTCACCGCCTTCCTCGCCACCCTGCCGCCGGAGAAGCGCGCCGGCCGCCTCGAGACGGAGGCGTTCGCCGCCGCGACGCACGACGTGCTCGGCCGCAACGTCGAGGCCTCGCTCCTGGCCGGCGACTGCGACGCCGCCCGCGACGAGGCGCTGCGCTACCTCGCCCGCACCGCCGACGCGCCGGAGATCGAGTTCCTGCTCGCCGAGTCCTACCGTAAGCGCAACGAGCCCGCGGCGAACCAGACCGCGCGCGACCGCTACCGGCAGCTGCTCGCGCGCCACCCGGATTTCGCCCCGCGCACCGCGGCCTCGGGTTGGTCCTGATGAAGGACGGGCAGCCCGCCGCCGCGGCCGCCGCGTTCCGCCGCTACCTCGAGTTGGCGCCGCAGGCGCCGGACCGCGCCTACGTCGAAGGTTTTCTTTCCCAATGCGTCCCCACATCCTGACCCTCCTGGCCGCCATCGCGGCATTGTTCCTGGCCGGCTGCCAGATCTGGCAGCCCGGCGGCGTCACCGCCAAGACCGGCGACGGCGCCGCCAGCCTCACCGTGCCGTCCGGCTGGATGTTCACGACCGCGCGCAACGTCGCCCAGGGCGACCTGCTCGCCACGAAGGACGGAGCGCTGCTCCAGCGCGTCGTCCTCTCGCATCACGAGATCAAGGAGCCCCTCGCCCACTCGAAGCGCAAGCTCGAGGCCACGCAGACGCCGTTCGAGATCGCCGACGCCGTGCTCGACGATCTGCGCGCCAACCGCGAGATGCAGGCGCTGAAGGTGATCGAGAACACGCCGCAGACCGTCGGCGGGCATCCCGGTTTCCGCTTCGTCGTCGAATACGGCGTCGCCGATCCCGTCGGCCTGAAGCTGCGCGAGGTGCACTACGGCGCGCTCGTCGGCGCGCGCCTCTACCAGCTGACGTTCATCGCGCCGGCGCGCCACTACTTCGAGCGCGACCTGGCGGCGATCGACAAAGCCGCGCAGTCGCTCCAGCTCGCCGCCCGCTAGGTCCGGTGCCCCGCCGCGCTCAGGGCAGCGCCGCGCGCGGCACCACGTAGCCGAAGACGGCCGCCCAGTGGCAGACGCTGCCCGCCAGCACCCACACGTGCCAGACGGCGTGGTTGAAGGGCAGCTTTTCCCAGAGATAGAAGATCGTGCCGAACGAGTAGCAGAGCCCGCCCGCAACGAGCAGCCAGATGCCGCCGAGCGGCAGCGCGGCGAAGAGCGGCTTCGCCGCGATCAGCACCAGCCAGCCCATCGCGAGGTAGATGATCGTCGAGATCACGTCGCCGCGACCGGCGAAGAAGAATTTCAGGACCACGCCCACCACGGCGCAGCCCCAGACGACGCCGAAGAGGCTCCAGCCCCAGCCGCCGCGCAGCGGTCCGAGGACGAAGGGCGTGTAGGTGCCGGCGATGAGGAGGAAGATGGCGGCGTGGTCGAAGCGCTGGCAGCGGCGGCGCCACTTGGGGGACTTCACGCTGTGGTAGAGCGTCGACGCGGTGTAGAGCAGCACGAGCGTCGCGCCGTAGATGGCGGTGCTCGTGATGTGCCAGACGTTGCCGTAGAGCGAGGAGTAGACGACGAGGAACACCAGGCCGGCCACGCTGAGCACGGCGCCGACGCCGTGGGTGAGGCGGTTGGCCAGTTCCTCCAGCGGCGGGTAGCTGTCAGGGACGTGTTTGGTCGCGGCGGACATTTCAGGCGGAAATCTTCTCGGCCTTGCCCCGGGTGGCGAACTCGTGCGCGAGGTGGTCGACGAAGTTCATCACCAGCGGACCGGCCTCGGCCCTGGGCCAGGTGACGGCGTGCCAGGTGCGGTGCCAGCCCTTGCGGGTGATGCGCTTGGCGACGAGCTGGCCGTCGGCGAGCGCGGGCTTGACCGCCCACTCGGCCAGCGCAGCGACGCCCATGCCGGCTTTGACCAGTTCGAGGATCGCCTCGGTGAGCTGCACGCAGGTGAAGCGGCGCGGCCATTCGCCGGCGGGGCGCAGGATGTCGACGCAGAGCGACGACTCCTCCGGACGCGACGCATACATGAGCAGGTGCTCGCGGGCGATCTCGTCGGGCTCGAGCCAGGGCTTGTGCGCCAGCGCATGGTCGCGCGGCACGAGCAGGCGCACCTCGTCGCGCAGGACGGCGCGGGCGAGCATGCCGGCGCGCTCGGGCTTGTCGGTCGTGATGGAGAGGTCGATCTCGCGGTTGTAGAGGGCGTCGAGCGAGCGGTGCGTGACCTCGCCGACCACGCGCACGTCGGCCTCGGGGTGCTCGGTGCGGAAGGAGCGGATGACGGCCGGCAGCCAGTGGTAGCCGGTGTAGCAGTGGGTGCTCAGGCGCACGGTGCCGGCGCGGCCCTGCTTGAGCTTGGCCAGGCGGTCCTCGGCGTCGGCGACGGTGCTGAGCACGCGCACGGCGGCGTCGAGCAGGACGTCGCCCGCGGGCGTGAGGCGCATGGTCTTGCCCTCGCGGTGGAAGATGGGGCCGCCGACGATCTCCTCCAGGACGCGCAGCTGGTGGCTGAGCGCGGAGGGCGTGAGGTTCAGCCGCTCGCTGGCGCGGGTGAGGCTGCGCTCCTCGGCGACGGTCCAGACCAGGCGCAGATGCCGCAGCTCCACCCCGGTGTAGCGGGTGAACGGATCGCTGGCGGCGCCTTGAGCGGCTTTCACGTCCAAGAGCCGTAACGTTAATTTGATTCAGGTCGAGATTTCGTTGCGGCAGGGGTCTCGCTCGCGTCCGAGAACAAAAAAAGCCGCTCCGGGCGGGAGCGGCTTTGCAAGGGGCGAGCGGCGGCTTACGGGCTCTTGAGCAGTTCCTCGACCGTCCAGGGGCCGCGGGCGCCGAACTCGGCGCGGATGGCGGCGACCTGCTCGGGCGTGATGGCGGGGGCGCTGTTGCCCCATTCCGAGCGGACGTAGGTGAGCACGTTGGCGATCTGCTCGTCCTTGAGGATGCCGCCGAAGGGCGTCATCGCGTTGTTGAAGTTGGCGCCCTTGACCGTGATCGGGCCGTTGAGGCCGTAGAGGACGATCTTGATGATGTGCTTCTCGTGCTCGGGCTTGAGGACGAACTCGGAGCCGGCGAGCGGCGGGTAGACGCCGGGGACGCCCTGGCCGGTGGCCTGGTGGCAGGTCATGCAGTTGGCCGTGAACACGCGCTTGCCGAGCATGGCGGGCGTGATGACGGGGCCGGTGGCGACCTGCGCGGAGGGCTTCTGGTGCTCGTTGTAGATCGAGGCGTCGAAGTGGGCCGAGTAGTGCGCGAGGTAGACGGCGCCGAAGAAGATGGCGGCGCACATGATGCCGAGCAGCACGAGCGGGAAGCGCGGGTTGCCCTGGGCCTTCTCGGGTTTGTTCGCCTGGAGGCGGGCGTGAACCTGCTGGAGGCTCTCGTCGGAGGCGCCGGACTGCTCGAGGTGCGAGGGATTTTCGGAGCTCATCTTATTTGCCCTCCTCCTTCTTGGCGTCGGCGACGAAGGGCTTGGCTTCGGGATACTCGTAGGCGTCGTTCAAGCTGCGCAGGTAGGCGACGAGAGCGCGGGCGCGGTGCGTCGGGACGACCTCGTAGCCGGGGGCCGGGGCGGCCTTGCCGGTGAGTTTCAGCGCGTGCGGAGAAGCCTGGCCGGGACGGATCGGATGGACGTCGAAGAGGAAGTCGTAGCTCGGCATGTTGGTGCCGGGAGCGACGGCGTGCGGCGCGTAGAGGATGGTGTAGAGGTAGGCCTCGTCGGCGTAGGCGCGGGCGGCGACGTTGCGGAGGTCCGGGCCGATGCGGCTGGAGCCGAGGAACACGGTCTTCTCGCGGATGTAGTCGCGGGCGACGCTCTGGCGCGTGCCCCACTGGCGGGTGGTGTCGCCGCCGAAGCCGTCGCGCCGCACCTGCTGGGTGTGGCACGAGACGCAGCCGAGGTCCTGATAGACGGCGCGGCCCTGGTCGGCGAGGCCGGTGAGCGGCGCGGGATAGAGCGTCTCCTCGACCGGGTCCTTGTATTGCGTCAGCGAGCCGAGCTGCTTGTGCGCGGAATAGAGGACGGCGCCGGTCGAGAGCGCGAGGACGGCGAAGGCGCCGAAGAAGAGGGCGAGACCGTTTTTCATGCGTGCTGCCCCTCCGAGGCGGTCGTGGCCATGGCGGGCGGATTGGCGAACTCAGCCTTCGGCCCCGTCGCCAGGACGGTGTTGAAGGCGGTCCAGAAGAAGTTGAGGGCGAAGGCGACGTGGCCGACGAGCAGCACCATCAGGGCGACGGTGCGGAAGGCGAGCCAGGGCTTGAGCGCGGCGGTGATGTCGGCGAACGGAACGTTGCTGTTCAGCAGCCGGCCCTGCTCGGAGCCGGCGTAGCCGACGCCGACGACGAGGGCGACAACGCCGAGGAGCGTCAGCCAGAAGTGGATGGCGACGAGCGCGGACGAGTGCCACGGGCGGCCGGCGAGGCGCGGGACGATGAAGTAGGCGGCGCCGAACATCGCGGTGGAGAAGCAGGCGTAGGAGATGACCCAGTCGCGCAGCTCGGGGATGAGCGTGAACTGCGTGTCGACCGCGAAGCCGCGGTTGGAGAGCACGAGGTTCAGCACGGCGCCGAAGAAGAAGGCGACGATGCTGAGGAAGATGAACTTGAAGGTCACGCTGCCCTTGGCGCGGCCGAAGCCGGCGGCGAGGGTCTTGAAGAAGTTCGTGAAGATGATCACGACCGCGGGGATGAGCAGGTAGTTCGCGACCGCGCCGAGGGTCGCGACCCAGGCGGGAACCGGGCCGCCGATGAGGCGCGAGCCGCCGGCGAAGGCGGTGCAGACCACGAGCCACCAGAAGCCGATGCCGGCGAGGTAGTAGTTGTGGATCGGCTGGCCGGTGATCTTCGGGACGAAGTAATAGGCGGCGGCGAGGGCGAGCGGGGTGAACCAGAGGCCGTGGATGCCGTTGACATACCAGGCGTCGACGATGGCCTGCACGACGCCGTGGGTCGGCACGCCGAAGAGCATGGTCTGCGCGACGGCGAAGAGCCACGGGAACCAGAGCACCGCGCCGAAGATATACCACTGCGAGGCGAACACGTTGTCGATGTTGCGCACGCTGAAGGTGGTGATGGCCCAGACGCCCATGGCGGCGTAAGAAACGAGCATCATCAGGGTGACCCAGCGGGGCATCTCGAGCAGATCGAAGGAGGTCGTGCCGCCGACGAGGATACCGATGGCGCCGAGGCCGAGGGTGATGTTCCAGGCCTTGCAGGCGGCGATGAGCCAGCCGCCGTGGCGGAGCGCGGCAGCGGAGAGGCGGGCCATGAGCCAGAGGGCGACGCCGAGGCCGGCGTTGAAGCCCCAGCCGTAGGTGAGGAGGACGTTGGCGGCGGCGCTGACGCGGCCGTAGGTGAACCATTCGCAGCCGGACAGGAAGCCGAGGAAGTCCGGCGTGTGCAGCTGCGTGGCGGCGATGAGTTGGAGCGCGCCGCCGATGATCAACCAGGCGATGGCCTGGCTGAAGAACACGAGAACGGGCCACTTGGCGGAGGCGTCGATCTCCTGCTGCTCGGCGCGAGCGTTGGGGACGGTGGAATTCATCGGCAAATTACTTCCGGGCGTGCTCCTGGGCGGTGAGCTCGATGGCGCGCTCGATGGGGAGGCGGACGATACCCTTGGGCTGGTCGATCCAGCCGTAGGTGGTGGCGTCGGTGCGGGCCTTCTGCTGGAGGTCGGCGAGGGCCTTGGCGCGGCCTTCGGGCGTCATCTTCCAGCGCTGCTCCTCGGCGAAGTCGGCGGGGTTGGCGTTGCCGCGGTTGTCGAAGGCCGGGGCGGGCGCGTAGTAGCGGTTGATCAGCCAGCCGCAGAACACGGCGGCGAGGATCACCACGACGGCGGTGAACACCGGCGTGCGCTGCGGGAAAGCGTAGGCTTGCGGGTTGTCGCTCATGTTAGTGGGCGGTGGAGGCGGCGCCGGCTTCCGGGGCGGTGGCGTCGTGGTGCGTGAGTGACTCGACGATGCGCGGATCGCGGATCGGGATGAGTTTCGCGTCGGCGGTGGCAAAGCTGCGCAGGTAGGCCCAGACGCCGAAGCCGCCCACGCCGACCACGGAGCTGATCACCCAGAGGAGGTTCAGCGAGAGGAACGGCAGCGGGTCGCCGTGCTCATTCTTGAGCGCGGGGAGGATGTTGTAGCAGAGGTCGATCAGGATGGTCGCGAGAATCGCGATGCTGATGCGACGCAGGCCGGCCGGCGTGCTCTTCAGGCGGTAGCTGAGGAGGTAGAGGAACGGCAGGAAGAAGTGGCCGAAGAGGATGACCATGCCGACATACTTCCATTGGTTGGGCAGCCCGTCGCTGTTGTTAATTTCGCGGAGGTTATACCAGAAGGTTTCCTCGGGGACGTTGGCGTTCCAGATCAGGAAGTATTGGGAGAACGTGACGTAGGCCCAGAAGATCGTGAACGCGTGCGAGAGCGTGCCGACGCAGTGCCAGTGGTTCGTGTTGACGATGCCCTTGTAGTCGCCGCGGCCGAGCAGCCAGATCATGATGAACACAAGGACCGCGAGCGCGCCGCGCATGCAGTTGGCGAAGAACCACACGCCATACATCGTGGAGAACCAGTGATACTCGAGGCTCTTCATCCAGTAGATCGCGGCGAAGGTCAGGGAGAGCGCGACGAGCGGGATGCCCATGGCGGCGGTGACGCGGCTCTTGAGCGTCCACTTGACATCGCCGTCCTTGTCCTGGGCGAACGAGGCTTTCCGGAGGCGGGACGACAGCCAGATCCAGATCGCGAAGAATGCGACGGACATGCCGGTGAACATGTTCAGGCTGAGGAAGCCGGCCTTCTTCACGTAGAGCGGGTCGTCGGCGATGGTGCCATGGCCGCCGTGCAGGGGATGACTGAGGTCCATCCACGGCCAGATCAGGCCGGGCTTGACCCAGGCAGAGATCAGCAGCGGGAGAAAGAGGACAGCGAGCGGCAGGAAGGCGGCGAGACCGTGTTCGAGCTGGCGCCGGGGCACGACAGACCAGCCGGCGTCGAAGATGTGGTGGATGAGCACCCACAGCAGCATGCCGATGGCGATGGCGGTGCAGAACGCGAAGCCCACGAGGTAGGCCGTGGCGACGTGTTGCGCCGGCGAGACGGCGAAACCGAGCGCGGTGACCGCGAGGCCGGCGGCACCGACGGCGAGGGCGGTGCCGGTCTTGGGGGCGGAAGGGGCGGAGGCAGTGGCCATGTTATTTCAGCTCCCCTCGGTTGGCGAGCGGGACGTCGTCGAGCTTCGCATGGTGGGCGCGCTGGAGGGCGCGAACGTAGGCGATGACGGCCCAGCGCTCGTCGGGCGAGAGCTTGTCGGCGTAGGGCATCATCGTGTTCTTGCCGTGGGTGATGGTGTTGAAGATCTCGCCCTCGGCCATGGTGCGGAGGCGGTCGTCGTGGTAGGTCGGCGTGGCGACCATGCCGTAGGCCTTGGTGATGCCCTGGCCGTCGCCGTTCACGCCGTGGCAGGGCGCGCAGTAGACGTTGAAGCGGTTCTGGCCGCGGCGGATCATCGTCTCGGAGACTTCAACCGGGAAGCCCTTCACGAAGGAGCCGTCGGCGTTCTTGCCCGCGTAGTGGGCGTCGTCGGCGCGGAGGAAATCCGGGTCGGCCGCGGTGCTGCGGCCGCGCGGCACGGTGCCGGCGGGAGCGGGGCGATCGGCGCGGCCGTCGGCGAAGAACTTCGAAGCGGCCTGGGGCTTGTATTTCGCCTGAAAATCCATGTCCGGGAAGACGATGATCGGCGGCTGCGTGGAGCGCATGCCGCGGAAGCCCGCGATCGAGATCGTCAGGGCGACGGCGAAGAGGAGCGTGTAGTAGGCGTAACGCATGGGTTATTCCTCCAGCTCCGCGATGTCCTGGCCGCCGATCTTCGCGAGCAGCTCGCGCGTGGCGGTGGCGTTGAATTTCGGGTCGTTGGCCTCGATCACGATGAAGAAGCGGTCGTCGAGGGCGCGCACGAACTGCGGCGCCTTCATCACCGGGTGGTAGTGCATCGGCAGGCCGTTGAGGAGGAACATGCCGATGATGGTGGCGAACGCGGTGAAGAGAATCGTCAGCTCGTAGCTCACCGGGAAGGCGAACATGGGCGAGAAGAAGGGCTTGCCGCCGACGATGAGCGGGTAGTCGAACGAGTTCATGAACCAGATCATGCTCATGCCCGTGGTGAAGCCGGTCAGGCCGCCGGCGAGCGAGAAGCGCGGCACGCGCGAGCGGCGCATGCCCATGGCGGCGTCGAGGCCGTGCACGGGGAAGGGCGTGAGCGCGTCCCACTTGGAGTAGCCGGCATCGCGCACGTGCTCGCACGCGTGGTAGAGCGCGGGCGTGGTGTCGAAGGCGGCGATGAGTCCGTAAGTCTTTTTCATGGTCGTGGCCTCCGATTAGTGACCCGAGCCGTGCGGGTCGGCTTGCGGGATGACCGCCTTCACTTCCGACATCGGCATGATGGGCACGAAGCGGATGAAGAGGAGGAACAGGAACGAGAAGACACCGAAGGTGCCGAAGAAGGTGAAGATCTCGACGATCGACGGCGAGTAGTAGCCCCACGAGGAGGGCAGGAAGTCGCGGGCGAGCGAGGTGACGATGATCACGAAGCGCTCGAACCACATGCCGACGTTGACGAAGATCGAGAGGATCCAGACCAGCGTGGTGTTGTTGCGGATCGACTTGAACCAGAAGAACTGCGGCGTGACGACGTTGCAGCCGATCATGATCCAGTAGGCCCAGGCGTAGTGGCCGAACGCGCGGTTGATGAACGCGAAGCCTTCATACGGGTTCGCGCCATACCACGCGATGAAGAACTCCATCGAGTAGGCGTAGCCGACCATGGTGCCCGTGGCCAAGGTGATCTTGCACATGCAGTCGATGTGATACTGCGTGATCAGATCCTCGAGGCGGTAGATGGCGCGGAGCGGCAGCATGAGCGTGAGCACCATGCCGAAGCCCGAGAAGATCGCGCCGGCGACGAAGTAGGGCGGGAAGATCGTCGTGTGCCAGCCGGGGAGCAGCGAGACGGCGAAGTCGAACGAGACGATGGTGTGCACCGAGAGCACGAGCGGCGTGGCGATACCCGCGAGGATGAGGTAGGCCATCTCGTAGTTGCTCCAGTGGCGGTTGGAACCGCGCCAGCCCATGGCGAAGAAACCGTAGATCCGCGCCTTGAGCAGGTTGCCGGCGGCGGTGAAGCGGTCGCGCAGCGTGCCGAGGTCAGGGATGAGGCCGATATACCAGAAGAGCACCGAGACCGTGCCGTAGGTCGAGACCGCGAACACGTCCCACTCGAGCGGCGAACGGAAGTTCTGCCAGATGTAGTTGGCGTTCGGGATCGGGAAGAGATACCAGGCCATCCAGACGCGACCGACGTGGAACACGGGGAAGATGGCGGCGCAGACGACGGCGAAGATCGTCATCGCCTCGGCGGCGCGGTTGACCGACGTGCGCCACTTCTGGCGCAGCAGGCACAAGATCGCGGAGATCAGGGTGCCGGCGTGGCCGATACCGATCCAGAAGACGAAGTTGACGATGTCCCACGCCCAGTTGACCGGGTTGGCGTGACCCCAAACGCCGACGCCGGTGCCGACGAGGTAGATCAGGCCGGCGACGGTGAACGAGGCGACGAAGGCCGCGATGCCAAAGCACCACCACCACCAAGCGGGGGTCGTGCCTTCGACCATGCCGCAGATCTTGTCGGTGATCCACTTGAAGTCGCGGTGATGCTCGACGAGCTCGGCGCGCGGGAGGACCGCGGGCTTGACCTCGGCGAGGATGGGGTGAGCGGCGTGCTCAGCGGAGTGCGCAGCCATTAGTGCTTCCCTCCGTGTTGCTCCTCACCGTGCGCGGCCCCATGGCCTTCGCCGTGCGACGGGTGGTTCTTGCTGTTGTATTCCACCCGGCTGAGCGGGAGGGCCTGATAGTCCGGCATGTGCGGATTGGGATTACGAAGCTTGCCCAGGTAGGTGAGACGCGGGCGGACGTTGAGGTAACCGAGCACCGCGTAGTCGCGCTCCTGCGCCTTGAGTTTCGAAACCTGGCTGTGCGGGTCCTTGATGTTGCCGAACACGATGGCGTCGACCGCGCAGACCTGCTGGCAGGCGGTGCGGATGGTGCCGTCCGGCACCTCGACGTCGCCGCTGGCGCCGGCCTTGCGCTTCTGGGCGATCTTGCCCTGGTTGATGCGCTGGATGCAGAAGGTGCACTTCTCCATCACGCCGCGCATGCGGATCGAGACGTCCGGGTTCTTCACCATCTTGACCAGCTCCGGCATCTCCTTCTGGTGGCCGAGCGGGCCCATGTAGAGGGCGTCGGTCGCGCGCTTGTTGAAATCGAAATAATTGAAGCGGCGAACCTTGTAGGGGCAGTTGTTGGCGCAGTAACGCGTGCCGATGCAGCGGTTGTAGGCCATCGTGTTGATGCCTTCGTCGTCGTGCACGGTGGCGTTGACGGGGCACACGGTTTCGCACGGCGCGGTTTCGCAGTGCTGGCAGGTCATGGGCTGCACGACCGCCTGCGGATCCTCCGGAATCTCCTTGTTGCCCTCGCCGCCGAAGGCGGCGGCGTCGGCCTTGCCGTCCGAGTAGTAGCGGTCGAGGCGGATCCAGTGCATCTCGCGGCCGCGCATGACCTGGTCCTTGCCGACGATCGGAATGTTGTTTTCCGCCTGGCAGGCGATGACGCAGGCGTTGCAGCCGATGCAGGTGTTGAGGTCGATCGACATGCCCCACTGGTGGATGCCGTCGAAGTTCGGGTGCTCGTAGAGCGACTGGCCGCGCTGGGTTTCGGTCGCCTTGACGGCCAGCGGGGCGTTCTTGTCCTTGCCGTAGATCGCCGGCGAGTGCGACTCCATGCCGATGCCGGCGACGAAGGCGGGATTGGCGTTGAACTCGTCGAGGTTGGCCTCGCGCACGATGTCGCGGCCCTCCATCGACCAGTGCTCCTGGGTGTTGGCGAGCTTCTGCTTCGTGCCGGTCACCGTGAGCTTCGCGCCGGTGGCGAAGGACATCGCGGCGCTGGTGCGGACGGTGTAGGCGTTGAAGCCGCCGCCGGTGCCGACGCGACCCGAGTGGGTGCGGCCGTAGCCGAGCGGGAGGACGATGGTGTAGTTCGCCAGGCCGGGCTGGATGTGGATCGGGCCCGAGACCTTGCGGCCGTTGACCTCGACCTCACCGACGTAGGCGAGCTCCTTGCCCTGCTGGTATTCGGCGTTCTCGACGCGCGCGACCTGCGGGTTGCTGCCGTGCGGGTAAACCTTGAGCTCCTTCGCCAGGCGCGGGGAGATGAGGATGGCGTTGTCCCACGAGATCTTGGTGATCGGGTCGGGGCACTCCTGCAGCCAGCCGTTGTTGGCGAAGCGGCCGTCGTCCATCTTGTGGTCGGTGGCGAAGCGGACCTCGAGATTGCCCGAGGCCGGCGCCGTGGTGGCGGAGGCCGAGGCGAGGAGCGCACCGGCGGTGGCGGCGTGGAACGTGACCGCCTCCGGCTTGTAAGCCGAGCCGGCCAGCACGCCGTCGTGGAGGAATTTCTCGAAGGCCTTCTTGTCGCCGCCGGCGAGGCTGGCGATCGTGGTGAAGACCTGCGCGTAGGCGTCGGGGCTCTGCTCGCCGGCGAGGCGGGCGAGGAGCTCGACTTCCATCAGGCCGCCGAAGAGCGGGAGGATCATCGGCTGGATCGGCACGATGGTGCCGTCGAGCGTGCGCGCGTCGGACCACGACTCGAGGTAGTGGGTCGCGGCGAGCGTGGTGCCCGCGAGCGCGGCGGTCTCGTCGGCGTAGTAGCCGAAGCGGACGACGTCCGGCACGGACTTCAGCAGCGCGCCGAACTCGAGGTCGGCGGGCGCGTTGTAGGCCGGGTTGCCGTTGAGGACGAAGAGGGTCTTGACCGAGCCGGCCTTGATCGCGGCGGCGAGCGCCTGGATCGTGGAGGCCGTGCGCGGCTCGGCGGCGACGAACTCGACGGTCGAGCCGAGGTTGCCGAGGTGGGCGTTGATCGCGTTGACGAGGACGTGGACGGCGGCGGGCTGGTGCGCGCCGGCGATGACGATCGACTCGCCGCGGTGTTCCGCGAGGTCCTTGGCGCACTCCTCGATCCACTTCGGATTGACGTCGAGGCCCGCGGCGAGCGCGGCGTGGGCGCTGCTGCCCGTGACGTGGCCGGCGAGCGCGGCGGCGAAGGCGAGGATCTGCGAGCTGGCGAGGCGGAGGCGGTGGTCCGCCATCGAGCCGGTGAGGGTGAACGCGCTCTCCACGACGTAGAGGCGGTTCATCGGGTCGTCCTTCTTCGCGACGCGGCGGCCCTTGGCGAAGGCGCGGGCGTATTCGAGGGCGCCGCCCTCGGCATGGAAGAAGTCGGCGTCGAGCGCGACGACGCGCTTGGCCTTGGCGAAGCGGTAGATCGGCTTCACGTGGCGGCCGAAGGAGGCGAGCGCGGCCTCGGCCGGCGCCTCGTCCTGCACCGGCTCGTATTCGGCCCAGATGGCGCGCGGGAACTTCGCCTTCAGGGCGGCGACGAGGCGGGCGCGGGTCGGCGAGGCGGACTCGTCGGCGAGGAAGGCGAGGCCTTCCCCGTTGCCGGCGTATTGCTTGGCGATCGCGGCGAGCAGGTCGTTGACCGCGGCGGTGTCGATCGCGCTGCCGTTGCGCAGGTGCTGGGTGGCGCGGTCGGGATCGTAGAGATCGAGGACGGAGGCCTGGGCCAGCAGCGAGCTGGCGCCGCCGGTCGGGTCGTAGCTCGGGTTGCCCTCGAGCTTGGTCGGGCGGCCCTGGTGGGTCTCGGCCAGGAGCGGCTGCGCGTGGCGGCGCAGCGGCATGGCGGTGGCGTAGTAGAGCGGGAGGCCCGGGACGATGTATTCGGACGACTTGCCGTAGGGCAGGATGTTCGTCTCGGGGCGGCGGCAGCCGGCGAGGCCGATGCCGCCGAGCGCGAACGAGGCCGCCATGATCTTCATGAACTGACGGCGGTCGACGCCCTCGATCGAGGAGGCGCCGTCGGGGAACTCGCGGGCGAGTTGCTCGCGGAAACCGGGCGTGGCGGCGAGCTCGTCGAGGCTGCGCCAGTAACGGGGGCCGTTCGCGGGAGCGGCGGGATGGTCAAATTTGCGTTTCATCAGCGGTGGCAGCCAGAGCAGCTTTGCGGGGGCTTAACCTTCCAGTCCTTGATCATCTTGTGGGCCTCCTCGAGCCCGGCCTGTTCGGCCACGGTCTTCGAGTTGAGGTTGAAAACGTCCTCCGGCTTGCGGATGCGCGAAGCGGGGTCGCGGTGGCAATCCAGGCAGAAGCCCATCGAGTGGGACTTGTCGTGCCAGACGACGGACATCTCGTTCACCTTGCCGTGGCACTCGACGCAGCTCACGCCGCGATCCACGTGCACGGAGTGGTTGAAGTAGACGTAGTCGGGGGCCTGGTGGATCTTGACCCACGGCACGGGCTCGCCGGTCTCGTAGCTCTTGCGCACCGGCTCGAGCAGCGGGCTCTGGGGCTTGATGATCGAGTGGCAGTTCATGCACGTCTGCGCCGTGGGGACGCTGGACGTGGCGGACTTTTCCACCGAGGCGTGGCAGTAGCGGCAGTCGATCGCGAGGTTGCCCGCGTGGAGCGAGTGGTCAAAGGGGACCGGCTGGATCGGCTGGTAACCGACGCGAAGGTATTTCGGCGTCGAGTAGTAGGTGACGGCGGCGGTCGCGACGCTGCCGAGCACGAACAAAAAGATCACGATCTGCAGCGGCAGAGCGTTCGCGGATTTCGGGAAGATCTTCGACATGGGTCGAGGGGAAGGAGCGCAGGGCGGTTAGAACGTGCCTTCCTGGCGGGGCACGGCGCGCTGCTCGGGGCGCAACGCGATCTCGGTCGGCACCGTGGGCGCGACCGCGCGCGGCTCGGACTTCGCGAGGACCTTGGGAAGGATGCCAACGGCGGCGACGAGGCCGCCCAATTTGGCAAAAAACGATTTGCGCGAACAATTTGGGTTCACGGTGTGTGTGGTTCGGAGCGGCCAGAAAAGGAAGCCGTTCTTGGGAAGTAAAACAAAAATTCCATGCGCGTCCGGCGCCCGGGGGGTATTAGCCCGCGGGAGATTTTGCGCGCCTGCCGCTAATCGCCCGGCGGTCGCGCGATCGGTGGCCGCGGGCCGCGCTTTTTCAGAGGGAAAAACGGGGAGGCGTTGCTCCCCTGCCCCGGCGGCAGCGCGCGCACGCGGTCGCGGCGGCGGCGCGAGGGACCGCGGGGCGATGACACACTTTGCGTCGCGCCCCGCGGCCGAAGCTGGGAGGGCGCGCGCGCCGGCGGGCGCCGGCGGAGGCTCAGGACACGAACTCGCCGTCGCGCATCGGACGGATCTCGTCGCAGCGGTTGGCGATGTCGGGGTTGTGCGTGACGAGCACGACCGCCTGGCCGTTCTCCTTCGCGAGGCGCGTCAGGAGGTCGAAGACCATGGCGGAGTTCTTCTGGTCGAGGTTGCCCGTGGGCTCGTCGGCGAGGATGATCGCCGGCTGGTTCGCGAGCGCGCGCGCGATGGCCACGCGCTGCTGCTCGCCGCCGGAAAGCTGGGTGGCGAGGCGGTGGGTCTTCTCCCCGAGGCCGACGTCGCCGAGGAGCGACTGGGCGCGGGCCGCCATCTCGCTCTCCGACAACTTCCCGAGCTTGCGCATCGGCATCATGACGTTCTCCAGGGCGGAGAACTCCTGCATGAGGAAGTGGAACTGGAAGACGAAGCCGATGTGCTCGCCGCGCGCGGCAGTGCGCTCGAGGTCGCCGCTGTTCGACATCAGCTGCTCGCGGATCCAGATCGAGCCGTCGTCCGGGCGGTCGAGGAGGCCGAGCAGGTAGAGCAGCGTGGATTTGCCGCAGCCGGACGGGCCGACGATGGCCGTGACGCGCCCCGGATGGGCCTCGAACGAGACGCCGCGCAGGACGTGGACGCGCCCCTCGCCCTGGCCGAGGTAGCGGTGCAGGTTCTCGCAACGAAGCGCGATCGGCAGGGTTGGCGTCGGGATGCTCATTGCGAGGTGCCGCGAATGATGTCGCCCGGTTCCAGCTTGGCCGCACGCCGCGCGGGGATGAGGGAGGCAGTCATGACGACGATCGCCGCGGTGACGGTTGCCGCCACATAATGCCAGATCGACCACGCGACGACGAAGCTATCGGTGGTGAAGATGCCGCGGATGCGGATCGGCAGCTTGGAGACACCGTAGGTCACGCCAGCACCGAAGGCCCATCCGAGAACGGTGCCGATGATCAGCACGATCGTCCCCTGCCAGATGAAAATATGCGAGATGTCACGCCGCGTGTAGCCCATCGAGCGGAGGATCGCAATTTCCTTGGTCTTCTCCATGACGATCATCGCAAGCGTATTGAACATGCCCAGGCCAGAGATAAGGATGATCGTCGAAACGGTGAGGGCTGAGGAGACGCGCAGCGCTCGAAATACCTCGAGCCAGGTTTTCTCACGCTCCTGCCAGCCTTGCGCGCCGTGACGGAAAACATTTTCCATTTGAGCGGCATCCTGCGGGGCGCGATCCTTATCGAAGAGGGCCACCTGGATGAAACTTGCGCCAGTGGTTTTCTTGAGAAGCGAACGCGCCTCCCCGAGGTGCATGTAGATCCGGACCTTGTCGATATCACTCACGCCGGTCTCGTAGATAGCGCTGACGCGGTAGCGGCGCTGCTGGTCGCCGGCGCGCAGGATGAGCGAATCGCCGACGCTGACCTGTAGACGGCTGGCGAGCACGGACCCCAAGAGCACGCCGGTGGGCGTGGAGCGATAATCTTCCAACGAGCCGCGCGAGATCTGGTGCTCGAGATCGGAAACGGCGAGATGGTTTTCGAGACGGATGCCGTAGACTTGGGCAGTGTCGTTTTTGAAGGAGCTGTCGGCGACAACGGAGCCGCGCACGACCATGGAGGCGCCGGAGACGTTCTGGAACTCCTTCAGCGCCTGCATCAGGAGCTCGGGGTCCTCCACCCCTTCGATATATTTGCGCCCCTCGCGGGCCGAGACCAGGAACTTGCTTGCATTCGCATCGTGCCCCGCGGCGGACATCGCGTAGATGGTGTCCTGGAACTTGTCCTCGATTCGGATGGCACCGTTGGTGCCGAGGATGGTTTTGATGAAGAAGTCTTCGAAACCGCTCGTCTGCGCCTGCGTGACGATGAAGAAGCCGACACCAAAGACGATGCCAGCGAGGCTCATGAGCATCGAGCGCTTCTTGGCGGTCAGGAAGCGGACGGCGATGCGGAGATTCGTCGTAACGGCGGCCACGCGAGAAAACTACTGCTGCGTCCGCACGGCCTGCGTGCGCACGCTGTCGCCGTCGCGGAAGCGGTCCTGCTCCTCGACAACAACGAGTTCGTCCGTCTGCAGACCCTTGGTGATCTCGACTTGGTTAAGTCCCTCGTAGCCCTTCTCGACTTTGCGTCGCTGAAGCCGGCTGCCATTGACGACGTAGACGTAATCGCCGATCAGAGCGCGGCGCGGTATGAGAACCGCATTTTTACGCTCAGAAATGATGATGCTAACCTCGCCGGTCAGACCGGGCACGAGCACGCGCCCTTCGGGCAGGGAGACGTCGAGGAAAACCGTGTAGCGCTGTGTCGCCGAGTCGGCCGAAGGGAGGATTTTTGAAACGACCGCATTGTATTGGTCGGCCCCATAGGTCAGGAATCGCACCGAGGCCTTCTGGCCGACCTTCACCGTGGCGAATTTTTCCTCGCTTAGCTTGGCCTCCACGGTGCGGGTCGTGGCCATGACGGTGGCGATGGGGGTGTTGCCGCCGATGAGATCGCCCACACGCGCAAGCACGGCGGTGACGACGCCGTCGGCCGGAGCGATGACGGTCATTTTGGTGCGCTCGCGTTCCTTTGAACGCAGGCTGTTCTCCAGCGTCTGGAGCGACAGCTTCAAATTTACCTCGTCGAGGTCCATGCGCTGCTCGAGCTGCTGGAGCAAACGGCGCTGTTTCTCGAGTTCGACCTGCGGGTAGACCCCGGCCTCGGCCTGACGAGCATAATTCGCGACGGTGTCGCGCATGTTCAGCACGTCGGCGCGCAAGGTGGAGCCGACCTCGACCTTGCGCTTGGCGGCGGCGATTTCGTTCTTGATGCGCTCGATCTCGAGATCGATGTCGCCGGTGTCGAGCTGCACCAAGACGTCGCCGCGGAAGACGCGCTTACCGACGTCGAGCGCGCTAGCGAGCACGCGTCCGCCCACCTCGCTCTTCAGCTCATTGGCGAACTCCGCTTTAACCTCAACCGTGCCCTGCACGGTATTGACGGCGGTGCCGCGCTCGGCTGGCGCAACTAACGCCACCGGGCGCATGAGGAAACCGACTCCCCACACCAAAGCGGCGAGGAAGACGATCACGAGGCCGATGCGCAACGGCCACCGGCTGCCGGATGTTTTCGCTTTCATCACTTGACAGGGAGTGCTGCGGCCAGCGGGTCTTGGCTCAAGGTGCCGAGAAATTCGCCGATTTTCGCCAAATAATCCAGACGTGCGTTATAGGCGTAATAGCGTTGGTCGTAGAGCGCGAGCTCGGCAAGGGAGACGTCGGACTCCGACGCCACGCCTCGCTTGAATTCGGCCTGCTTAGCGCGCAGGTTCGACTCAGCGGCAACGAGCGAGCGATCGGAAATCGCCATCGTGCGCGCAGCAAAATTGATGAATCGGGCCTGCGCCTGGGCCTGCTGAGCGATGCGATCCTTGGCCTCGGCAAGGTCGCTTTCGGCTTGGCGACGGCGGGCGAGTGCGCTGCGGATGCCGGCTTGGGTGGCAAAGCTGTCAAAGATTGTCCAAGAAACTGAGACCCCGATGTAGTTGGACGTGATGCGATACTTTGCCGCGTTATTGATGGAGAAGCTCTGCTCGTCCTGGCTGGTGCCCAAGACGGCGCTCATCTTGGGGCGCAGGCGTGTTTTCTGATTCCGGTATTGCAGGTTCTGGATCTCGACTTGCCGGCTGAGATTCACCACCTCGTTGTTCGGCAGATCCTTGGCTGAAAGGAAAGCCGCCAGCAACTCGTCAACCGCCGACGCATCGTAGCCGACGACGGGCACTTCGTCCGGTATCTGGTCGTCACTGATAGACGGAAGTCCGCTGAGGCGCGCGAAGGCATGCTTGGCGGCGTCGAATTCGAACTCGACGCGTTCGAGATTGATTTGCCCCTGCTCAGCGCTGAGCCGAATCGGGTAGATCTCGAGGTCCGAAATTACTTTTTTGGCGAGACGCTCCTCGGCGATCTTTACTTGCTGCTGCGCGTAGGCGAGCGCCCGGCGAGCGCGCGCCAGCTGGGATTTCTGCACGATCAGCGCACCGTATTTGCCGCGTAACTCCTGCGCGAGCTGGCGGTAAGCCTCGCGATAGTTGCCCTCGGCGATTTGTTTCGCGATCTCGCTACCGCGGTAGTTGTTGCGCCGCTCTCCCCAGTAGAACACTGGTTGCGTAATGGAGAAATCGTAGTAAACCTTGTTGACGTTGATGGTCTCGGCCAAGTCGGCGCGGTCGTCACGCGAGGCGATCTGGCGATAGCTGCCGCCGACGTAGGGGAGCAGATTGGAGCGCGACTCGATGCGGTTATTTTCTGCGATTTCGAGATCGAGCGCACGACTAAGCATGCGCGGGGACTGCTGCATGGCTTGCTGCAGGATGGGGCTCAGGCCCGGCATCGCGCGCTCCGGCAAGGCCAGATTGTCCACCGGCGCAGCCCAGAGCGCACGAACACCCAGCACAGCCACAAACAGAAACGTAGGGCGGAATTTCATAACGAGTTTCGTCAAAGCGCCGCAAAGAGCAGGCATTGGCAATCCGGAAATGGCTCTTCGGGGAAAGCCCTTGCTACTCAGTCGCAATGAGCGCTAGACCAGTGACAATGTTCGGAGCGACAGCCGCTACTCTCAAAACTCTTTGGCAGCATAAATCGCTGTGGTGGCAGTTTACCAAGCGCCAGGTCGAGCTGCGACACAAGGGCACGCACCTCGGGTTGATCTGGAGCATCGTCACGCCGCTGCTGCTGCTCGCGCTCTACGTGCTGGTGTTCGGTTTCATCTTCGGCGGCCGCTTCCGGGCCGACGCGACGGCGGAAACGCGGATCGAATACGCGCTCGTCGTTTTTCTCGGGCTGGCGATCCATCACTTCGTCTCTGAAATCATGGCGCTGGGGCCGACGCTCATCCTGGCCAACCCCAACTTCGTGAAGAAGGTGGTGTTCCCGCTCGAGATCCTGCCGGCGGCCGCGGTCGGCTCGGCCGCGCTGCACTTTGGGATCACGCTCAGCCTGGTGTTCATCGGCGCGCTCGTCACGGGTGCCCCGCTGGGCTGGGGAGTGCTGTGGCTGCCGGTGATCCTGCTGCCGCTGCTGATCGGCGCCTTCGGCGTCGCGCTGGCGCTCGCGGCACTCGGGGTGTTCTGGCGCGACATCGCACAAGTGACGCAATTCTTCGCCCTCGCGCTGCTGTTCGCCAGCGCGGTGTTCTATCCGGTGAGCCAGATTCCGGGAGGCGTGTGGTATTTTTTGCGCTTCAACCCGCTCATCCATTTCATCGATGAGGCACGCGCGGTGACGTTCTGGCACCGCTCGCCCAATCCGGTGCACGTGGGGTATCTTTATGCCTCGGCGGCGCTGCTGCTCGTGGTGGGCGCCACCGCGTTCAAGCGGTTGCGCTGCCATTTCGCGGATGTTCTCTAGTTCGACACTCGCGAATTTTCATCGCGATCTGCGCCGCTACTTTGCTTCGGGATGGGCTTGTCTCCTTCCCTATGTGGCGGCGTTTGCCGTGTTCCGCCTCGGCCACTTGCCAGCCACCTCGGGGCCGGCGTCGTTGCTCACGATCTTCTGGCTGTTGCATGCGCTCCATCTCACCGGCGCCGTGCTCCTCGCGGTGCAGCAATGGCAGCGCTGGGGCTCGCGCCGCGTGCTGGGCTTCGCTGCGCCCTGGCTGCTGCTCGGCGCCTTCTACTGTGCACCCGGGCCCTACCTAGAATTTCCGGCCGACGGATGGGAGCATCTGCGGCGCATCACTGTTTGGGCGAACTGCGCTTTCGTCGACCAGCATCCCGAGCCCACCAAAGCGGCCTATTTCTTCATTTATTCCTTCTGGAGGATCGCGCCGGAGGGAGGGCAGTTCACCGCATTGGCGCTCTACGGGACCGGAGTCAGCCTGCTCTTCAGCTGGGTGAGCTATCGGCTGGCACGCTCACTTGGGTTCGACCGGCGCTTGGCTTTCGTTGCTGCACTCGTGCACAGCCTCGTGCTCGGAAACAACACCTTCTCCTTTCTCCGCTATTACGGTTTTTCGTCCACTCCGTGGGCTCAAATTGCCGTCGTCGCGTTGCTGGCATCCGTGGCGCGGTGGCTCCGTAAAGTTCCTCCGCTCCGCGAGGTCCTCGTCCAAGGAGGGTGTTGGGCATTCTTGATCTACTGGAGTCATCGCCAAGGATTCGGGCTGGCTGCGGTGGGGACGGCGGGACTGCTGTTCGCCGTGTTGATGCGCAACGTGCGCCGGTTAGCCGCGACGGCCGGCATCGCGATGCTGGCAGCTGCGCTGCTCTGGCTGTTGGGGCCAACTCCCCTCGTCGCCACTGCGCGCGCCCAAGGCTGGCTCAACCACTGGTATGGGGTCGACCTGCTCTGTCTCGGTGGTCCCGCGTTCGCCCGGACCAACCAGATCCTGGGCCTCGTCGGGTGGATTAACGCCCTCGCCGCGCTCGTTGTCTGGAGACGTTACCCTTCGCTGACCGCGCTCACCTTCGGACCACTGCTGCTGCTCCTGCACCCGGCTTCCGGCTACCTGTTGGCGCACGGGCTGGCCGAAGCGAACGGTGCGGGCTTCCTGCTGTTCCATCGGGTGCTGCTGGTGATCCCGAATGGTTTCGCCCTTGTCGCCCTCGCCGGACTCGCGGTCCGGCATCGGACCGGCAGCGGAATCCCCCCTGAAATCCGAGGCGTGATTGCGGCGGCGGTGGCCGTCCTGCTGCTGGCAACGCTACCGGGCGGAGGCCCGGTCTACAACCGCTGGTGGCACTCGACCGCCAAGGTGCCGGACGACCTGGCGCTTCGGAATCTGGACCGCGCGATCGCGCCTCTGGCTGCAGCGAGCGAGAATCACTCGGCGTTTCTCGTCGGCTCGCCGACGGCGCTTTTCGTCTGGGAAATCCGCCATCCGCAGCCCAACGCGCTGAGCCCGCTCTACGAACACCGGTTGTATCATTACCCGCAGCGCCGGAGCCCAGTCGACGACCTCAACGTGACCGCCGCCTACAGGGCCAACCCGACCGCACGCAACGTCCTGTTCGTCCAAGCGCGACCAACATCGACCGAGACCCCAGGCTCCACAGCCGCGCGGCTGTCCGAACACTGGAATTCCTACGAAGTGGCATTGAGCACGGTCGACGAGAATCTGCTGCGCAAAGCGGGCTTCCAGCCACTCGTGAAGGACGCGGAGGGCTCGGTCACCGCCGTGCGCAAATAGTCCGCACAACGGTGGGACTCCCCCAGGTCGCGCCCGCGCGAGCACGGAGGAAGAGCCGCGACGAAGGGACAAGGCGGCCCGCCGGCAACCGTGGTCGCCCCGTATGCCGGGCCTCACGGTGCGCCAAGGTCGGGCAGCCCCCCTCCTCACGATGATCATCAGAGCCCCGAATCAACTGTTACGGCGCGGATTTCTTGTCGCACTCCTGTTATGGCCGCACCTCCGTGCAACCTATTTGTCACGGACTACAGCAACACCGTCATCCGCCGCGTCACGATGGCAGGCAACGTCAGCACGTTCGCCGGCACGCCAGGCATCTGGGTCGCGGTGGACAACGAAGCGCACTCCGCCCACTTTAACTACCCCGACGGCATCACGATCAACGATCAGGGCATCATCTTCGTATCGGACTCCAACAATCCCACGATCCGCAAGATCACGCCCGATGGCATGGTGAGCACGTTCGCCGGCTCGCTCCTCGAATCCGGCAACGCGGACGGTCACGCCAGCGCGGCTCGCTTCGATACGTCCACGAGGATCGTCGTAGGCCGCGACGGCATCCTCTTCGTCGCCGACAGCCACAACTACACCATCCACTAAATCTATCCCAAAGGACTCGTCGCTACGATCGGCGGCATGAAAGCGGCCCACGCCGACTGCAATGGCGACCAAAACTACGACAGCCTAGCACAGAACCCACAGACCGGCGAAAAGGTTGTGATCGTGATGAATGGCTTCAGCGTCAGCGAGACCGTCTCGCGCGTCTTCCATCCCGGCTGGACCGTCGCCATTGGCGACTTCAACGGCAATAACTACTCCGACATCGTGTGGTATAACCCTGGACGGGGCAGCTCGGCCTCCGGCTGCTCGCGAATCTCGAAAGCCGCGGCTGGGTTGACCTCGGCAACCGTCCCGGACTCGGGCTCCGCAACTGAACCTCATCGCCCTCCTCCTCCTCGCTATGGTCGCTCGCGCCACGGAGTTTTCGTTGACAACAGCCTCGCTTGACTCGCCACAACACGCGTGATGAACCTGAGCGCGACATGCGCACAATCACTCTCGCTCAAGTAGGTTGCGGATATTGGGGTCCGAATCTTCTGCGAAATTTCAACGCGCTGCCGGGCTGCCGCGTGGCCTGGCTGGTGGAGCCGGATCCGGCCCGACAGAAATTCGCCCAAGCCGCGATTCCCGGCCTCCGGGTGACGAGCAGCCTGGCGGAGGTATTGGCGGCGACGGAAGTGGATGGTGTCGTCATCGCCACGCCCGCCGCGACCCATTTTGAACTGGCGATGCAATGCCTCACGGCGGGCAAGCACGTGTTTGTGGAGAAGCCGCTGGCGACGCGCGTGAGCGAGGTGGACGCGATCGAGCAACTCGCCCGGACCAAGAACTGTGTCGTCATGGCCGGACACACCTTCCTCTTCAACAACGCCGTCCGCTATGTCCGCAAGCTGATCGAACGCGGCGAACTCGGTGACCTGCGCTACATCTACAGCCAGCGCCTCAACCTCGGCCGGGTGCGCTCGGACATCGATGCGCTCTGGAACTTCGCACCCCACGACATCAGCATCATTCAATACTGGCTCGGTGATCCGAGTCCGCTCGCGGTGCACCGCACGGGTGTCGCATTTCTCCAGAAAGAGATCGAGGACGTGGTCTTCCTCTCCGTCCGCTATCCCAACAAGGTGATGGCGAACATTCACGTGAGCTGGGTCGATCCGCAGAAGGTCCGCAAGATCGTCGTTGTCGGCTCAAAGAAGATGGTGGTCTACGACGACGTGGCGGAGGACAAGATCGCCATCTTCGACAAGGGCGTCGATCGCGTCGCCAAGGTCGGCGAAAACATGGACTACGACGCGCCGGGAAACTGGAACTTCAACTATCGCTCCGGCGACGTCCTGTTGCCGAAGATCGACTGGGTGGAACCGCTCCGCGTCGAAGCCCAGCATTTCGTCGACTGCATCCGGCAAGCCGCAACGCCGCTCACCGGCCTCGCGCACGCCCGGCAGGTCGTCTCGATCTTGGAACAAGCCACCGCCACCCGCACATGAAGACCATCCTCGCCACGGCTTCCGGCGGGCCCTCGACCCTCAGCTTCACCCGCAGCCTCCGCGACGCGGACCCGTCGCGGACGAAATATCGCCTCATCGGCACGGACTGCGACCCGTTCAACATCCACCGCTCCGAAGTCGACGCGTTTTTCATCTGCCCGAAGGCCACCGATCCCGGCTACATCCCCTTTCTCGTCGACCTGATCCGCCGCGAGAAAGTCGACTTCCTTCATTCGCAGCCCGAAATCGAGGCGTTCACAATCGGCAAATATCGCGCCGAGATCGCAGCCACCGGCTGCCGCCTGTTCATGCCGGCACAGGCCACGATCGAGCTCCTGCGCGACAAATGGAGCTCCTATCAGATCTGGCAGAATGCCGGCATCAAGGTGCCCGAAAACATCTTCCTGAACGAACCGGCGGACCTGCGCCGCGCTTTCGACCGCTTCGGCGCCGACATCTGGATCCGCGAGACCGTCGGGGCGGCCGGCAAAGGATCCCTCTCCCGGCCGACGTATGAGACCGCCCTCGACCATCTCAACGCCACCAAAGCCTGGGGCCATGCCGTCGCCGCTGAGCACCTGAGCAAGGAAACGGTAACGTGGCAGTCAATCTGGCACGACGGCAAACTCGTCGTCGCCCAAGGCCGTCGCCGGCTGAACTGGGCCTTCGGCAACCGCGCGCAGTCGGGCGTCACCGGCCTCACGGGCGTCGGCGAAACCATCGGCGATCCCCAACTCGACGAGTTGGCGGTGCGGTGCATCCGCGCGGCCGACCCTACCCCCAACGGCATCTTCAGCGTCGACTTCACCTACGATCTCCGTGGCGTGCCCAACCCCACTGAGATCAACATCGCGAAGTTTTTCACCACGCACCATTTCATCACGCGCGCCGGCTGCAACATGCCCGAGATCCTCGTCGCTCTTGCCTTCGGCGAGTATCGCGGCCCCTACGGCGTCTGCAACCCTTGCGAAAGCGGGCTGCTGTGGATCCGAGGCATCGACATTGAGCCGGTCATGATTCGTCGCGCCGACTTCGAAGCCGCCCGCGCGGAGTTCGAACGCACGCGCGCCCGACTCAAGTGAAGGTCCTTGTCACCGGCTCGCGCGGGTTCATCGGCCGGAGCTTGGTGTCACGGCTGCACGACGACGGCTGCGGCGTGACCGAGTTAGCGGGCGACGTTCGCGAGGCCGCGGCGTTCCCGTCGGAAGCTTTTGCCGCCATCGTGCACCTCGCAGCCGCCATCCCCCACCGCACGCCGGTGCCCAGCGCGGCTTTCCGCAACGTTAATGTCGAGGGCACGCGCCGGCTGCGCGAGAAATACCCGGAGGCGCATTTCGTCCTGGCATCGACCGCCGACGTGCGCCGCACGACGCTGTCCGATTACGCGCGATCAAAACTCGAAGCTGAGGCGGTCGTCGCCGGTGCCGCGTCCGCGTGCATCGTCCGGCTGCCGAGCGTGTTCGGGCCCGGCCAGCGCCAGGAATCGAAGCTGATTCCCGTGCTCCTGCGCCAACACGTGCTTGGCGCCCCGCCGCCGCCGTTTCTTTCCGACGACATTCGCGAATACCTCTGGATCGGCGACGCGGTCGACGCTCTCGCCGCCGCGCTGCGCGGCCGCGGACTGGTCGAGCCGCGCGGCGTCTCGATCGCAAACCACGCGCTCGCGCGGCTCGTTGCCGCGGCCGCCGCCAACGCCGCGCCGGACGACCTGTCTCCGGAGCACCGCCGGCTGTTCGTCCAACTCGTCCAGTGCGCCGACGCGCTGCGCCACGGCTCTCCGCGATGAAACTCTTTTTCGATCTGGACGGTCCCATCCTAGAGGTGAAGTTCCGCCATCACCGGGTTTACGCGGAGGGAATTCGCGCCGCCCGCGGCACCCCGCTTGACGTCGAGGATTTCTGGCAGCTCAAGCGCGAACGCGCGTCCGACACCGAACTCCTGCGTCGCAGCGGTGTAGGCCCGGAAGCGTTGGACGGCTTCCGCGCGCACCGGTTGCGGCGCATCGAGGACGACGCGGTGCTCCGCGACGACCTCCTGCAGCCCGGCCTGACCGAACTGCTGCCGGAACTCGCCGCGCAGCACTCGCTCTACTTGGTGACCGTCCGGCGCTGTCGCGATGCGCTGGAGCGACAGCTCGCACGCCTGGGACTCACCTGGCATTTCGTGGCCGTGCTCAGCGGACAGGAGACTGCGGCGCCGGCCTGGCAGCTGAAGCGCGACTTGATCACGGGCTGCGTGCTCCCTGCGCCCGGCGTCGACTGGATCATCGGCGACACCGAGACGGAAATTTTCGCTGGCCGCGCGCTCGGGCTGCGCACGGTCGCGGTGTGCAACGGCATTCGCAGCGAGGCCTTCCTCCGCGCCCACGAACCAGACCACCTTTTGCCAAGCGCCAATAAACTTCGAGAATTAATTCTCTCATAAAAATTCAATAATGATTATATACCCCAACCCATTCAGTCTAATATAAAATGCGAACTGCGATATAATATAATTATATACTAACACTTCGCCATTGAGTAGCGACCTTTCCCGCGTGAAATCGTTTCCCGAAACCGAACCAGCGCCACCCTCATCGGCTTTCGAACTCACGTCTGACATGCGGTTTCCTGAGCTAGACGGAGTAAGAGGGGTTGCCATCACAATGGTGGTGCTTTGGCATTACGTAGGCGTCACGCTACCCCCGAGCGGAATTGAGCAGCATCGCGACGCATGGGTCCCAACTTTTAAGCAGTCGCTGATTATATTCCGCAGCGGAGTCGATTTATTCTTCGTGCTTTCCGGTTTTTTGATTGGCGGCATTTTGATCGATAAACGCCAGTCAAATAACTATTATAAAACGTTTTACCTGCGCCGGATTTGCCGAATTTTCCCGGTTTACTATCTGCTCATTTCCCTGTTTGCTCTCGCAAAGGCATTCGATATGCAAGGCGAGCTGTTCAGCGGCCCAATTCCCGTGCTCGCTTATGTTGGATTCACACAAAACTACTTCATGTCCATCTTCGGCACCTACGGGGCGGCATGGTTGAGCGCTACTTGGTCTCTCGCGATCGAAGAGCAATTTTATGTCTTCTTCCCGCTCATCGTTCGATGCTCCCGGCAAGCCTTGCCGTGGATTCTTGCTGGCGGCGTGATTTGCGCGCCATTGCTCCGCATCTGGAGTTACTTCCACTTTGGGGGCGATGATTTTCCCGCGTATACATGGCTGCCCTGTCGTCTTGATGCACTCTGTTGGGGGGGGCTTCTGTCTTACGCATTGCGCACGCGGCGAGGCTGCGATTGGGTCGATCGTCACCTCCGTTCGCTGCGCTGGGGCTTGGGCTGTTTGGCAGGAGGTGCCGTGGCGCTGGATCTGGCAATCGCACGCAATATCGGATTCCATATGTCAATTTGGGGGCACACCCTGCTAGGCGCGCTCTACGTCTTAGCGCTTTTGTTAATTATTCTCAATGCTGGCAGTCCGCGCACACGATGGTTGAGGTCTCAGCCCTTGATCTGGCTCGGTCAGATCTCCTACGGTGTCTACCTTCTGCACGGGATCGTTGTGATCATCGTCTTCAAGGCGGCGGAACGGAATCGGGTTCTCGACAGTTGGTATAACGGGCTGCTGCTGGTCATTGCGCTGCTGGTCACGCTGGGCACTGGCGCCGCGTCATATTATTGGTTGGAGCGGCCTTTCCTTCGGCTCGGCCACCGCGCCACCTATACCTAACGCTGTCGCTGCTCGCGCAGTTCTCCCTTCTATCCAGTGTCGATCGCATTTCTTCCCCTTTTGGTTTCGGTAGCGTCACGGTTCTCTCGCAGACATCTAGACCCCGGGCGTCGGGGTCACTTAAGCAATGGGGCCGAAGGGGGCATGCACCTGCAGATATTGGAACTCTCCCATCCAATACCCCTTTGGTTGCGAACTCTGATGCGATTACGCTTTGCCTAGCGCCGAAAAATTTTGCTAAATGAACCCTCTCATGAAAATCCCGTTCGTCGATCTGTATGCTCAATATTTGTCGATTCGCCCCGAACTCGACGCCGCCATCGCCGCGGTGATCAAGGAGTCGGGATTCGTGCGAAGCCGGTTCGTCGACGAATTCGAGCAGCAATGGGCCCGCACCCTGGGCGTGAAGCACTGCGTGTCCTGCGCGAACGGCACCGATGCGCTCTACATTCTCATGCGTGGACTCGGCCTCAAGCCGGGCGACGAGGTGATCACCACGGCACATTCCTGGATCGCGACCAGTGAGACCATCACCCAAGCCGGCGGGAAGGTCGTCTTCTGCGACACCGAGGACGACACCTTCACCATCGATCCTGCCGCCGTCGCCGCCAAGATCACACCGCGCACCGTCGGCATCATCCCCGTTCACCTCTGCGGCCAGCCCGCCGACATGGACCCCCTGATGGCGCTCGCGCAGAAGCACAACTTGTGGGTGATCGAAGACTGCGCCCAAGCACACCTCGCGACCTACAAGGGCCGTCTCGTCGGCACCCTGGGGCACGCGGCCACCTTCTCATTCTACCCGGGCAAGAACCTCGGCGCGATGGGCGACGCCGGCTGCCTCGTGACCAACGACACCCGTTTGGCAGAATGGTCCACTTTGTTCGCCCGTCATGGCGGCAAGGGCGATCATGTGATGGAGGGCATCAACAGCCGGCTAGACGGCCTCCATGCCGCGGTCCTGAGCGCGAAACTGCCGCACCTCGCCGGGTGGACGCAACGCCGGCAGGAACTCGCGGCGACCTACACCATGAAACTTGCCGGCGCGGGCGATGTCCGCTGCCCGGTTATTCGGGCCGATCGCACCCACGTCTTCCATCTCTACATGATCCGGACCAAGCAGCGCGACGCGCTGCGCGCGCACCTGCAGGCCCGCGGTATCGCCACGGTGCTGAACTACCCGCGCGCCCTGCCGCTGTATCCGGCCTACGGCTACCTGAAGCACCAGCCTGCGGATTTTCCCCGTGCGGCCACGCATCAGGGAGAAATCCTCTCGCTGCCCCTGTATCCGGAGATGACAGGTGAAGCTCTGGACTACGTCGTCGCCAGCATTCGCGAATTCTACGCCCGGTGATTCTGGCGCACGTCACCACGCTCTACCCGGGCTATGTCGCGGATTTCGAGCGCCGACACACCGGGCTCTCCGCGCTGGGTTATGCGGAACACTATGAGCGACTGGTGCGCGACGCGTTCGGCTGGTCCAACCACCTGACGCGCCATCTCGCCGCCCGTGGCCACGTGACCGCACATTTCGTCGCCAACTACGCCGCGCTGCAGGCCAAGTGGCTCCAGGAAAATGGTGCGGCGTCCAAACAGGATCCGTTGCACATCGTCGCCGAACAACTCCACCGCACGCGACCGGAGGTGCTGTTCGTGGACGACTGCTACCTGTTCTCCCCGGTGCGCGTGCAGGCGTTGTGCGCGGAACTACCCTCGCTCCGTTTGGTGGTCTGCCACCAGGGATTGGACGGCGACCCGCGGCAGTTTTTTCCCGACGACGCGCTGGTGCTGAGCCCCGCCGGCCACCAAGTCGCCACCTGGCGAGCCGCGGGCGTTGACGCCCATCAATTCCGGCATGCCTTCGAGCCGGCGGTAAGGGAGGGATTGGAGACGCACGGTCCGAGAACCCCCGTCAGTTTCCTCGGCAGCTGCTCGCCCCTGCTGCATCCGGAACGGCATCGCTGGCTGGCCGCACTCGCCCGACAAATGCCACTCGAAATCTGGACCGACTCGTTCGCGGCGGTCCGTCCGCGGCTGCTCGTAGGCTCGCTGCGCCGTGGCCGCGCCCGTCAGGTGGTGGAGCATTTTTTCTCCCCGTTGCGTCGCCGCACCCACGGCCCCCTCTACGGGAGGGCGATGTTTGCCCAGCTGGCTCGATCCGACATCACCCTGAACTGCCACATCGCGATGGCGCAGCCCTCGGCCGGCAACATGCGCTTGTTCGAGGCCACCGGCGCCGGCGCCTGCTTAGTGACCGATGCGCGGCGCGACCTGGACGAGATCTTCGCGCTCGATTCGGAGGTGGTGACCTACGGCTCCATCGAGGAATGCGTCGAGCGGGTGCGCTGGCTGTTGGATCATGCTTCCGCCGCCGCCGAGATCGGCGCGCGCGGGCAGCGTCGCACCCTCGCAGCGCACACCTTTGCCCATCGGGCGGCCGAACTGGAAGGCCTGATCGAGGCGCGGCTCAAGGCAGGAACGGGCGGGCGATGAACGCCGCGCCATCCTTCCGCCTCCGCGCGCTGCTGGAGCGCATCCTGCCACGAGGCATGGCCCAGCTGGCAGGCGCTGGCTTTGCCAGCCAAGTCATTTCTCTAGCGGCGGTCCCGCTGGTGGCACGCCAAGCGGGCCCAGACGCGCTGGGGTTGCTGCAGGGGTATCTCACCGTCACGACGTTCGCGGCGGTCGTCGCGTGCCTGCGGTTCGAATACGCGTTGCTCCAGCCGGCCGAGGAGGCGACCGCGGTGCGCCTCGTCGTGCTGGCCTGCCTCGCGGCAGCGGCAACCGGGGTGCTGACTGCCGCCGGCCTCGGCGTCCTAGCGGCCGTGTTCGACACGCCCGCTTGGCACGCCCTCGCGCACCTCCGCTGGACCGTCGGAGGAGTGATCGCGATTTCCGGCGCCAGCCTGACCTTCACACAGTGGATGATCCGCCACGGCCAGTTCGACGGCATCGCCCGGGCACGCTGGATCCAGAGCTTTTGTTCAGCGGGGGCACAGCTGACCGCCGCGTATGCCGGCTGGGGTGGAGTGGGACTCGTGCTCGGCGAGGCTGCCTCCCGGCTGGTCGGTGCCTTGGTGCTCTACGCAGCGAGCGGCCTGGCCCGCGCACCGGCGCGGTCCGACCTTTCCGCAGGCGCGCTGGCGCACACGCTAAGGGAATACCGCCGGTTCCCGCTCGTCTCAGGCAGCTCGTCGCTGGTCAACGCGCTGGGGTTTTCCCTGCCGGCCTTCATCATTGAACGTTATTTTGGCCTGGCCGCCCTCGGCACATATTCCGTCGTCGAACGTGTCGCCGGCCTCCCCACGACGCTGATCGGCACCCCGCTGTCGCAGACCTTCGCCCATCGACTGCGGCAGGCGTTGGCCGACTCCCCGCGCGCCACGACGGAGGCGCTCAATGGCACGTTGCGACTGGCATGCTGGCTGGGGTTTCCCGCCTTCGCCGCCCTGGCCCTGGCCGGACCGCAGTTGTTCGCCTTCGCGTTTGGCGAGGGCTGGCACGACGCGGGCAGGCTCGCCCGCCTCCTCGCGGTGCCCTACGGCATCGCTTACGCCGTGTGGCCGGTGATGGTGACGCTCACGATCGTCAACCGCCTGCGGCTCCAGCTGCTCTGGGACCTCACGCGAACCGGCGCGATGCTCGGCGTGCTGGCGCTCGCCGCCCACGGCTACCTCGGATTCGACGCGGTGTTTTCCGCCATCGTGTGGTTGATTGCGGCGTTCGGGGTGCTCCACTATCGCCTGTGCCTGAAGTATTGCCGCCCATGACCCGCAAAAATTTCGCCCTCCGCGACCTGGCGCCGCCCGGCTTGATCCGGCGCGGCGGTTACCTGCTGCGTCGGTTGCGCGGCGACGGCACGGTGTTTGCGGGCA
Organism: Oleiharenicola sp. Vm1; assembly: GCF_047777955.1. Classification (GTDB taxonomy): domain Bacteria; phylum Verrucomicrobiota; class Verrucomicrobiia; order Opitutales; family Opitutaceae; genus Didemnitutus. Next base: position 3,886,178 of record NZ_CP180537.1, read on the forward strand.
ACTACGCCTCGTGGCCGGACGCGGCGAAGGCGGCCAGCGGCTACGCCGATCCGGCCATTCTCGAACACACGCGCCGCGCAACCGCGCTGGCCCGCGACAATCCCGCCCTTTTCGAACGCGATGCCGTGATCCTGCCAAGGCCGGACTATCCTCTTCACGCCCTCGCCGCCCTGCTCCATGTCGCGAACCAGCAGAGTGGGCGCCTGCGCGTGCTGGATTTCGGCGGTGCGCTGGGCAGCACGTTTTTTCAGCTCCGCCCTTTTCTTGCGCCCCTCCGCGAGGTGCGCTGGACCGTGATCGAGCAGCCGCACTACGTCGAATGCGGACGACGTGAATTCGCTGACGAACGGCTCCGCTTCCACGCCGACGTCGCCGCCGCGCTCTCCGAGGGAGAGAGTGATGTGCTCCTCCTTTCAAGCGTGCTACAGTATCTTCCCGCACCGCACGCGATGCTCAAGGAACTGCTGTCCCATCGCCCGGCATTCGTGTTGCTCGATCGGACCGCCCTGCACGTCGGGACAACCGATCGGCTGACCGTCCAGCACAACCCTCCGTCGATCTATCCCGCATCGTATCCGGCATGGTTTCTCAACGAACAGCGCCTAGTCGCACACTTTGACGCCGGCTACCGTCTGGTTTTTAGCTTCGCCGCGTCTGACTACGCGCTGCACCTCGGCCCCGCTTCCGTCTACCGCGGCTACTTCTACGCCGCTCTCCCCGCCGCCTGACCCTGCCATGGATGCCCTTCCCGATTTTTTGCGCGCCGCGACCCAGCCCTTTGTCGGCAAGCGCGTCCTCGTCACCGGAGGCATAGGTTTCATCGGCTCCAACCTGGCGCGCATCCTAGCGCAGGCCGGAGCGCACGTCACGGTTGTCGACAGCCTGATCCCCGAATACGGCGGCAACCTCGCCAACCTCGACGATGCGCCCGCCGGCATCACGATCAACATCGCTGACGTGCGCGACCAGTTTAGCCTCCGCTACCTCGTTCAGGGTCAGGACGTGCTGTTCAACTTGGCCGGGCAAACGAGCCACCTCGATTCGATGCGGGACCCGTTCACCGATCTGGACATCAATGCCAAAGCCCAGCTCGCGATCCTCGAGGCCTGCCGGCACTTCAATCCGGGAATCGAGATCGTGTTCGCAAGCACGCGCCAAATCTACGGCAAGCCCCAATACCTCCCGGTGGACGAACGCCACCCCATCCGCCCCGTCGACGTGAACGGCGTCAACAAAGCCGCCGGCGAGCAGTTCCACCAGCTCTATCACGACGTCTATGGTCTGCGGACGCGCGTGCTGCGGCTCACCAACACCTACGGGCCCCGCATGCGCATCAAGGACGCACGCCAGACCTTCCTGGGCATCTGGATCAAGCAGATCCTTACCGACATCCCGGTCGAGGTGTGGGAAGGCAACCAGCTGCGCGACTTCAACTACGTCGACGACGTGGTGGCCGCTCTGCTCAACGTCACTCAGCATCCCGACACCACAGGTGCCATCTTCAATCTGGGATCGACGGAGAAAATCTCGCTGCTCGACCTCGCCCACCGGCTCGTCGAGATCGCGGGGCAAGGCACCGTCGCCATCAAGAGCTTTCCCGCCGAGCGCAAGAAAATCGACATTGGCGACTACTACTCCGATTTCCGCAAGATCGAGGCCGCGATCGGATGGCGGCCGCAGGTCGCTCTGTCCGAGGGATTGTGCGCCACCGTCGATTATTTTCGCCGGCACCTAGACCGCTACACCTGACCCCGCATGCGCTGGACCACCAAAGCCCGCCTGCAGGCCTTTCTTGGCGCGTTGCCAGAACCGATAGGCAATCCCCTTTACTACGCGCTCCAGACGCTCAACGGCTCCTTCCGCGAAGCAAAGAACCGCATCTACCAGGACGCGGCGCTGGCGCTGGCCGAAAAGGCGACCGCATGTGGCGTCCAGATCCGAGGAGCCCGCGCGGTCGAGGTCGGCACCGGCCGGCGAGTGACGCTCCCGGTGTGCCTGTGGCTGATGGGGGCGGAACGTATCCACACCGTCGACCTGCACCGATACCTGAACGACCACACCCTCAACCTCGACCTGCGCGCGCTGCTACGGGACGAGGAATTTTGCGGCCACCCCCGCGTCGATCCTGCGCGGGTGGCCGCGTTGGCCCGCCTCGTGGAAGCGGGCGGCACACGCGACCAGCTGTTCGCGCTCTGCGGCCTTCACTACCTGGCGCCCGCGGACGCGACGCGCCTCGCTCTGCCCGCCGCGTCGGTCGACCTCCATTTTTCGTTCACGGTGTTCGAGCACATCCCGGCTTCGATTCTGGTTCCCTTGCTGGCCGAGGCGGCGCGGATCCTCCGGCCCGACGGCATCGCCCTTCACCTCATCGATCACTCCGATCACTTCTCCCATACCGACCGTTCGCTGAGCCCGATCCATTTCCTGCAATTCGACGACGCGCAGTGGGACCGGCTGGCGGGCAACCGCTACATGTTCATGAACCGCTTGCGCGCCGACGACTACGAGAGCCTCTACGCTCGCGCCGGCCACGACGTCATCCACCACGAGTGTCACCCGGACGGGCAAGTGCGCGCCGCCCTCCGGGCGGGAAATATCCGCCTCGCGCCCCGCTTCGCCGACAAACCGCACGACATCCTCGCCGGCATGAGTTCGTGGATCGGCTCGCGGAAACGCCGAGCCTAATCGACCCGCGGCCACGCGCGGCGCTTTGCGGCTTGCGCGCTTCCGCGCGTTCCGGCTCAACGCCCTCTCCCCCCATGGTTTCGATCCTGATCAACGACTTCTCCCGCGTTCCGGCTCCGGTGCGTCAGCAACTGCTGGATGCAGCCGCCGGCGTCATCCAGTCGGGATGGTTCATCCTCGGCGAGAACGTCACCGCCTTTGAGCGAGAATGGGCGGCCTACTGCGGCACCGCACACTGCGTCGGCGTCGCCAACGGTATGGATGCGTTGGAGATCGGGCTACGTTGCGCGGGAATCGGGCCAGGAGACGAGGTGATCACGACTCCCCTGACCGCCTTCGCCACCGTGCTCGCGATCCTGCGCACCGGCGCGCAACCCGTGCTCGCCGAAGTCGACCCGGCCACGGGGCTGCTCGATCCCGACAGTGCGGCGCGCTGCATCGGTCCGCGCACCCGCGCCATTCTGCTCGTGCACCTCTATGGCCAAATCCGCCAGATGGGCCGATGGCAGGAGCTATGCCGGGAACGAAGCTTGTTGCTCCTCGAGGACGCCGCCCAAGCCCATGGCGCGCGGGCGGGCGGGATTTCCGCCGGCAGTTTCGGCTGCTGGGCCGGCTTCAGCTTCTATCCGACGAAGAATCTCGGCGCGATCGGCGACGCGGGGGCGCTCTGCACCAACGACGCGGCGGTGGCAGCCCAGGCCGCCCAACTGCGCAACTACGGACAGAGCGACCGGTATCACCACCCCCTACCAGGCCTGAACAGCCGCTTGGACGAACTGCACGCCGCCATGCTGCGACGGTTGCTCGAACATCTTCCCGCGGCGACGCGGCGCCGCCAGGAGATCGCCGCGCGCTACCACGCCGGTGTCCGTAATACCGAGATTACGTTGCTTGCAGCCCCGGAGGAGTTCTCGAGCCACGTTTACCATCTCTTCGTCGTGCGCACTGCGCGCCGCGACGCGCTGGCGGCTCACCTACGCACCCGCGGCATCCAGTCACTGATCCACTACCCGATCGGCGTCCATCTCCAGCCGCCCACCCGCGAGCTGCGCCGTGACCCGGCGGGATTGGCGGTGGCGGACGAATTTTCGGCCACCTGCCTTTCGATTCCCTGCCATCCTTATCTGACCGACGGCGAGATCGAGCAGGTGATCGACGCGTTGAACTCGTTCCGCTGATGGAACACTACGTCACGCTGTTCGATCGCAACTTCCTTCCGCAGGGGCTGGCGCTGCTTGATTCCCTGCGCCGAACCTCCGGCGCGCCCTTCCGTCTCTGGATCCTGTGCCTGGACCAGGAGACGCACGAACTGCTCACCCGCCTCGGCGCGCCGGAAGCGCAGCTGCTCGCGCTGCCCGAGTGCGAGACGCCCGCCCTGCGGCAAGCCCGGGCGAACCGCAGTTACGGCGAATACTGCTGGACGCTGGCCTCGCACGCTTTCTCGTTCGTGTTTGACCGAGCGCCTGCGGTGACGCGGCTGACGTATCTGGACGCTGACGTCTATTTTCTCGCCGATCCGGCATCGCTGCTGCGCGAGTTCGCCGAGACCGGCAAGCAGGTGATGATCACCGAGCACGCCTACGCCCCCGAGTGGTCGCACTTCACCCGCACCGCGGGAACCTACTGCGTGCAATTCGTCACATTTACGCGCTCGCCCGCTGCCTTGGCGCTGCTCGCCCGCTGGCAGGCGCAAACCCGGGAGCAGTGCAGCAGCGACCCGCGCCTCGGCGGCTTCGGCGACCAAGCCTACCTCGACGAATGGCCGGTGCGGTCCGGTGCACTCGTGCATGTCCTCGACCACCGCTACCGGACGCTGGCGCCGTGGAACGCCGACCACGCCGCACAATCGGCGGAGGCGCTTCCGCCGGTGTTCTTTCATTTTCACGGCCTGCGCCTGCTCGGCTCGCAGTGGATCCAGCAGGCCGTCGGCTATCCGCTCGCGCAGCCGGCGACCCAGGAAATTTATCGCCGTTACCAAGGCGACCTGCGGCAAGCCATCACCCGGCTGAGGCAAATCGCGCCCGATTATCGCCCGCGTCAAGCGCCCCGCACTTGGCTGGGTTGGATCAAACTGGGATGGCATTGGGCGCGGCGGCGTGCGAGCATCCGCGTCAATCGAGGATAATGGAAGCCTGGCGCAACAACTGGCCGGCCTTGACGGCGAACCTCCTGGTCTGTGGCTTCGGCCTGGGCCTCGCGTTTTTCGCCATCTGGCGTGCCCGTCGGCTACTGATCCTGCCGACCACGGTCATTGCGTATCTCCTGACAAACGCGCTCTTCACGCCGCTCCCCCTTTTCGTCCCCGTCGACGTGCCGTTCCCGACGGCGGCCGTCGTCTACGAGCGTCTCGCGATCGGCAACGCGCTGTTCACCGCGATCGCGGCCGTGGGCTTGGTGGCGCTCGCGGCGCGACGCCCGCCGGACGAAACCGCCCCACCCTCGCTGCCCGCGGTTGTGCCGCTCGGCCTGCTAGGTTTGGGATCCGTCTGCCTGGTTTTCTTTTTCTGCGCAATCCCGAGGTCTTCACGCTTTCGCAGGCCATGTATCGCGCGCCCTCCTACGACAGCTACTTGGAGGCCCGTAACGCGGTCGGCGACGCGATCAACAGCAAGGCGGCCAGCGGCAACGGCCCGCTGATGTTCGCCTACTCGTTTCTCTTCCCCGCCGTGCTGGCGGTGACCGGGGCCGCGCCGCGGCTCAGCGCCGGCCTCCAGCGCCTGATGAAGGTCTCGGCTTGGACCGGCATGGTGCTCGCAACCGCCGTGATCGGGTCGCGCATGATGTGGCTCTTCACCCTCGTCTACCCGATTTTGCTCTGGCGGTTCGGGCGGATATCCGGTGCCTCGCTCGTCGCTTGGATACGCCAGTCTTGGCGCACTCTGCTCGCGTGGGCGGCCGTGATCGCGGCCGGCGTGCTCGTGTTTCGCGCCACGGTGCAGACGGAAATCGACGAGGCCGCCTTCCTTCTTTTCGCCCGCATCTTCGTGGCCCCCGGCGCGGTCTCGGGCGGTTATTTCATGCTCTTTCCGGATTTCTTCGCCTTCCGCGGATTCGAGGGCGTTTTCATGATGCCGGTGCCCGGAGACACCGTCGATTTCAGCATGATCTCGCTCGCCTCCACGGGCATCGACTCGCACGCGAACGCGTCGTTCGTCGCCACCGCGTATTCGGCTTTCGGATTCCGAGGGGTGGCGCTGGTCAGCGCCACGCTGACACTGGTCGCCTTCGCCGTGGACTGCTGGCTCCGGCTCCAGCCTCGCCGCCTCGCCTCCCTGGTGCTCGTCGCGAATGCGTTTGGCATCCTCATGCTGTGCAGCGTGCCCTTTCGCGTCGCGGTCGTGACGAACGGCTACCTGCTCGGGCCGGTGCTGCTCTTCGCATTGCACCTGTTTGGCTGCACGCGCGGGCGGCGCACCCCGGCATCCTCGGCGCTGGAGGCGCGAGCCTCATGACACCTCCGGCTCCAACGCGTAGCATCGCGGTTTTCGATTACAACTGGAGCGGGCACATTCCCGCTTACCACCGATTGATCGTCGAATCGCTGCTGCGGAGCGGATGGGAGGTGACCTCGCTCAGCGGTTTCCCTGCGGAAATCTTCCGGCACGTCTCGCTGCGCGTGCCGGACGCCACGCCGCACCTGCACGCCCCCGCGGTCCCGGGATTGGGCCGTCCCCCGGCTCGTGCCGGGGCCCTCGAGCTGCTGCGCAGGATTCCGGGCGGATTCGCCTTGTGGACCCGCATCCGCACCAATCCCCGGTTGCGGCGTCGACATGCACTGGCGCGTTGGCGGGCTTGTCGCGATGCGCTCGCCGCGCTGCCGAATCACCCGCGTCTCGTCTTCTTGCCTTACCTCGACGACATGCTGGAACCGGAGCTGTCGCTGTCCGGTGTGTCCCTCCCCGTGCCTTGGATCGGACTCCATGTCTCCGCCAGCGACCTGCGCGAACCCGCGCTGGCTCCGGCGATGCGCGTGCGCCTGCGCGTATTGCGTGAGCCGGGCTGCCGCGGCCTCCTCGTCCTGGACGACAAACTCCCGGATCTCGTGCGCCCCGAGACGCTCGGCCGCATCGTCGCCACCCTACCGGACATTGCCGACACGTCCGTCGCGGTTGATTTTCCCCTCCTGCAGGAGCTCCGCCGGCGGGCGGCGGGACGGCCGATCGTTTCCTTACTGGGCCACCTTTCCGAGGCGAAGAATATCCGCCTCTTCCTCCAACTTGCACAGGAGACCGATCCGGGCCGGGCCTTTTTCTTGCTGGCCGGACAATTTGAGCCGCTGGGGGTCGCCCCCGACCTCCAGTGCCAGATCGCCGCGGCGGCGGCCGGACAACGGACCAATCTCTGGGCGATCCCCGACCGCATCGCTTCCGAGGCCGAGTTCAACGGTCTTTTCCGCGAGTCCGCCGTCATTTTCGCCGTCTACCGAAATTTCACCCGCAGCAGCAATATCCTGAGCAAGGCCGGTTTTTTCCGCCGGCCGGTCATGGTCGCCGACGGCCATTGCATGGCGGAACGCACCGCGGAATACCAGCTTGGCCTCGCTCTCGCGGAACCCGAGCCGCACGCCGCCGGAGTCGCCCTGCACCGCCTCCTCCACGATCCGCCCGCCGCGGACTACGCCCGGTTCGATCGCGACTTCTCCACCGCCGAGTTCCAGCGCCGGCTTGATGACGCGCTGACCCGCGCCGCGCTCCTCTGATGTCCTCCCTCCCCCGTCATCGCCTGCCCGATCATCCTTCCATTGCAATCGTGGTCCCGTGCCTCAATGAGGTGAAGTTCGTCGAGAGCTTTGTGCGGCAGGTGCTAGCCATGGATTGCGACCCGGCGCGCACGACACTGTTCGTCGTCGACGGGATAAGCACGGACGGCACGCGTGAGATCCTCTTTCGCTTGGCGGCGGCCGAACCGCGCCTGCGTGTCCTCGACAATCCACACCGGACCACCGCGCGCGCACTCAATTGCGCGCTCCGCGTCGCGAAAGCCGACGTGATCGTGCGCCTCGACGTGCACGCCGAATACCCGCGGCATTACCTAGCCCATCTCGTCGGGCTGCTGCAGCGGACCGAAGCCGACAACGTCGGCGCCCTCCGCTTGACCGCGCCCGGCCGCACCCTGCGGGAGAACGCCTTTGCGGCTCTGGTGTCTGCGCCCTTTGCAAACGGCGGCGCGCCTTGGCGCGCCCGGCCCCAAGGCCTCCAGGAAGTGGAGTCCGTCTACTGCGGCTGTTACCCGCGGCGGGTCTTCGATGCCCTCGGCCTGTTTGACGAGTCGATGATTCGCATCGAAGACCGCGAGTTCAACGCGCGGCTGCTCGCGGCGGGCGGCCGCATCCTGCTCGACCCGTCGTTGACCTGCACCTATCACCCGCGCACCCGGCTGGGCCAATACCTGCGGTGGACCTTCAGTGGTCCGTTCCGGCTTTTTTATTCGCGCCGTCTCACCACCACGCGCTTGGTGCGGCCGCGCAACTACGTTCCGCTGCTGTTCGCACTCTACCATCTCATCCTGCCGCTCGCGGTAGTTTACGGCGGAACGGCTGCGTGGACGCCGCTCGGCGTCTATGGGCTCGTCGCGATCGGCGCTGCGATCGGCGAGGCCCGAGTGTATCGGCGGACGGCGCTGGTTTTCCTGCTGGTGCCGCTCTTCTACCTCACCCATCTCGTTTACGGCTTGGGGGGCCTGTGGGGATGCGCGCGCGCTCTGCTGCCGCTCCCGGCCCCTCGGCCGGAAGGCAAATTTTCACACTGATCATGGCCCCGACACTCGATCTCCCTCTTCCATTTTATCGCGGCCGCGTCGGCCTGTATCACCTACTCCGCACCCTCGGGGTCGGTCGCGGCGACGAGGTGATGCTGCAGGCGTTCACCTGCCTGGCTGTGCCGGAGGCCATCCTCGCCACGGGAGCGACGCCAGTCTGGGCGGATTTGGAACCGGACAGCGTCAATCTCTGCTCCCACAACGTTCGGGCCAAGCTGACCGGGCGCACGAAAGCCATCATCGCGCAGCACACGTTCGGGATTCCGGCCGATATGGGGCCATTACTCGCCCTGGCGGCGGAAAGCGGCGTGCCGGTGATCGAGGATTGCTGCCACTCGATCGCTTCCACCGTCGGCGGGCGGCCGGTAGGCAGCTTGGGGCTCGGCGCGTTCTGGTCCTATGAATGGGGCAAACCGGTGATCGCCGGCGTGGGTGGAGGCGCCCGTTTCAACGACACCGCCCTGCAAGCTCGGCTCTCCACGGCGCAGGCGGCAACGGAGCACCCTCCCGCGCGCCGGAACGCGATCCTCGAGGCGCAATACGTCGCATTCGCGCGGCTCTACTCCCCGCACACGTTTTGGTGGGTGCGTCGCGCGTTCCGCCTTCTTGGCCGGCTCCGTCTCGCCGAATCGAACTACAACCCCGTGGGCCTGGAAACGGCCGCCGATTTTCGCTGGCGCATGGCGCCGGGCGCAGCGCAGCGACTGCCCGCCGCGATCGCCGCCGCCGCTGCGTTCGAGCCAGAGCGGCGCGCCCAGGCGGAGTTCTATCGGTCCGCCCTGGCGAACGGCTCCTGCCGCCTGCCGCCGGTCCCGGCAGGCACGGAGGCGGTCTATTCGCGCTTCCCGCTTTTCGTCGCGAACAAGGAGGAAGTCCTCGCGGCCGCGGCCCGGCGAAACCTCGAAGTCGCCGGGTGGTTCGCCACGCCCGTCCATCCGCTCGCAGGAGACGAACTGGCGGCGGTGCACTACCGGCCCGGCGACTGCCCCCAGGCGGAGCGCGCGGCCACCGGCATCCTGTCGCTGCCGGTGCACCCAAAGGTGACCCGCTCGTTCCAGCGCGCAGTCGTCGAACTCATCAATCGCCATGGCCGCGCTTGAAATCCTCCCGCTGCGCGCCCCCGCCCGGCCGCGCGACTATCGCGACCTCGCACGCCTCCACGCCGGCGAAATCCGCGAGGGCTTCCTCACCTCGCTCGGCCTACCGGTGCTCGAAAAACTCTACCGGTCGATTCATCGCTCTCCGCATGCGTTCATCTTGGTGGCACGCGAGGGCGACACGACAGTCGGCTTCCTGTGCGCCTCCACGGATACGCGCAAGGTCTACCGGCGCGTGATCTTCACAGCGTGGCCCCACCTGCTCCCCGCACTGCTCCGCCGGCTGCTCTCGTGGAGCACGGTGCAGCGCTGCTGGGAAACGTTGCGCTACCCCAACCGCACGCCGCCGGTGCCCGATCTCCCCGGCGCGGAGATCCTCAACTTCTGCGTGACCGCCGAGCGCCAGGGCGGCGGCGTCGGCCGAGCCTTGTTCGCCGCCATGGAGCAGGCCTACCGTGAACGCGGGGTTCGGCGCATCCGGATCGTGACCGGCGCGCGCCAGCTCTCCGCCATCCGCTTCTACGAAAAGATCGGCGCTCGCCGGGTGGCCACCATCGAAGTCCATGCGACGGTCGAATCCTGCCTGTTTGTCCACGCAATTCGAGATTGCCAGCCCTCGGGCGAGGCAGAGGCTTAAGTCCTTTTTATGCGCTCTGTTCCCTTCTTCAACTATCCTCACGTCTTCAAGAACAGCGAGGATCGCTTCATCGAGACGCTGCGCGACGTGGGCCGTCGCGGCGCCTTCATCATGCAGAAGGATCTGGCAGACTTCGAACGCAACCTCGCCGCCTACACCGGTGCGAAATACGCGGTCGGCGTCTCCAACGCCACCGACGGCCTGCAAATCGCCTTCATGGCCGGCGGCCTGAAGGCCGGCGAAGAGGTCATCCTTTGCTCGCACACCATGGTCGCGACCGCGGCCGCCGTTCACTTCGCCGGCGGCATTCCCGTGCCGGTCGAGGCCGGCCCGGACCATCTGATCGATCCCGCCGCCATCGAAGCCGCAATCACGCCGCGCACCCGCGCCATTTGCCCGACGCAGCTCAACGGCCGCACGTGCAACATGGACGCGATCGAGGCGATCGCGCGCAAGCACGGGCTCGAAATCTACGAAGACGCCGCCCAAGCGCTCGGCTCGAAGTTCAAGGGCAAGGGCGCCGGCACCTTCGGCCGCGCCGCCTGCATCAGCTTCTACCCCGCCAAAGTGCTCGGCTGCCTCGGCGACGGCGGCGCTGTTCTCACCAACGACGACGAGATCTATCGCCAGCTCCTCCTCCTCCGCGATCACGGCCGCGACCACACCGGCGAAGTCGTGATGTGGGGCACCAACGCCCGCCTCGACAACGTCGAGGCCGCCTACCTCGATTTTCAGCTCAAGGACTACCCGGGCGTTGTCATCCGCCGCCGTGCCATCGCCTCGCTCTACCAGAGCCTGCTCGGCGACGTCCCCGAAGTGCGCCTGCCGGCCGCACCTGGCTCCGAACCGGATCACTTCGACATTTTCCAGAACTACGAGATCGAAGCCCAGAACCGAGACGCGCTGAAGGATCACCTGAAATCGCGCAACGTCGGCACGCTCATCCAATGGGGCGGCCGCGCCGTGCACCAGTTCCCGAAGCTCGGCTTCACGCAACGCCTGCCGAAGACCGACGCGCTCTTCCAGCGGCTGCTCATGCTGCCGCTCAACATGTCCATGGTCGACGACGACGTGCGCTACGTCGCGGAGTGCATCCGCGAGTTCTACAAGCGCTGATATGGACACGGTCCAACTGGCCAAGCGCGTCCGCATTCACGCCCTGCGAATGACCAGCCGGGGCGGCAGTTCGCACATCGGCGCTGCCCTGAGCATCGCGGACATCCTTGCGGTGCTCTACGGCGGCATCCTGCGCGTCGATCCGCGCCAGCCGCGCTGGTCCGACCGCGACCGTTTCATCCTCAGCAAGGGCCACGCCGGCGCCGCCGTCTACGCCACGCTCGCCGAGACGGGTTTCTTCCCCACCGAGCAGCTCACGCAGCATTATCAGGACGGCTCGGTGCTCTCCGGCCACGTCAGCCACAAGGGGATCCCCGGCGTCGAACTCTCGACCGGCAGCCTCGGTCACGGCCTAGGCGTCGGCACCGGCATGGCGAAGGCGCTCAAGATGGCTGGCCGCACGCCGCGCGTGTTCGTTCTCCTCTCCGACGGCGAATGCGACGAAGGCACCATCTGGGAAGCCGCGTTGTTCGCGCAGCATCACCAGCTCGACAACCTCGTCGCTATCGTCGACTACAACAAGATTCAGAGCCTCGCCCCTGTCGCTGAGACGATCGCCCTCGAGCCGTTCCGGCAAAAATGGGAGAGCTTCAACTGGACCGTCGTCGAGACCGACGGCCACGATCATGAAAAACTCAAGGCCACGCTCGGCCGCCTGCCCGCCCAACCCGGGCGGCCGACGGTCGTGATTGCCCACACCACGAAGGGCAAGGGCGTTTCCTTCATGGAAAACACGGTGCTCTGGCACTACCGCACCGCGCGCGGCGAGGAGTTCGACCGCGCCCTCGCCGAACTGGAGAAAGCCTGATGCGCGACCGTTTCATCCAGACCCTGAGTCGTCTCGCCGAGCGCGATCCGCGGATCATGCTTATCACGGGCGATCTCGGCTTCGGCGTCCTCAACGACTACCGCCAACGCTTCCCCAAGCAGTTCATCAACGCCGGCGTCGCCGAGCAGAACATGACGCTCGTCGCTACCGGCATGGCGCTCGAGGGCCACATCGTCTTCACCTACTCGATCGGCAATTTTCCGACGCTGCGCTGCCTCGAGATGATCCGCAACGACGCGGCCTACCACGGAGCCAACGTGAAGGTCGTCTCCATCGGCGGCGGCTTCAGCTACGGCGCGCTCGGCATCTCGCACCACGCCACCGAGGACCTCGCGATCCTACGCTCGCTGCCCGACATCACCAGCGTTTCCCCCACGAGCCTGTGGGAGGTCACGCAAGCCACCGAAGCCATCACCCGCCTGCCGGGCACGTGCTTCCTGCGCCTCGACAAGGATGTCGGCCCCGACTGCGTCGACGCGGAACCGTTTGCGCTCGGCGCCCCGCGCCGACTGCGCCACGGCACCGATGTCGCGTTTTTCACCACCGGCGGCATCCTCAGCGAAGTCGTGAAGGCCGCCGACGCGCTCGCGCGCGACGGCATCTCGGCGAGCATCTACTCCGTGCACTCGCTCAATCCGGTGGTCGCGGAGCCGTTCGTCGCCGCCTCGCGCAACCATCGTGCGATCGTCACCGTCGAGGAGCACACCATCCACGGAGGCCTCGCCGGCCTCGTGCTGGAAACGCTGGGTGACACTGGCGCGTTTCCGCGCCGCTTCCTCCGCATCGGCCTCGAGGGCTGCTTCTCCAGCGTGGTCGGTTCGCAGTCCTACCTGCGGACGCACTACCGGATGGACGCTCCCGCGATCGCCGCGCGCACCCGCTCCCTTCTCACCTGACCGCCATGGCCAAGCGCCTCTTCGACATCGTCGTCTCGTTCTTCGGGCTGCTTTTTCTCAGCCCATTCCTGCTGATTTTCATGCTGCTGATCTGGCTGCAGGACTACTGCAACCCGTTCTACATCGCGCCCCGCGCCCGCGCGCGCGGCCGCACCTTCAACATGGTGAAGCTGCGTTCGATGGTGAAGAACGCCGACAAGCTCGGCGGCGCCTCCACCGCCGCGAATGACCGCCGCATCACGTGGGTCGGCAAACTCATCCGCAAAACGAAATTCGACGAAGTGCCCCAGCTCTGGAACGTGCTGAAGGGCGAAATGAGCCTCGTTGGCCCGCGCCCGCAGGTGATGAAGGATGTCGCGCTCTACACGGAGGAGGAATACCACCTGTTCGACGTGCGTCCCGGCATCACTGACTTCGCCTCGATCGTATTTGCGGACGAAGGCGACATCCTGCGCGGCGCCGAAAATCCGGATCTCAAATACAACCAAGTCATCCGCCCGTGGAAAAGCCGCCTCGGTCTCTTCTACGGACGCCATCACAACTTGGTCACCGACGTAGCCCTCGTCGTGCTCACGGTGCTTTCCGCTGTCTCGCGCGCCCGGGCCCTCGCCGGCGTCCAAGGACTGCTACGTCGGCTGGGCGCGGACGAACAGCTCATCGCCGTGGCCGGCCGCTCCGTCCCGCTCGTCCCGTTCCCACCGCCGGGAGCCGACGCGATCGAAACCCGGTTCTGAAGTGGCCCGCCCGTTCCCCATCGCCGCCCGGCAAATCGGCCTGCTCCTCGTCTACGCGGGCGGCTTGGCTGCTTCCCTGCTGCTCGCGTTCCAACTGCGATTCGATTTCTCCGTCCCCCCGGAGTTCACCCCTCATCTCCCGTGGATGATGGCGGCGGGACTGCTGCTGAAGCTGGGCCTGCTCTACGCCTTCGGGCAGTTCGGCAGCCTGCTGAGCTATTTTGGATTTCACGACCTGGTGAAGATCTTTGCGGTGTGCTTCACCGCAGCGGTCGTCGCACTCGCGGTCCGCCTGACCCTCGGCATCCCGTATGCCCCGCCGCGGGCGGTCATCCTCACCGATTTGTTGATCTCGTTCCTGTTTCTCTGCGCGTTTCGCCTGACGCTGCGTCTGATCCGCGAGGGGTATTTTGGCCAGCGCGCGCCGGGCTCGAGCAAGCGGATCGTCATCGTCGGCGCCGGAGACGTCGGCGCCAGCCTCGCCCGCGACCTGTTGGTGCGCCGCGGACTCGGCATGACCCCCCTCGCGTTCTTCGACGACGACCGCCGCACTTGGAACACGACGATTCATGGCGTGCCCGTGATCGGCGCGCCGGATCTGCTCAAGGATTATCTCGCCCGCAACCCCGTGGATGAAGCCATCATCGCGATCCCTGGCGCACCCGGCCGCCGCGTTCGCGAAATCGTGGCGATGCTCAACGCCGTCCGGCTCCGCTTCGAGATCGTGCCGTCTTACGAGGAGATGCTCACCGGCAAGGTGCGTGTATCGCAGCTTCGCTCCGTCGAGATCCAGGATTTGCTCGGCCGCGAGCCCGTGCAGATCCAGACCGACCGCATCCGCGACCTGATTCGCGGCCGCACCGTCGTGGTCACCGGCGCCGGCGGCACGATCGGCGGCGAACTCTGTCGGCAAATCGCCAGCTACGCCCCGCGCGAGCTGCTCCTGATCGAGCGCTCGGAGTTCCTGCTTTTCCAGATCGACCAGGAGCTGCGCGAACTCGGCTTTGGCGCGGAAATCGTGCCACTGGTCGCCAACGTCCTCGATGTCGAGCGCATGGAAGGCATCTTCCGCCGCTATTCGCCCCAACTCGTGTTCCATGCCGCGGCCCACAAGCATGTGCCGCTGATGGAAACGCAGCCCGCCGAGGCGTTTCGAAACAATACGCTGGGCACGCGAGTGATCGCCGAACTGTCCGTGCGCCACGGCGTAGACCGCTTCCTTCTCATCTCGACCGACAAGGCGATCAACCCCACCAACGCGATGGGCGCCACCAAGCGCATGGCCGAGCTTTTCATCCAGGCCCTGCAGCGACAGCCCGGCTCCCGGGCCACCAAATTCATGGCGGTGCGATTCGGCAACGTCCTTGGCTCGTCCGGCAGCGTCATTCCGACCTTCAAGCGCCAGATCGCGGCCGGCGGCCCCGTCACCGTCACGCATCCCGAAATCACGCGCTTTTTCATGACGGTCAACGAGGCCGTCGGCCTCGTGCTGCAGAGCGCCGCCCAGGCCGAGGGAGGCGAGATCTTCGTCCTCGACATGGGCAAGCCGATCAAGATCGCCGACCTCGCGCGACAGCTCGTCGAACTCAGCGGCCTCAAACCGGAGACCGATATCGAGATCGTCTACACCGGCTTGCGCCCCGGCGAGAAACTCTACGAGGAGATCAACCACGTGTCGGAAAGCCTGACCCGCACCACGCATCCCAAGATCCTGCGGTTCGTCGGACCTCCTGCGGAATTCGAGCCGCTGCAGCGCAAGCTGGACGATCTGCACCGGACCTGCGCGACCCTCGACGCCGAGCAAACTAAGCTGGCGTTCACGGCGATCGTTCCCGAGTATGTGCCCTATCTCGGGCCCCGCTGACCCCGCTCCCACCGTTATGGAAGAATCCGCCTCCCTCTCCCGCGAACGTGACGACCAGATCGACCTGGCTGAACTGGCCCGCCGGCTCCGCGCCGGCGTCTTTCGCATCGCCGGGCTCGCGCTTCTCGGTCTCGCCTCCGCCGCCATCGTATCGCTGTTGGCGATCAGCCGGCAACAAACCACCACCAACCTGCGGGTGTCCTTCTCTTTCCCCGGCTTCGAACGCGGCACCTATCCCAACGGCGGCAAGTTCGTGGCCGACGACCTCCGGGCCCCGGACGTCGTCACCGAGGCGATAAAACGACTCGGCCTCCCTGAGCAATTCGCCAGCCAGATCCGCGGCAGCATCTCGATCAACGGCTTCATCTCCCCGACGATCATCAAAGAACGCGATCGCATGCGCGCCAGCGGTATGCAGCCGCCTCCCTACTTCCCCGACGAATACGAGATCACGCTGTCGCTTCCGCGCAATTTTCCCATCGAGATGCGGCAACGCGAACTTCTGCTCAGCGAGATCGTGACGGTCTACCGCGAGAAATTCAGCCGCAGCTACATCGAGCTCCCTCCCCATTTCGGCAGCGCCTTCTCGTCACTCAACAACGCCGACTTCGTCGAATACGAACTCATCCTGACGCGCGAGATCCAATCACTGTCGGGCTACCTGCAACAGCAGGTCCAAAAGGCCCGCGAGTTCCGTTCGCCCACGACCAATCTCTCCATCCAGGACCTGCAGCGCCTAACGGACATTTTCGCCCAGGTGCGACTCAACAACGTGCTCAGCCTGATCTACGTCAATGGCCTTTCCAAGGACCGCAACTTCGCCTTGGTGAAGATGGACTATCACCTCCGCACTCTTGAGGATCAGGAGCAGCGGCTCCGAGAGGAGGAAAACGTTGTCAACGCCCTGCTCACCCGGACGCAAGAGCGCATGCAAAACTATGTGCTCGCGACGAAGGCCGAGAATCTCTCCGGCAAGAACGGCCAGCCGCTCCTCGACCAAGCGTTCATCGACACCCTGCTAGCCAACGACGCGTATAATTTTCTCGTCCGCAAATCTCTCGAGGCCGGCCTCGCCGTCCGCCAGGTCCAGTCCGAGAAGACGCAGCTGCTGGAGCGCCGTCAGCGGATGGAAAAATTTCAGTCCACGGACTCCAGCGGTCAGGCCAACGTGATTTCCAGCACGCAAACGGCGCTGGCGCAGCTTGAGCGCGACTACCTCGAGCTGCTCAAGACGATCCGCGCCACGCTTCAGGACTACGGCAAGCAGGAGTATGGCGACGCAGTGCGCATTACGCTACAGGCGTCCTCGCCAAATGCAATCAACTTCGTGCTGATGTGGTCCGCCGTGGGCTTCGTCGTCGGCCTGGCGCTCGGGCTCGGCCTTTCGCTGCTGCGAAGCGCGCCACGCCACGCCGCCTGAGCGACGAACTGCCGTGAGGCCTGCGGCGCATCGGGATGCTTGGCGCTGGGTGCTGCCCGTCGTCGTGTTGTTCGCGGCCGGCTTCTTCTTCGTTCCCCAGCGCCCCGCCTTGTCGTGGTGGGCGCCTGCTTTCCCGCGAACGGAGCGCCATTATCTCGAGCTCGCCTGCGCCGCTCGCGGCCCCGACGAACTCGTGCTTCAGCCTGAAATCTTCGGCCGATTCGACCCGAGCGACGCCATTGTCCTGCCACTCTCCCCGTCCGAACACGCCTACTCGTTCTCGTTCCCTCTCCCCGACGCGCCCCTCACCGCCCTCCGACTGACCGCACGTCCCGGCGCGGCGCCACTCGAGATTCGCTCCCTCCGGATTGTGACTGGCGACGGTCGCGAAGTGCTGCGGCTGAGACGCGCCTCATTTTCCCCCGTCGCCGACGAGGAAATCGCCGCCACCGAAAACGGCTGGACGATCCGCGCCGGGCACCGCGTGCCTGGCCAGGCGAGCGTCTTCACCCGCTTCTCCGGACCGGTCCTCGCTCCCGGCGCGAACCACCGTAACGCAGTGCGCTGCGCCTCCTCGGTCGCCTTCCTTGCCGGCGTGCTCGCCGTCCTGCTACTCGCGGGCACGCTCGCGGTGCGGCCCAGGCTGGGAAAGCGGCTCTGTCTCACGCTGGGCTCGCTCGCCCTGCTCGCCGCCATAGTGTCTCACCGCGGCCTCCTCCTCGCCTCCCTCCGCACTTGGCACAGCCCCAAGCCGCCGCCCGCCCGCGCGCTGCGGTTGGAACTCGACGCCCGCACCGCTCGCGCCTCCCCCGCTCAGCTGTTTTGGAACACCGGCCGCGGCATCTCGGAAGAACAAAGCGCCCGCGCGGCGTATCGCGACACCCCCCACCTTGAAACGCTGACCTTCCCGTTGCCCGCCGAAACCGCGGTGGGGCTCCGCTTCGATCCGCTCGACCATGCGGGGTCGGTCGTCGTCCAGAGTCTGCGTCTCGTCGACGACACCGGACGCACCCGCGCCCTCATCCCACTCGAGACGCTACGGGCGGTGCAACAGATCGATCGCCTCGCCCGCGGTCCGGACGGCCTCGAAATCAGGACGACGCCGGACGCCACCGACCCTATTTTGGACTTCGATGCCGCGGGCGTCAGCCTCGTCAATGCCACCGTGCGCGCCGCCGGGCTCGGGGTCCCAGCCGGACGTTGACAATTCGGCTCGCGCCACCCCGCTCTCAAAATCCACATTGCAGCATGCCCCGCCCGGCAAACGAGCAAGAATCCGAGGTCATTGTCTCACTCCACCATGTATCGAAGCGCTATCGACTGGTGAGCGAGACTGCGGACGTGTTCCGCCCGCTCCGGCTATTGACCGGGCGCGACAGGGACGACGGCGAACAATTCACCGCCGTGCGCGACGTCTCGCTCGAGATTCAGCGCGGCGAATGCCTCGGCATCATCGGCCGCAACGGCGCCGGCAAGTCCACGCTCCTGCAGATGATCGCCGGGACGCTGCAACCCACGTCCGGCAACATCACTGTGCACGGCCGCGTCGCCGCGCTCCTCGAACTCGGCAGCGGTTTCAACCCTGACTTCACCGGCCGCGAGAACATCCACCTCAACGCCGCCATCCTCGGCCTCACGCCGGCCGAGATCGCGCAAAAATTCGACTCCATCGTCGAATACTCCGGCATCCGCGAATTCATCGACCAGCCCGTCCGCACCTACTCGAGCGGCATGGCCGTGCGCCTCGCCTTCGCCGTCTGCGTGCACGTCGACGCCGACATTCTCATCATCGACGAAGCTCTCGCCGTCGGCGACGCCCGCTTCCAGTTCAAGTGCCACGCTACGCTGGACCAGATGATCAAGGAGGGCCGCACCATCATCTTCGTCTCGCACGACACCAACGCCGTGAAACGCATGTGCCGCACCGCGCTCCTGCTGGAACGCGGCGAAATGCTCCTGCAAGGCAGCCCGAACGACGTCACCAACATCTACACCAAGCTCATCACGAGCCCGCACGGCCTCGAAGCCATCCGCGGCGATCTCGAAGCGCTCCGCACCCGCGGCCCCGTTCCCACCGAGGCTGCGCCGACGGAAACCGCCGCGACCGCTACCCTGTTGCCCGATGCCGTCACCGGCACGGATCAAAGCGCCCAACTCCTCACCGAGGAGCGCAGCCACCAACAGGTCTCCGACAAGGAATACGCCTATGGCGGCGAACTCGGCAAAATCGAAGCCGTTGCCGTCACCGACACGCGCAACCAGCCGCGCCTCAGCTTCGTCGTGGGCGACGTCGTCCGCGTGCGCGCGACTTGCCGCGCCACCGCCGACCTCGCCGACCCCATCTACGCGCTCACCCTGAAAGACGTGCGCGGCCAGGAAATTTACGGCACGAACACGTATTTCCAAAACCACACTCCCGCTCCGGTCGCCGCCGGCGCGCGCGCCGAGGCGACTTTCGAGGTCACACTCAACGTTCTCCCCGGCGTCTACTTTCTCTCGCTCGGTTGGGTCCGGCTCGTGAACGGCGAAGTCGTCGTCATCCACCGCCGCTATGACGTCATCCGCTTCGACGTCCTGCCGCGCGACAAGTCATTCGGCGTCGCGTATTGCCCTACCACCATCGCCGTTCGCCCCCTGTCCGCTTGAGATGATCCGCTTCACGTGCCAAGGCCAGGCCGTCACCCTTGCCCCCGGCGAGCACTTCTCCCGCCCGCGGGAACTCGGGTTCCGCGATACCCCGGCGACCGAGTTGCTCGAACTCGTGGCCGAGCTCGAGCGCGGCACGCCTTGGCGCGACGCTGTCGCCCGCCGCTTCGCCGGCGCCAAGCCCTGGCTGCACGCGATCGTCGCCTCCTCCACTCGCACCGCCTTCATCGGTCCCGTGCTGCCGAGCGAGACCACTGGCCCCGTGCTCGACATCGGCGCCGGCTGGGGCCAGCTCGCGCGCCCGCTCGCTGCCACCCGCCGCGTCCTCGCACTCGAGCCGGTCGCCGAGCGCCTCGCCTTCATCCGCGCCGCCGCGCGGCAGGACGGAGTCGATGGCAATCTCAGCTACCTTGAAGCCGATTATTTCGAGGTGGAGTTTGCTCCACAATTCGCGGCAATATGCGCTATCGGCGTGCTCGAATGGGTAGGCGCCTTCCAAGCCGCGGTTGACCCGCAGGCGCGGCAGGTCGATTTTCTGCGCAAGGTCCGCCGCGAGCTTGCGCCGGGCGGTATGCTCGTGCTCGGCATCGAAAACCGCCTCGGCCTGAAATATCTGCTTGGCTGCCCCGATGATCACATCGGCGTGCCAGACATCGCCCAGCTCCCGGCGCGCCTTGCCGCGATGCGCTGGCAGCAGGCCACACAGGGCACCCTGCGCAGCTTCACCTATTCCCTCGACGAACTGCGCCGCCTCCTCCTCCAGGCCGGATTCGAACGCGTGGAATTCTTCGCCGCGTTTCCCGACTACAAGCTCCCACGACAGATCATTTCTCTCGCCGATGGGGGCGCCGCGCTCCACGCGTGGCTGCTCGCCCATCCCATCCCGCCCGAGCACAACGGCTACGACGGCTCGCCCCTCCCCGCGGCGTTCCAGCAAACCCTCGCAGCTCGCTACCATGAACTCGCGACCCAGGGCGTCGCCCGCCATTTTGCGCCAAGCTTCTTCGTGCGCGCTACCTGAGCCGCCATGGTCGTCGCCCCCTCCCGTCCGCCCTGCTGGAACTTGTCGATCGCGGCCGCATCGTGGCCGGTTCGCTCCAGCCGCTCGGCGAGGGCAATCGCGACCGGCGCGATCGCCCTCGCGCGTCCTGGCGCGCGCGCCTGATCGACGGACGTGCGGTCAAACTCACCGTCGGGTCCGCGCTCGCCGACCTGGCACGTCGTCATGCCAGCTTGGCCCGCGCCTGCCCCGCGCTCGTGCCGCCCTTGCTCTTTCACGAATCACTCAGCGCGGGCGGCGAGGTCCTGGCGGAGGAGTTCTTTCCCGGCGCACCGCTCGAAGCGGTCGACGCGAACCTCGCCCGCACCGCCTTCGCCCGCACGTGCGCCCTCCTCGAGGCCACAGAGCGCCCGTCGACGGAGGCTGCGCGCACCGCGGAGTGGCGCGACTGGTCCTCTCGTCTCCTCGCGGCGCCGACGTGGACCGCCGCTGAACGGATCGCGCTCGAGCGGAGCGTGCTGCCGGAGCTTCTCGTCGCGCTGGGTGCCGAACCCGCCACCATCCGCTGGTCGAATGGCGATTTCGTCGCTGCCAATCTCCTCGTGGACCGCGCTGGCAACGTCCGGCTAGTCGACTGTGAGTTCGCCCACGCGACCCATTTTTGGCGCGAGGATGCCGCGCGCTTCCACGCACTCTCTCCCCTCGCCCGCCGGCGCCCCGAACTCTTCTCCACCACCCTGCCGGACGTCGGGCCGGCGTGGCATCTGTTCTTCTGGCTGCGCCAGTGGCAACTCGAACAAGAGAACAACTCTCCCGACTACCTCACACGCGTCCGCACCACGCGCCTCGCCACGCTGCGCCGCCTCGTGGAGGCGGGGCTCGGCCTGGCGTTGCCTGAATGGTCGGTTGCGGCGGTGCCGCTCCACGCCCACGTTGAGGGCGCCACCTGGTCGCCTCACGACAGCCGCGCCGTCGCCTTCCGCGGTTGGTGCCATGTGCCGGCGGCGGAGGGCGTTCGCGCCATCGTGCTGTCCTCGACCACCGAGCGGATCGCCGAAGTCCCGCTGGCCGCGCGTGCGGACGTGCTCGCACATTTCGGCGGCGCTGCGACCGCTGCAGCCACCGGCTTCGCCTTCACCGGGAAAGTCGCTGACTCGGACGCAGTGCTCACGCTCTCCGCACTCACCGGTGACGGAACGTTGCTCCCGTTTTACCGCGTCCGCGGCGGCGATCTGCCTGGACGCACGGCTGCGGTGACGGACTTCGCCCGCTGGGCCGCCTGGCACGATCCTGATCCGCCCCCCTCGACGCTGCCGGCCGGCCCCTGATCTCCGTGCTGCTTCCCGTCTACCGCACGCCGCCAGCGTTACTCGACGCCTGTATCGGCTCCGTCCTCGCGCAACATTACCCCCACTGGGAGCTCTGCATCGTTGACGATGCCTCGGGCTCGCCGGCGCTGGCGAGCCAACTCGCCGCGTTTGCCCGTCGCGATGCACGCATCAGGCTGCTGCCGCGAGAGGAGAACGGCGGCATCGCACGCGCCACCAACGCCGCCCTTGCCGCCGCACGCGGAGCTTATGTAGCTCTGCTCGACCATGACGATGAGCTGCGCCCCCACGCGCTCCTAGAGCTCAGCCGCGCCCTTGCCGCCGCGCCCGGAAGCGATCTGCTCTACTCCGACGAGGACAAAATCTCCGCCGATGGCACGCGGCTCACGCCCTTCCTCAAGCCGGCGTTCTCGCCGGAGTTTTTGCTTGGGGTGATGTATTTCGGCCACCTGCTGTGCGTCCGCACCGAGGTCGCGCGACTCGTCGGCGGCTTCGATCCGGCGTTCGACGGGGTGCAGGACTTCGAGTTTGCCCTCCGCGTCACCGAGCACACTCGCGCCATCGTGCATGTGCCGCACATGCTGTATCACTGGCGGCAAACCGCGACCTCCAGCGCCCTCCACGGCAATGTCAAGGGCGACATGGACGCACTCCAGGCCGCGGCTGTGCAGGCCCATCTCGATCGCACCGCACGTCGCGAGCGTGCGGTCGCGCTGGGCGGGCATCGCGTCCGCCTCGATCCCGCCGGCCGTCCGAGTGTCGCCCTCGTCTCAGGCGGCCCGGAACAGCTGCAGGCGGCCGCGGCGCGCGCAACTGCAGACGTGCTGTTGCTCGTCGGCCCGGGTGTCGCCCCCGGATCCCGCCGCGCAAATGCGCCTCGCCGCCGCCGCGATGCGCCCCGACGCGGCCGTCGTCGCGCCAGTGCTCGTTGATTGCGAGGGGCGCGTCTTCGACGCTGGCTGGGTGCGCAATCGCCTGGGATTCGCGCCGCTGCTGCGCGGGTTCGACGCGGCGGGCGACGGTTTCAACGGATCACTGCGCTGCACCCGAGAGGTCGCGGCGGTCTCGCCGCGCTGCGTCGCAGTCGCGCGCGAGCGCCTGGCCGGGATCGTCGCCGGCCCGCTTCCGTGGGCAAGCCTTCTCCTCCATCTCGCAGCGGACGGACGCTTTCACCGCATCGTCGGCGGCGCCCAAGTCCGCGTCGCCGAATCCTGGCGCGAAGCGTGCGGCTTGGCGCTGGCCGCGCCCGGCGATGATCCCTTCTACAATCCCCACTTCGATTCGTCCGCGGGCGACTACTCACTCCGCTCCGATCGACCCGCGCCAGCGCCGCGATGGCACCTCGACACGCCACCGCCGCCCCGCACGGTGGCGGCGGCGTGCACTGGCGCGGCTGGTGCCACTGGCCGGGACAATCGTTGCGCGAGATCCGCCTTCATTTCGCGCCGAACTTCTCCTGGCCCGCCACTCTCGGCCTGCCCCGCCCCGACGTGGCCGCGCAGCTCTCCGTTCCCGAGGCCCGCGCGAGTGGATTCGAGGTGCGGGTGAAACTCCCCCAGGCCGCTACACGGTCACTGCTGCGGCGCTGACGGCTTCCGGCGCGACGCATGTGCTTTTCACGCATGCTTTCACCGTCACCCGCTGGGCCTGCGCTCGCGCCGCTCTGGCCGGGCGCACGGAGGACTTGCTTGGGTTTCAATTCCTCGCCGGCCCCAGCCGCCTGCCCGGACCGCTGCCCCGAGCGCCAGCCCGCCTTCGCCCGGTTCCCGCTTCAGCGCCGCGTTTCGCAATCGTGACGCCGTCGTTCCAGCAGGCCCGGTTTCTCGAATCGTGTCTGCACAGTGTGCTGGCGCAGCGCAGCGTCGCGGTCGACTACGTGGTGCAGGACGGCGGCTCGACCGACGGCAGCCGCGACATCATCCGCGCGCACAGCGCGCATCTCCACGCCTGGGCCTCGGAGCCGGACGACGGGCAGGCCGATGCGATCGCACGCGGCTTCGCCCGCACGACCGGCGCGCCGACGGACGTGATGGCCTGGCTGAACTCCGATGACCTCTACCTGCCGAACGCGCTCGCAATCGTAGCCGAGTTTTTTGCCCGCCATCCCGAGGTCGATGTCGTCTACGGACATCGCGCCGTCATCGACGAGGCCGGGCGTTGCATCGGCCACTGGATCATGCCGGCGCATGATGACGCTGTGCTGCGCCTGAACGATTTCATCCCCCAGGAAACGCTTTTCTGGCGCCGACGTCTCTGGGAACGTGTCGGTGGCATCGATCGGTCGCTCCAATTTGCGCTCGACTGGGATTTGCTGCTGCGCTTCCAGGCGGCGGGCGCACGCCTGGTCCGGCTGCCAGTGTTCCTCGGTGGTTTCCGCGTGCACTCGCAGCAGAAGACCAGCGCCGCCATGCACCGCATCGGCCAAGCGGAGATCGACTGGCTGCGCACGCGCACCCACGGTCGCTTTCTCACCTCAACCGAGCTCGCCGACGACGTTCGCCTGCAACGCTACCTCCGTGCAAGCGCGCGGCGGGAGTGGTGCAATGCGCTGTGCGGCGATCGACAATAGACTTCACATCATCCCGCGGCCCCGCGATGTTCGGGCCGCCATGAAGTTCGACGTCCCGGAGCCGCCCGACCTCGTTCCGCGCCTCCGCCAACAGCTCATCCTCGCCCAGGTCCGCGTCATGGAGGTCGAGGACGCCCGCGATGCCGTGGCCGCCCAACTCGCCACAGCCGAGCACCAGCTCGCCCGCGCGCAGGAGCTCGCCGATGCCAAACTGGACGAAGCGGCCCACTTGGAACGCATGCACGCCGCCCTCCGGGCGGACTGCGATCATCTGCGCCACCAGCAGCACCTCGCCCACGAGGCGCTGCAGCAGGCCCGAGCCCAACTCGCGCACGCAGAGACCTCCTGGCGCAACGAACAGGAGGTGACCACCGGGCTGCAGCTCCAGCTGGTCGCGCAGAACGCGGCGTTGCGTGATCTCGCGGCGCAGCGCGACGCCCTCCTCGCCGAGGCCGCCGCTCGCGACGCCCGCATCGAGGAACTCAATCGCCACCAGCACGCGATGCACGCCTCCCGCAGCTGGCGCTGGACCGCATGGCTCCGCGCTCTGGAGCGCGCGTTTGGCACGAAACGATGAGCTCCACGCTCGCAGCCGCGCTCCGCGGCGAGATCGAAACACCGCGCCCGTTATACGCGCGCGACGGGCAGGTCGAGATTGTCGGCTGGTGCCTCGCGGGCGAACATGCACCCGCCGTGCGGCTCGCCTGCGCGGCGGGAGAAATCACCGCCTCCCAGCGCCACGCGCGCGCCGACCTCGGCGGCATCGCATGCGGCTTCACGATCCGCGGCTCCCTTCCACCGGGAATGCACCTTGTCCGCTTCGAAGCGCAGCGGGCCGACGGGACGTGGGAAGTCTTCCGCCGCTACGCCTTGCGCGTCGACCCACCGCCGTTCGCCGCCATAATTGAGTGGCCGTTGCCGCAAGGCCCGCTCACCGAGCGGGTGCGCGTCGCCGGCTGGGCCGTCCATCCGCGACAGGAGATCGCCGCGCTCACGCTTCGCTTCGGTCATCGCGACGTCCCCTGCGAGTTCGGCCAGGAGCGCGCCGATGTCGCCACGCTCTTTCCCTCGCTTCCCCATGCCCGACGCAGCGGTTTCATCACCACGCAGATGCTTCCCGCCGGCCGAGGCCCCTGCGCATCCGCGCGCAGCTCGCGGACGGCACCGTCGCCATCGCTCCCTCGCGCGTGTCTGTCGCCATCGACGACGAAAGTCCCCCTGTCGCCCTCGACCTCGCGGCCCCCGGGTCGCACTGCCGGGCTCCAGCCCGCCGCGCCCCTCCGCCCCCGCCGCGTGTGCCGCCCGGACGCTGAACATCCTTTTCCTCCTCCCCGGCAGCTTCGCGGCCAACAACGCCCTCCACACAGCCGGACTGGCCAACGAGCTAGCCGCCGCGGGACATCGCTGCGCTGTCGCTGTCGCCCATGATCCCTCCACCCTGACCCACCACGTCGCACCGGCCTTTGCGGCTCTCACCCATGCGGAGGCCACGGCGTTCCGGTTCCCCGACGGGCGTGGACCCGACCTTGTGCACGCCTGGACCACGCGTGAATCCGTCCGCCGTCTCGCCGAGGAGCTGCGGCAACGCCAGCCGTGCCGGCTTGTCGTTCATCTCGAGGACAACGAGCAGCAACTTCTCGCCCATGCGCTCGGCCGCAGCCCGGCGGAGATCGAGGCGCTGCCCGCCGCCGCACTCGACGCGCTCGTCCCACCGGATCTGTCGCACCCGCGACGCAGCCGCGAGTTTCTTGCCGGCGCCGACGGCGTGACGCTCATTACGGCGCGCCTGCGTGAGCTCGCTCCCGCCGCCGCGCGCTGCCTCACTCTCTGGCCCGCAGCGGATGCGCGCTATTTTTATCCCCGCCCGACTCCGGGCGAGTTCCGCCGCACGCTCGGCTTTGGACCAGACATGACGGTGCTCTTCTACCACGGCAACGTCCACGCCGCAAACGCCGTCGAAGTGGGCGAGCTCTACACGGCGGTCGCGCGCCTGAATGAAGAGGGCACGCCGACCACGCTTATCCGCGCCGGACTCGACACCGTCGCCTTTCCCGGCGCGGAGGCCGCCCGCGCCCACGTGCTCGCACTCGGACAGATCCTTCATCATCACCACCTGCCTCCGCTGATGGCTTTGGCCGACATCTTCGTCCAACCCGGGGTGCCTGATGCGTTCAACGACTACCGCTTCCCCTCGAAGCTGCCGGAGTTCTTCGCGCTTGGCCGCCCCGTCGTGCTGCCGCGCACGAATCTCGGCGAGCGCGTCCGGCACGGCGTCGACGCCTACGTGCTCGCACGCGCCGACGCCGACGGCATCGTCAGCGCCGTGCGTGCGCTACGCGCCGACTCGGCGCTCGCCGCACGGTTGGCGACAGGAGCGGCGCGGTTCGCCGAGGAGAATTTCAGCTGGCGACGCAGTGCGGAGGCGCTTGCCAAGTTCTATCTGGCACTGGCACCGTCCTGAGCATGTCCGACCAGCCCCAGCGCGTGTTCGTCACCGGCGGGCGGGGCCGCTTGGCCTCGCTGATTGCGGATCATTTCCGCGCCCCGGCGCACCACGTCGAGCTGTTCTCCCGGGTCGGCGCGCCGGGTTTTCGCACCAACGCGGACCTGCTCCGTCCTGGCGGACTCGAGGGATGTGCCACGCTATTGCACCTCGCATGGAGCACGCTGCCGGCCTCGTCGGAAGCCCACCCTGGCAGCGAGGAACGCCACGACCTCCCCCAGCTGGAGCAGCTGCTCGACGCGCTGGCAGCCGTCCCGACGCGGAGCCGGACGCACTTCGTGTTCTTTTCCACCGGCGGCGCCGTCTACGGGAACGCACCCGGTCGCCCCAATCGCGAGGACGACGCCTGCGCTCCCGTCGGCCGTTACGGCCGCGCCAAGCTCGCTGCCGAGCAACTCATCCGGGCGCGCGCCGAACGTGACGGCCTGCCATGCACGATCCTGCGCATCTCAAACCCCTACGGCTACCCCGTGCCGAAAAGCCGTCAGCAGGGGCTCATCGCCCACGCCCTGCGTTGCGCGGTGGAGGGCCAGTCCCTCACGCTCTGGGGCGACGGTCGCGCCCGGAAAGACTTTCTCTACTATACCGACTTCCTTAGTGCCCTCGAACTGGTTGTCGCGCGCCGCCTGTGCGGCGTATTCAACCTCGCCGCCGGCGAATCGCACTCGGTCGAGGAAATCATCGCACTGGTCGAAGCCGCCACGGAGAAGAAGATTCGGCTGACCCGGACGCCCGCGCCCACCTGGGACGTGCAGGACAGCCGCTTGGACAACTCGCGCCTCGCCGCCGCGACCGGCTGGCAGCCGCAGGTTGCGCTGGCGGAGGGCATTCGGCGCGCTGCCGCCGGCTACGCGGGACACTGACATGAGCGCCCCATCCGCCCGCCCCGGCTCCGCGCGCACGCCTTACGTGGTGTTCGCACTGACGCTGACGGCCGCGCTTTGGTTCACCACCCGCGGGTGGCAGGCCTCGATCCTCGATCGCCACGAGTTCCGCCAGCTCCAGACCGCGGTCTCGGCATATTGGATAAAGGCGGCCGGCTACCGGCTCGATTATGAGACCCCGTTATTCGGCCCACCGTGGTCGGTGCCGATGGAGTTTCCCGTCTACCAATGGCTCGTCGCTCGCGCGAGCGACCTGCTCGGCACCGGCCTGGAGCCGACCGCGCGCAGCGTGAGCCTCCTTTTCTTCTTCGCCACGCTGCCCGCTGTCACCGGATTCGCAGGCATGCTCGGCCTAGATCGGCCGCGCCGCCTGCTCGTGGTCAGCGCCGTGCTGACCTCGCCGACGTATCTCTTCTATGCTCGGACGTTCATGATCGAGACGACCGCGCTCTGCGGCGCAGCGTGGTTCGCGTTCGCGGTCGCGCGCGCCGTGCGGGACGGCAGCTTGCGCTGGTCCGCCGTGGCGGCGGGCGCGGCCACCGGCGCGGCACTGGCCAAGGTGACGACGTTCCTTATCTTCTGCCCGCCCGCCGCGCTGCTGGCTTGGTGGCAGTGGCGGCAGCTGCCGCCCGGCCCGGTCCGCGGCAAGGGCCTCGCGCTGGCCGCTGCGCCCGTCGCACTCGCCCTGGCCGTCGGCGGATGGTGGGTGAAACACTCCGACCTGGTGAAAGATTCGAATCCCTACACCGGTTTCCTCACCTCGCGCGAATTGACAAAGTGGAACTGGGGCACGTTCGAGCAACGCCTGTCTGCGGAGTTCTGGGAGCGCTGCGGAAGTAATATCTCCGGCTTCGTTCTCGGCGAGGCTGCACTAGTCGTCCTGCTCGTGGGCCTGACCCTGGCGCCGCCGCAGCTGCGTCGAGCGGCGTTGTGGTGCGCCGCGCTCTTCCTCGGCGGCCTACTGCTGTTCTCGAACCTGTTTTTCTTCCATGACTACTATTACAGCGCGAACGCCCTCCTGCTGCTCACGGGCGCGGGCCTGCTGTTAGTCGGCATCTGGGACAGCGAGCGCCTGCCCCACGGGGCCCGGCTCGTGCTACTCGCGGCCTTTCTGGGCGGGCAGCTGCTGGTCTACCAGCGCGGTTACGCCGACTACGCGCGTCGCGACCTGCCGCAGCCTCCGGGCATCGCCGAGGTGATCCGCACCACGGTGCCCGCCGAAGACGTCGTGCTTATCTACGGCTGGGACTGGAACGCCCTCGTGCCCTACTACGCACAGCGCCGCGTGCTCATGGTGCCAAGCGGCCGCGAGGACGACCTCCCGGCCCTCGAAATGGTGGTCGCCCGCCTCGGTTCGCGCCGCATCTCGGCGCTGCTGGTCCGCTCCGAGGCCCTGCGCCGATCGCCGACTTTCATTCGCTGGCGCACCGAGCGTTTCAATCTCAACGCCGCGCCCCTTGCCACGAGCGAGGCCGGCGATCTTTACCTTGCGGAGGACCTGCTCGCATCCGCGCTCGCACGCGTGACCGGAAAGACCTTCCCTGACGTCGAACTCGCCGTCGCAACGCGCCCCGTTGCGACGGATGAAGCCCTGAATCCGGTGCCCGCCGCGGTGCTGGACCTCCCGCTGTTCACCCCGCGCCCGCAGGAGGGGCGCACGCGTTACGGCATGAGCGCCGGCACGCTGGAAGGGCAGCCGGTGTTGAACGCCCACGCACCGTCGGAATTGCGCTTCGCCGCGCCCGCCGGCGCACAGTCGATCACGGCGGAGTTCGGATTGCCCGACGCGGCCTTCGCCGGTGGCGGCACCGTCACCGATGGCATCGGCGTCGACGTGTTGGAGCGGCAACCCAGCGGGCTCACCCGCGTGCTGGCGCATCGCGACCTTGATCCGCTGCACCGCGCCGCCGACCGCGGCCGCCAGAAGCTGGAGCTGGACCACATCGGCCCGTTGCGCGGCACAATCGTCCTACGCTTCACCCCCGGTCCCCGGGACAACGTCACGAACGACTGGGCTTACTGGGGCCGTATCGAGATCCGCTAAATTCAGCGCCGCCCGGCCGCCCGCTGGATGCGGACGGCCGAGAACGCCGCCCAGTCGCGCGCCTTGTTTCCCCGCGGTCCCGGTCCGGATGAGACTATGATCGTGCTCGGCTCGGCCCGCTCGACCACCGCTTCCAAAGTGTGGAAGCCCCGGTCAGCCGGTTGGCGACCGGGATCGAGGAACACCGAGCCCAACCGCACCCGTGTGCCGTCCGGTCTCTCCTCGTCCAAGGTAAACTCCACGCCATCGGACCGCTCGGGCTCCGGGCATTCGTAGGCCCCCGCCATCACGCAAAACTCGGCGCGCACAACACTCCGCCCTGCTGGGACCATGAACCAGAAGCGGGTCTCGGCATGCGCGAAGAGCACCGGCCGGCCTTCTTGGTCCATGCGGCTGAGGCCGAATTCCGTGAAGACCTTCACCGGCTTCTCGCCGAGGAGGGCGAGCAGCAGGCGGTCGCGTTCGAGCAGGTCCGCCTCGCGCATTTCGCGGCCCATCATCGTCCACTTTTCCGCGGCGGCAGAGGCGTCGAGCTGCACCTCCGGAACCGCCGGCGTGCGCCGCACGGCGTCGATCATGATCCCGCGCCGATCTTTGCGACCGAACACCGTCGCATCTCTCCACCGGAAGATCGGGCGCGGATCGATGTCGAAATGACGCTCCAGCAATCCGAGCAGGTTAGGATCGGCCGCTCGCTCACCCTGGCATACGAACACGGTCACCGGCTGACCCGCCTGTCCATGGAACGCCTCCTCCAGATAGCGCCAATCGTTTTCCATGCCAAAGCGGATCATCAACGCACGCCGCTGGGTATAGAAGGGCAGTCGCGAGTCCCAGTCGAAACCCGCCCCGACAATCACCTCGTCGGGATTCGTCATCGCGCGCACTGCTTTGGTCAAATCGCTCCCACCCGGGCTCCACTCCTGCTGCAAGCCGAAATACACGTCGCGGTAGGTCCACAGCTGGCTCGCGTGCGCCACGGTGAGCGCCCCCCACACCAGCCAGCGCGGCCGCGCCTCCCAGGCACTCGCCACCACCACGCCAACCGCGGCAAGCAGGAAAAATGCATTCGCGATCGAATAGTAATCGTGCCACGAATAGAGCACTGGGAACAGAATCAGCGGCACCACATAGCAGAGCAGGCCGAATGTGACCGGACGCCACTGCCGCCGGCTGACCGTGACTCCGAGCAGCACCACCACCAGCAGCAGTCCCGGGGCGGCCACACCGTGCGAGAGGTTCCGCCAATGAAGCATCCAAGTGATTGAGGAAAAACGGTCGTGGCTCGTGCCGAAGTTGAAGCCTACGAGATTCGTCGACTCAAGAAACCGCGTGTTGATACTGGCATGCTTCACCGCATCGGCAAAGCGTGTCCACCACGCGCCCGCCGCCAGAGGCAACGCGATCGCCGCCATCGCCCCCATCCCCGTGCGCGCGACGGCGCCGAGCCCCGCCGCCCGCGTCCGCCACATGCGCCCGGCTGTCACCAGCCCCGCCGGCACGAGAAAGACCATGAAGGTCGTGATCTTCACCAGCGCGGCGCCCGCACCCAGCAGGGAGACGAGCACGAACCACGACCAAGCCGGCCGCTCCATCCAGCGCAGAAACGCCACCAGGAACCAGACCGCGAACGCCAGCGCCATCGTCTCGATCAAGAACGCGCGCGAGTAGAACACATAGATCGGGCAGGTCAGGGCGAACGAGGCGGCGATCCACCGCTGCGGGCCGCGGCAGCCGAGCGCCCCGAGCAGCGGCAGCAGTCCCGCCACCGCCAGGTAGAAGCCCGCCGCCGTTACCGCACGCCCGGCCTGCACCAGCGGCAGCCCGGTCCAGTCGCTGAGCTTCGCCACCGTCCACTGGTAGAGGGGAAACTCCATTGGCGCGGTCCACGGCGCCCCGAGCACCGGCGTCGGATAAGTCAGCGCGAAATCCTGGTCGCGCTGCACGAACAGCGCGCTGAGCGCCGTCTGCGCCTGTCGGAATTCCTGTCCCGGCAGGTTGCCATTCTGCCAGCCGGCTGACAACAGCCAGCCGTGCAACCCGAGCAGCGCCCCAAACAGCACGATCGCGAGCGGCATGTCCCAGCGGCGTGCCGCGGCGGTGGGAATCGAAACCATTCGCGCAACAAACCCAGCAATCCCCGCGGTGCGCAACCCCCAATTGCCTGCCGAGCCACCGGCCCGGAAGAGGCTTTACTGGCCCCCGCGCCGCCGTTTGATTTCGGCCCCTTGCAATGACCGTTCCCGCCGCGCCGCAATTCCACATCGATAGCCCGACCTCGTGGCGTCCGACTGGGGCCGGCATCGAGATCACCGGCTGGCTCCACACCGCCATGGAACCGGGCTGCATCGACATCCGCGCGCGCGTCGATCGTCGCGCTACCCTCGGCATCTACGGCCTCGACCGGCCCGACACCGAAGCGGCCTTTGGTGGCGGGCTCAAAGCGCGCCGCACCGGCTTTATCCAGCGCGCCCAGGTCTGGCGCGGCGCTCGCGAACTTGCGCTCGACTGGCACGACGGCACGCAATGGCGCGAGTTCTTCCGCACCGCGCTCGACACCTCCGCCCTGCCCGCCGACGCCACCAAGCCGAAGAAAATCCTCCGCGCCGGCACGGTTTACCAGACCCTTCACCACCTCTACCGCTACTTCCACCGCGCCTCCTGGGGCGAGCTCTGCCGCGAGACAGACGCCGTGCTCGCCGACGTCCTCACCGCCACCAGCGACGTCGTCGCCGGCCCGCGCTTCCAGGGCTTCATCGAGAACCCCGGCTTCTGGATCAACGCCGGCTACGAGAAATTCCGCATCACCGGCTGGACCTTCGGCGTCGGCTGCGAGATCCAGCAACTCAGCGCCACCACCGGCGTCCTCACGGAAAACAAACTCGTCTTCCCCAAGGACCGCCCCGACGTCGCCGCCCACCGCCAGGACCACCCCGGCGCCGGCAAGTCCGGCTACTATGGCCTCGTGGACATCCGCAAGGACACGCCCTCGCCCGCCAACCTGAAGATCTTCGCCGAGACCGGCGACGGCCGCCGCGAACTCGCCTTCGCCCGCCGCATGTATCTCGACCGACGCGACGAGCACTCCGGCCCGATCCCGGTCTTCAAGCCGTTCTATTTCTACAAGGTCGTTGCCGCCTTCGTCCGCGGCGCCGCGCTCGGACGCTACGCGTTCGACTCGTGGAAGGAATCGCGCGCCGAGATCGCCCGCCTCCGAGACCACCTCGCGCAAACGCTCAGCCGCGGCGAGGCCCCGAAGGTCCCCGCCGCCCTCGTCCGCCGCCGCGATCAAGCCCCCTACACCCGCTGGTGCTGGCACAACCGCCTCACACCGCGCCTCCGCACCGTGCTCCAGCAGGACGCCGATGCCCTCGTGAAGGCCGGCGGCCCGCTCATCAGTGTCGTCGTCCCCGCCTACAATACGCCGGAAAAATACCTCCGC